>DASXZE010000141.1:0-3583 GCA_036502105.1 Candidatus Angelobacter sp. | reverse complement strand
CTCGCGCATTACCATGGATAAGATCATCCCTCGTTTTGCGCCGAGGGCCATGCGGATTCCGATTTCATTTGTCTTGCGGGCTACTGCGTAAGCCATGGTGCCGTAGAGTCCCACGCAAGCCAGCAGCAGCGCCAGGAAGCTAAAGGCCGAGCTGAGAGCTGCAAATGTGCGTTCAAGGAATAGTACTTGGGCCACGACCTGGGTCTCGGTTTTCACGTCTACCATTGGCACATTTTTGTCCAGGGCGGTCAGCTCGCCGCGGACGCCTGCCAGCAAAGCAGCCTGTCCTGCCTGTGGGCTTTTTACCGCAAAAGTCATGAACGGCCAGGAGAACGCCGGCGCGCCTTGCTGGTATCCGCCAACCGAAGCAAATATCTGCCGATGCGGAAAATACACCGTAGGCGGAGCGTCTTCGCGAATGCGCGCATATTTCACATCACTGACCACGCCCACAATCTGGTAGCGCGCGGGATGCTTCTTTCCGCCCATTACAATTTCATGGCCCACTGGATTTTCTCCGCGCATGTATTTATCAACAAATTTCTGGTTGACCACCACAGAGAGCGGAGCGCTGGGTGTATCCTGCGCGCCCAGGGCGCGTCCAATGCGCATGGGGATGGCCAGCGTTTCAAATAATCCGGCCCAACCACATGGCGGTAAAAATTAGCAGGCCGTCCTTCTTCGGTGTATCCCGGAATTGTCCCTCCGTTCACGCTCATGCCCGCGCCTATGGCATTGCGATCAGAAAACGTGACTGCCTGCACGCCGGGAATTCCTTCAATCCGCCGCTGTAACTCCAGATAAAATTCGTCGAGCTGCGCGCTCTTGTAACCATTCAGTCCAGGACGCACGCTAAAGAGCAAAATATTCTGGCGATTGAAACCTAACTCTTGTCCTTGAAGAGCGTTCAATGTCCGCAGAAGAAGCCCAGCGCTTACCAGCAGAAGCAGACATAACGCCACCTGCCCAGCCACCAAAATCTTGCCGGTAACAAATCGCCCGGCTGATCCGCCGGATCTTGATTGCTTCAATGCACTGATTAAATCTGTCCGGGTGGCGCGCAGCGCCGGGACCAGGCCAAACAATATTCCGCACACAATACAAACAATGGCGGTAAAGCCCAGGACTCGATAATCCAGCTGCAATTCCAGATTGATTTGTTCGCGACCACTGGAAAGCAGTGCGAGCAATACCCTGCCGGCCCACTTGGCCAAAAACAACCCAAGCAATCCGCCGCAGCATGCCAGCAATACGCTTTCCGTCAGTAATTGGCGGATGAGCCGTGAACGTCGCGCGCCCAGGCTTAAGCGCACAGCAATCTCATGCTGCCGGGCATTGGCGCGCGTCAGCAGCAAGGCCGCCACGTTGCCGCAGGCAATCAGCAAGACCGTGCCAACCATCATCATGAGCAAAAGAAGCGAGCTGGAGAATTGCCGTCGTAGGCTATCCAGGCCTTGCTTGATTGGAACAACCTGCAGCGCAGGTTTCACTGGATCAGGATTGGGAACAGCAGCATTTAAGTCTTGATCCAACATTACGGCCAGCTCGGCCTGTGCCTGTTGCATGGTCACGCCGGGGCGAAGCCGTCCAATGACGCCGGCCCACCAAATCTTGGGATCTTTGAGATAGGTCAGTCCACTATCTGACGAGCCTTGCCGCGCCTGCTCTGCAGAATATTTGGCCAGCGGAATAAAGAGATCAGGAGAGCTGCCGGGCTCCAGTCCGAAGAAATCTGGTGGAGCAACACCCACAATGGTAATGGGCAGGCCGTTCACAATCATTCTCTTGCCTGCGGCATCCTGGGTTCCGCCCAGCCGCCGCTTCCAGAACAAATTGGATACAACGGCGGTGGCCGGAGCAGATTCCTGATCGTCTTCCGGCAAAATGGTTCGCCCAACAACGGCCTGCGTACCGAGTCCAGCAAAGTAATTACCGGAGACACCTTGGATCAGCGCGGATTCAGCGCGTCCGTCAATGGCTACATTGACCTCGTCACTATTAGCGGCGAAAGCAAAGGTATTTGCAAAAACGTGGTTCTGATTCTTGAAGTGCTGGTATTGCGCGTAAGTAAAGGAATAGCTGGTTTGTCCGTCTTGCGCTTTACCAAAGCTGCTGCCTTCCAGGTCGTCTACATACTTTTCCGGCCACTTAGCGGCGTGCCATTGCAGCATCACGAGTTGTTGCGGCTCGGCTACCGGCAGCATGCGCAGCATTACGGCGTCAATCGCACTGAAGATCGCGGTGTTGGCCCCAATGCCCAGCGCCAATGACACAACAACTACGGCTGCGAATCCAGGCGTCCGCCGCAGAAGCCGCAGGGCGTAACGCAGGTCCTGAAAGAATGTCTCGAGGAAATGTAGGCCGCGAGTTTCCTGGTAAGACTCTTCGGTGTGGGCAAGGTTGTTTTTTATTTTGGCAGTGAAGAGGCTCTTCATGCGCGCGATCAGGACGCTCAGCTTGGTCATATGCCGCTCCTAAAACCATCCAAAGACGTTTTCCGGACCCTGACAATTCAACACAGTATAGACGCTTGCTCTTAGTTGAGGTCACCTTCAGAACAAATGAAATTTAACCATGAAGTACTACTTTAGGTTGAAACAGCGTTCCAGCTACCCGTTTTGCGATAGCCAGCAGTTCCCTTTGTCCGGCGAAGACGCGCACCGTTCCGGCCTTACTGAATTCGGGCAAATTCACTGCGCCACCATGCCGGATTCTGGATGCGCTTTCTGCTGACGCCACCACCGCGGGAAATTCAGGCAACACCAGGCGGGGATGGAGAAACAGGTCGTCCAGCGTGTTGCTGGCTCGCGCCTGCTCCACTTGTTCCAGGGTGAATGCTTCGTCGATGGGAAATTCGCGGACGGCAGTGCGTTTAAGAGCGGCAAGATGGGCGCCTGGGCCGAGTTTCTTTCCAATGTCGTGCGCCAGTGATCGCAAATAAGTTCCTGAGCTGACCCAGGCTTTAAAGAGCGCAACTTTGCCGTCACAGGACGGAAACTCCAGCTCTTTGATCTCTACCTGCTTGGGCTTCAGTTCCACGGGCTGGCCTTTGCGCGCCAGCCGATGCGCTGGAATGCCAGCAATTTTCTTGGCTGAAAACGGCGGAGGATACTGCGCAATCTCACCCATGAATTCTTTAGCCGCTTCGCGCACCTGATCAACTGAATAATTCACAGACTGCTCTGCGCTCGTCGGTTTGCCTTCAGCGTCATATGTGTCAGTGGCCCAGCCAAAGCGGATTGCGCCTTCATAGCGCTTATCGGCTTCGCCATAGAACTGCGCCAGACGCGTGAATCGGCCTAAGACCAGCGGAAGCACGCCCGTGGCCATGGGATCGAGTGTCCCAAGATGGCCAATGGATTTTTCTCCCGTAATGCGGCGCACGCGCGCCACCACGTCATGCGAAGTCATTCCTGCTGGTTTGTCGATAATCAATACCGCATCCACTTGAGTAACTCCGATTTATCAAGCATGATACTTAAGAAGCAGTCACTTGAATGTTACCCATCCGTGATGACACGCCACGCTCGACCGTTCCGTTTATCAATTATTTCTTGATTGCGTTGAATCTGCTTATTTTTTA
>DASXZE010000140.1:0-7453 GCA_036502105.1 Candidatus Angelobacter sp. | reverse complement strand
GGCTGCAACGCCGATAATCTCATACATTCCCGCGTTTTTTCCCGGAGCAGGGCCGAAGTGTTGCCCAAGCGGGTTTTCGCTGCCAAAGAACTTCTTTGCGAACGTTTCGTTGATTACGGCTACCGGCCGCGTGGCGTTGTCTTCGTCGGTGATCGGCCGCCCCAGGGCGATCCTGTCTCCAAGAGCCTCAAAAAATCCCGGCGTCGCACGGGTCCAAACGGATGAGATATCATCCTGCGGCCCCGGCTCGGGTTGGCCCTCAACCTGAATGTCATGGGGCCAAACCCAGCCGTTCTGAGGCGCCGCGATCACAGAGCCAACCGCATGCACGCCGGGGATAAGCCGCAGTTGGTCCTCAATTTCGCGAATGAGCGGCAACAACTGCTCCTGCTTGTAGTTGGAAATCCTCGGAACGATCGTGAGAAGGTAGCGTCCGCTGGTATCGAAGCCAAAATTCTGATGCTCCAGGTTGCGCAGGCTCTGGCCGAGCATCGCCGCCGAACTCAGCAGCACCAGAGATGCCGCTGCCTGCACAATCACCAGCATCTTCTGTGCCCCGGCGCTTCCAAGAATGCCGCGATTGAATCCCACCGTGCGGCTGGCTCCGCGCATCGCTTCCATTGGGTCCGCGTGCGAAGTCATCCATGCCGGCGCAACACCGAAGATGAGTCCGGTGATCACGGAAATTGCCAGCGCAAAGAGCAGCACGGGGCTGGACGGAGTGGCATCCACGGGGACCCATGCGTCTGCCCGTGCGAAAGCAAGGCGGAGGATCAGGCCGGCTCCCGCGTATGCGACAGCAATCCCGGCAGCGCCGCCGATTACAGCCAGCCCAAGGCTTTCAATAAGCGCCTTCCGAACCAGACGGCTGCGCGGCGCGCCCAGCGTTATACATATCGCCGTCTGTTGCCGGTGTTTGAGGTCGCGCGCCAATAGCAGATTGGCGACGTTGGCGCAGGCCACCAGCAGAACACAGGCCGCGGCCAGCAACAGCAGCAGCAAGCCATCTTTGTATTTATCGCGCATCCGGGAAACGCCGGCGCCTCCCGGTGTCAGCCGCAAAGTCTGCCTTTGCAGAAGCGTCTTTTCCGGTGAGGTCATATCTGGCAGATGGCTCGCGAGCCATTGCTGCAGCTCTACCTGGAGCTGCGTCTCCAGAATTTTCGGATTCGTGCCCGGACGAACGCGGCCAATCAAATCGAGCCATGCGAGCCGGGGATTTTTGAGGCGCGAAGTCGCGCCGGCTATCAGCGGCTCGGTTGCCAGCGGCAGCCAGAAGTCGGGCATATCTTCGCTGTCGATTTTCGCCCCGAAAAAGCCCGGCGGAGCCACTCCGACAACTGTGAATTGCTGGCCATTGATCTCATAAGTTCCTCCCGCCACCGAAGGATTGGATCCGTACTTCTCCCGCCAGATTCGGAAACTCATTACGGCGACCGGCGGTGCGCCTTCCCGGTCATCGGCGTCGGTGAAGAGCCGACCACGCCAGGCCGAAATGCCCAGCGTCTCAAAGAAATTTCCGGAGACATACTCGCCATTGCGCGTCTCAACCGGCGTCGAGGAACCGGTGCTCCGTACCGCCAGGTAGGCATTAGCTTCACCCACCTGGAATGCCGCCAGTTTCTCAAATGCGGGAGTGTTGGCTCGTAAGTGCTTGTACGCCTCCCACGAGAAGAAATTCCAGCTGTTCGGCGACAGGTCGTCGCCATTTCCCTGTGTATATCCGTTCGAGAAGCAGCAGGCGTCAGAACCGCCGATCAGCCAGAGCTGGTCAGCCCGCGCCACCGGCAGCGACCGCAGCATCACCTGCTGTATCAGCGTGAAAACCGCCGTGGTCGCCCCAATGCCCAGAGCGAGAGTGAGGACAGCTACGGCAGTGAAGCCGGGGGATTTGCGCAACATCCTGAGCCCGTAACGTAAGTCCCAAATCAGCATCCCCACTTTGTCTCCTGTCTTTCAGCCAGAATGCACGAAAGACCGATCGTATCGCAAGAGATACGTGTCACTCCAGCGTTTCTAACGCCTCCGGGCGGATTTGCGAAGGGAAATGGCTTGGGGTTGCCGTCATTCGGAAACTCTGCTTTTCACGGCGGGCCGGGTTCTTTCCCTCGACCAGCATCGGTCGCACTTGATAATTCAATCCACCATATTCAAATTGTTCTCAATCAGAAGTGAACAGGCAAGTATGAGAGAATAGTTATTCGTTCATATATGCCGCCCACCATGACATGCCCCTTCTGTGGTTCTTCCAGGGGAGAAATCCATGAAGCACGGGAAATGATGTTCGGTTTGAGGACTCGCTTTGACTACTGGCAATGCAGTGGATGCGAATCGATTCATCTGGCGAATCCGCCCGAGGACCTTGGAGCTTACTATCCTGACAACTATTACAGCTTTCACACCCAGGCTCCTCACTGGACAAGGCTGGCTTTTTACCGCGCTCACCTGTTGGCCCCTGGCCTGATGTCTCACGTCTGGGCTTGCCGGCGAGAGATGGAAGCAATCATCCGGCTCAAGCCTCGCCGGGGTACAACTATTCTTGATGTTGGCTGCGGCGCCGGATACCTTGTTGAAGTACTTCGCAAGCTGGGGTCTGATGCTACTGGCATTGACGCATTTCTTCCTGAAGAACGCCGCATGTTCGCAGAGCGACACTGGACCAGGTCCAGGGCAAGTGGGACATTATCATTTTCAATTATTCAATGGAACACATGCCCGATCATCTCGGATTGCTGCGGACCATTGCTGACCGCCTTACACCGAACGGGGTATGTATTACTCATATTCCGGTTGTCGGATGGGCCTGGCACAATTATGGGACCGACTGGATTCATCTTGATCCGCCCCGGCACCTGATTGTTCACAGTCAAAAAAGTATTGATCTTGCTGCTCGCCAGGCAGGCATGGAAATTTGTGACATTGTCCATGAGTCCTCAGCGCTTACTATCTGGGGAAGCGAGCTGTACAAGCGGGATATCCCACTGGCGCAAGGTGGTTCTGACCGGTTCACAAAACGGGAAATAAAAGAGTTTTCTCGTACCACGGAAATGCATAACCGTGAATCGCAGAGAGATATTGTGGCCTTTTACCTGAAGCGCGCTGCATCTGCTGAAAATGCTGGTTGAGGGCGCAACCCGTGTATTTCTTGCTTTTGTCGCATGCTCCGCTGCTCTGAAGATGATGCCAATCACGCATGCTGCACTTTTTGCTGGCTCACCTTGTATCGGCCTGTTGAAGCGTTTCTCTCTTGACTTTCTGCGGGCAGAATAGGATCAGCAGCGCAGCCGCAAAGGGATTTGAAATAGCCACGGCCTAGGTTCGCTCACATCGCGCATCCACATACGCGCAAGCAAAGAAGATAAGCTCCTGCCGCAGAGTATCCAGCTGCTTTTCCGGAGCGCTCGATTCCAGCAAGCGCCGGCTCACTCCGAACATCGCGCCTTGCAGCATGGAAGCCACAAGCTCCGGGTCAGGAGTCAGCCGTTCGTTAGCGGTCGCCAGCATTGCAACAATCGCTTTGTTGGATCGCGCGCCCGACTGCTGCACGATCTTCATCCCGTCCACGTCAGAGCTCACGGAGTAGAGAGCAACACTCGTTTTGGCATCCTTCATCTTGGCTGCAAGAAACGCAGTGATGAGTGCGGTCACCATCTGCCGCAGCGGTTTGCCCTGCTGTGCTTCGCAGGTGTGCTCCACGGCTTCTGTCACCTCAGACAGATGACGTCTTAACACCGCCCGCAACAGCGCGCTCTTGTTCGGAAAATATTGGTACAGAGTTCCCACAGACACGCCGGCCCGCAGCGCCACTCTGGTGGTGGTCAGCCGCTCTTTTCCCACTTTGAGCAAAATCTGAATGGTGGCTTCAAGAATCGCATCCACGCTGGCGGTGGAACGGGCCTGCACGGGCGATTTACGCGGCTCTAAAACAATTTGTGAACGCTGCGCCAAATGCGAACTCCTAACCTGAAGCTTTCTTCATCTAATCATAGTCAACACATTGAATACAATCTAACCAAACCGACTTGAGGAGAAACGAATGACGATTCAAACGAATCCTGGTGCGAAGCCGAATCGTGGTGAGAACCTCGGCGGCAGCTTCACCTTCCCCAGCACTTCTTTTACCGTGAACCGCATGGGCTATGGCGCCATGCAGTTGGCCGGCCCGCAGGTGTGGGGACCACCACGCGACCGCGACGTCGCTCTTGCTGTTCTGCGTGAGGCCGTTGCTTCCGGCGTGAATCACATTGACACCAGCGATTTTTATGGCCCGCACGTGACCAATCAAATTATCAAGCAGGCGTTGCATCCTTATCCGGATGGCTTGGTGATCGTCACAAAATTGGGTGCGCGCCGCGGCGATGACAAGTCATGGCTTCCCGCGCTCACGCGGCAGGAACTAACAGCAGGCGTCCATGACAATCTCAAAAATCTGGGACTGGACGCGCTTGACGTAGTGAATCTCCGGGTTGGTGGTGTGCTGGGGCCAATGAAAGGATCGATCGCCGAACCGCTAAGCGTGCTGGTTGATCTCAAGCGCCAGGGATTAATCCGCCATCTCGGCCTGAGCAATGTGAGCCCAGAGCAACTGGCAGAAGCCCAGAAAGTTACGCCGATTGTCTGCGTGCAGAATCTCTACAACCTCGCCAATAGGGCAGATGACGCCTTCATCAAAAATCTGGCCGCGCAAGGCATTGCGTATGTGCCTTTCTTCCCGCTTGGTGGCTTCACGCCTTTGCAGTCGTCGGAGTTGAATGAAGCGGCAGCGGCGCTGCAGGCAACTCCCATGCAGGTGGCGCTGGCGTGGCTTCTACAGCGCTCGCCCAATATTGTGCTGATTCCCGGCACGTCTTCCGCCGAACATCTGCGTGAAAATCTCAAAGCGGCAACGCTGCAAATTCCCGCGGAGATCATCGCCAGCCTGGATTCAATCGGCACAGATGCAACCAACACAAAGGCTTGATTTGCCCAGGGTTCTCAGCTACTCTCAAAAGAGAACAAGAGATAACGCCCGTCAGCCTTTTGGCTGGCGGGCGTTTTTATTTGCGTCATAAAATGAGGAGAGCCAAAAATGATTGAGCCAAAAGAAATGATTGAGCCAAAAAGATGACTGACGCCGAAATCATTACCCTGGTGGACCGCCTGGAGCGCTGCTTGTTGCCGAAAGAAGAGTTTCACCATCGCGATCACCTGACCGTGGCGGTGGTGTATCTGTACGCAGCTGATCTGGAAACTGCCATTGACCGCATGCGAGCCACGCTGAAAAGGTTCGCGGGACATCATCACGTGAGCGGTCTTTACCATGAGACGCTGACTCGTTTCTGGCTGCAACAGGTTGAGCAGAGGTTGGATCGCGGATTGTGTCTACGGGAATCAGTGTGGCAAATACATGAGCAATTGAACGACAAGAATTTAGCGTTTGAGTATTACAGCCGCGAACGGATCAATTCAAAAGAAGCAAAAGAGAAATGGCTAACGCCGGATTTACGATAAACTGGCGGAAGGTCACAATGACAGATATCACGAATTTAATGAACACATACCGCGAATGTTCAAGAAATTTGTGGAATGCTTATTTCTCCACGCGGGAATTCACCTGGGATCTCCATGACGAATATGAAAACATAAGAAAATTGCTTTTTGAGGCACTTGTCGTATACGAGCTTGATCTGTACAAAGAGGATTGTGCGCCTGACACGGTGCCTCCACCGGTACTGAAAGTGTTTCCCAGCGCTACCTCAGTGCCAATTTTAATTAACAGATCAAATGACAGCGCTAGCGGATATTGGGATCAGGAAAATGGGTACGAGAATAAGTGAAAGCGATATCCAGCTGATGTTTCTTGATTACTTTGACTTCTCACAATATCCGGTGAAAGACTTTCAGTTTTATCGTTGCAGAATACTGCGGTTTCCCAAGCATGTTGAATACGAAGGCAGAGAAGCGTTGATTGAAGCATCCCATGGAAAAGTTTTTTATGGTGAATAAGATCAATCAGATATGAACGAAGATCGAGGAAGTTGCGACAAAGTCAGAGGGAAGTTACTTCGCCGCGACTGAAGTAGTAGTCCCGCCATTCATAGGAGTACCAGTATTTTTGGAAGCCACCTTCACTCCGCTCAGGCTGTTTACATATTTGGCCACGCCTTTATAGAGCGAGTCAGCAATGCGCTGGCGGTAATCACCAGTCTTCAGCTTCTTTGCGTCGTCAGGATTGCTGACGAAAGAAATCTCCGCCAGGATCGACGGCATGTTTGCGCCAATCAGCACCACGAATGGCGCTTTCTTTACCCCGCGATTGCGCAGGTTCGGGCTCCTGGCGCTGAGTCCGGTATAGAGCGAGTGCTGCACGTCCGTGGCGAACTCGCGGGATTCGCCAATTTTCTCTTTCAACGCAATCTTCTTTACCAGGTCCTGCAATTCGTGGATGGACTGCTCAGAGACAGCGTTTTCACGCGCTGCCACTTCCAGAGCATCGGCGCGGCTGGTGAAATTCAGGTAGTAGGTTTCCACGCCGCGGGCTGAAGGATCGTCTGACGAGTTGGCGTGAATGGAAATAAACAGATCAGCCTGTTCTTTGTTGGCGATGGCCGTCCGCGTCTCCAACGGAATAAATGTGTCGTCATCGCGCGTGTAAACCACTTCTGCGCCCAGCTTTTCTTCCAGCAATTTGCCCAGCTTCAACGCAACGTCTAATACCAGATCTTTTTCCAGTAGGCCGTTGGGGCCGATAGTGCCAGTGTCATGTCCGCCGTGGCCAGCGTCGACCACAATTTTTCCAATCTTCAATCCCAGCGCACGAATCAACGAACGCTCGCCGGAAGCCGTGGGTTCGGCCGTGCGAGTAGTTGGGGTGGTAGCTGCGTTATTGGCAGCGCGCGTGTTGATTTCCGGCGTCTTCTTATTGCGGCTGGATTCTTTGGGCGCAATCGCTTCAAACGTGGGGCCGCTGGTGGGCTGGCCGGCCGATTTGCCGGAATCTTCGATCCCTGTGTCATCCACCACTACAGATTTCGGCGTAACAACCCTGGCGATCTCCGCCGGGGTTTCAGCAACTACGCGCTCTTTATCTTTGTCTTTATCTTTACCTACGCCTTTGATTGGACCAGACTTGCTGGCTTCTGCGTTTTGAATTGCAGTTGCAGCGTTGCCGTTTTGCTTCGGCGTGGCTTGCTTGTTCTCCCGCGGCTTGATGGTGGTTACGGTAACGTCTGTTCCTGAGTCATTGTTGCTGGCCGTCTGCTTTGTTTCCTGGGCCGGCTTGGTTTCCTGCTGAACTGGCTTCTGGTCTTTAGTATTACCGGAACTATTGCCGGCAACTTTGTTGGGCGGCAGCTTGCCGTGAATATCAATGATCAGGCGATAAGGATTCGGCAGCAGAAACGCAGAATATTCAGCTACGTCGTCCACATCCAGCACCACGCGCGCCATGTTGAGCTTGTATTGCGCCACGCGG
>DASXZE010000139.1:0-45630 GCA_036502105.1 Candidatus Angelobacter sp. | reverse complement strand
ATTTTGGCACCACGCCGGGGCTCAACTTTGTATACGCGCATATGAATCGCGTGATCCAGAAGAATGATCTCAACGTGATTAACGTGACTGGCCCAGGCCACGGCGGTCCGGGGATCGTGGCCAATACCTATCTGGAAGGCTCATATACGGAGTTTTATCCAAAGATCACGCAGGATGAAGACGGCATGCAGCGGTTGTTCAAGCAGTTTTCGTGGCCTGGAGGAATTCCCAGCCATGCGTCGCCAGATACGCCGGGCTCGATTAACGAAGGCGGAGAGCTGGGATATTCACTGCTGCATGCATATGGCGCAGCCTATGACAACCCTGACCTGCTGGTTTGTTGCGTGGTGGGCGATGGCGAGGCCGAGACCGGCCCGTGCGCCACGAGCTGGCACTCGAATAAATTCCTGAATCCAGCGCGCGATGGCGCGGTGTTGCCCGTACTCCACTTGAACGGATACAAGATTGCCGGCCCCACGGTGCTGGCGCGTATTCCAAAAGAAGAGTTAACCGACTTGTTTGAGGGCTATGGATACAAGCTTTATTTTGTTGAAGGCGATGATCCGCCGCTGATGCATCAGTTGATGGCGGCAACACTGGACAAGGTGATTGCCGACATCAAAAGCATTCAGATTGAAGCACGGAAAAACCCAGATGCCGCGCGTCCGACATGGCCCATGATTGTGCTGCGCAGTCCTAAGGGATGGACCGGGCCCAAGTTTGTGGATGGACTGCAGATTGAAGGGACTTTCCGCGCGCATCAGGTGCCGGTGACGGACCTGAGCAAGCCTGGACATCTCAAGATTCTTGAAGACTGGATGCGCAGCTACAAAGCAGAAGAGCTGTTCGACACGAATGGAAAGTTTTTACCAGAGCTGGCCGCCCTGGCACCGAAAGGGAATCGGCGGATGGGCGCGAATCCGCATGCGAATGGCGGACTGCTGCTGAAAGAGTTGAAAATGCCAGATTTCCGGCAGTATGCGGTAAAAGTTGCGCAGCCGGGCGGCGCTTTTGATGAATCAACGCGCGTGCTGGGCCGGTTTTTGCGCGATGTAATGAAGTTGAATCTGGAGAGTGCCAATTTCCGTGTTATGGGACCGGACGAAACGGATTCGAACCGGCTGAGCGCGCTTTTTGAAGTGACAGATCGCACTTCTGAAGCCGAAATTCTGCCGAATGACGATCACGTGGGACGCAATGGCCGGGTGATGGAAATACTGAGCGAGCATATGTGCCAGGGCTGGCTGGAAGGCTATCTGCTCACCGGGCGGCATGGATTTTTCTCATGCTATGAGGCGTTCATACACATTGTGACCTCAATGTATAACCAGCATGCCAAGTGGCTGGAGGCGGTGCGGCATATTCCGTGGCGCAAGCCGATTGCGTCACTCAATTATCTGCTCACTTCGCATGTATGGCGGCAGGACCACAATGGCTTTAGCCATCAGGACCCGGGATTTCTGGACAATGCAGTGAACAAAAAGCCGGAGTTGGTGCGCGCGTATTTTCCGCCAGACGCCAACACGCTGCTCTCTGTGGCTGACCACTGCCTGCGCAGCAAGAACTACGTGAACATTATTGTGGCGGGCAAGCAGCCGGAGTTGCAGTGGCTGGATATGGAGTCCGCGGAGAAGCATTGCGCTGCCGGGATCGGCGTGTGGAAATGGGCCAGCAATGATGAAGGTGGCGAACCTGACGCGGTGATGGCCTGCGCTGGTGATGTGCCGACCCTGGAAATTCTGGCCGCTGTTTCACTGCTGCGGAAATATGTGCCCAGCCTGAAACTCAGAGTGGTGAATGTGGTGGACCTGATGACGCTGCAGGTGGCGGGCGAGCATCCACATAGTTTGACTGACGAAAAATTTGACGCGCTCTTTACCACGAATAAGCCGGTGACCTTTGCCTACCATGGCTATCCGTGGATCATTCACCGGCTTTGCTACCGCCGCAAGAACCACGATAATATGCATGTCCGCGGGTATAAAGAAGAGGGAACCACGACCACTCCATTTGATATGGTGGTGCGGAATAACATGGACCGCTTTCAACTGGCGATTGACACAATTCACCGGATACCTGGCCTGAAAGCTGACGACGCGGTTGCGATCTTTCAAGGCGAATTGGCTAAGCACAAAGAATATGTGGCTGCATACGGTAAAGACATGCCGGAAGTTGAAAACTGGCGCTGGAGCCACAGCTAAGATGCGTGTGCGCAGCGGAGCCAGATAGATGGAACCGGCCATCCTGTGTTTGAATGGTGGATCGTCGTCCTTAAAGTTTGCTGTTTACCATAATATTTCTGAGGTGGAAGAGGAACTTGTCTTCTCTGGAGCCGTTGAGTCGATCGGCGGGAATAGCGGGAAGCTATCGCTTCGCGCCGGCGAAAAGGCTCTCTACGAAAAGAATACCTCGTTTCCAGATGATGCAGCAGCCATCAAGGCCATGTTTGCTGCGCTGCAAGAGCAGGGTATAAAAGATCTGGTGGCGGTGGGCCACAGGATTGTGCATGGTGGTCCGCTTTTTACTAGGCCACAGCGGATCGATCAAAAACTAAAAGCTGCCTTGAAAGAGATTGTTCCATTTGCACCGCTCCATCTGCCCAGCCAGATTGCCATGATTGAAGCTGTATCAGATCATTTTCCTGATTTGCCGCAGGTAGCCTGCTTTGATACGGCATTTCACAGCGGCATGCCGGAAGTGGCAAAGCGCTTTGCTCTGCCGCGAGAGCTGTGGGATCAGGGAATCAAGCGCTATGGTTTCCATGGTCTTTCCTATGAGTTCATTGCAGGTAAGCTGGGTAAGGAGCTGGGGCAACGCGCCATTATTGCTCATCTAGGAAATGGTTCCAGTATGGTGGCTCTGAAAGATGGGCAGTCTATGGATACGAGCATGGGGTTAACTCCGTCCGGTGGTTTCATAATGGGAACGCGCAGCGGCGATCTTGATCCTGGCGTGCTGCTCTATCTTATGAATAAAGGGTATTCTGCAGACCACCTGGAGAAGCTGCTCAACCATCAATCTGGGATGAAGGGGGTCTCTGGTCAGACCGGCGACATGAGAGTTCTTTTAGAAAAACGACAGTCAGATTCTGATGCTGCCCTGGCTGTAAAAATATTTTGCTACCAGGTACGTAAGTTTATCGGTGCGTTTGCCGCCGTGCTGGGTGGATTGGATATGTTGGTGTTTGCGGGCGGCATTGGCGAGCGTGCGGCGCCAGTGCGTGCGGAAATATGCGAAGGGCTGGAATACATGGGCATAAGGCTGGATAGTTCGGCGAACGGGCGAAATGCTGAAATCATCAGCGCGAATGCGTCGCGCTGCGCGGTTTGGGTAGTCAAGACTGATGAAGACCTGATGATTGCCCGGCATACCCGCCAAACTCTTGCGGCTTAAGGAAATAGCGCAAAGTAACGCGGCTGCACCTCCCAAAATGGGACCTTTTAAAGACCGTTAGGTTGTATTTCCATGAGAGCCCCTAAAAAAGATAGATGATAATTCGGCGTTTAGACAAATTCAGAGTCAACCTGCATTGCTATTCGCTAATCTAAAGCATTGTTCGTAACAAGGATCCTAGCTTCTTCTATAGCTTGTGTATCTGGTGAGAACATTAAGACAATTCTTATTCAACATGATTCAGTATTAAGGTTGTAATTGTTCTTATCTGATTTAGAATGGGCTCACTTAAGGAAAGAATAGGCTCCTACTACTCGACGGAGAACAAGCCCGGATGCGAATTCTGATCGCGGAAGATGACGCTCCACTCGCAACATTCATCGCCAAGGCCTTCAAGTCTGAAGACCATACAACGGAGATTGCTCCGAGTGGCGATGAAGCTTTGCAGCGCATACAGAAGAGCGCGTTTGATTTGCTCATCCTTGATTTGAATCTGCCTGTGGTTTCTGGCGGTGAAGTTCTTTCTAAAGTGCGGAGTGGAAACGCTGATTTACCTATCCTGATTCTCACAGCCACTGACGAAGTGGCAGAGCGCGTGGCCTGCCTGGATGCCGGCGCGGATGACTATCTAACAAAACCTTTTTCTTTCTCTGAACTCTCAGCGCGCATACGCGCCGTATTGCGGCGTAAGAGCCAGGCCGGGCAGGCACACCTGAAAGTGGCCGACCTTGAACTGGACTATATGCAGCGGACGGTGCATCGCTCAGGCAGGATCATTGATCTCACACCCAAGGAATTTGGCCTGCTGGAATATTTTATGCGGAATCCTGGCCGCAAGATCACGCGCAACATGATTATTGAACACGTCTGGAAACTCTCGCCTGACACCATGACCAACGTGGTGGACGTTTATGTGAATTATCTGCGCAAGAAAATTGATGAAGGCGCAAAAGTCAGGTTGATCCGGACCGTGCGCGGCATTGGATATGAGTTTGGGTTGTCTGAGCATCCTGACGAAGTCGAGGAAGTAGGCAAATAATTCTGCTGTGACGCAGCTCTTTAAGGAAATTCTTCTGAAGATATTGGCTTTTGCGTTTCGCGGCGTCCGTTTCGACAGATTTCCACAGGAACTTCAATAAAAAATTTCTTAAAGAATAAGATCGGACTTAAGTACTAGTCCGAAAGCCCGATTGTCTTCTTAGCAACAAGGCAAGGAGACACATGACATCTTCCACTTCGTCTTCGCATTCGGGCAATTCAGCAATCGTAGCCATCTCGTCGAACCCGGCAGTGCGGGACCGGATGATCCGCGCGCTGGAATCCTGCGATTGTTCAACGGTTGAAGCGCAGGGCGGCGCGGACATTCTGGCCCAGCTCGATAGCACTGGCTTTGACTTTGCCGTGCTGGATTCAAAACTGCCTGATCTTGATTCGGCTGATGTAACGCGATTCATTCGGCAGCAGAATCCTAATATTTCTTATGTCATGGTGGATTCCGCAACGGGCAAACTGGTTGGGCCGCATCAACTTGCCAATCAGCGTGCGCGGAAAGTCTTTGAAGCGCTGAAAGAAACAGAGATCAACGCAAACGCTGATGTCGTTTATCTTGACGACAATCAGCCAGTAACGCTTAAAGCGCGCAACACTGAGCCTCTGCCCGGAATGGTGGGCGAGAGTGACGCGTTTTCGCATGTACACAAGCTGGCCAGGATTGTTGCCCGCCGCAGCAGTACGGTTTTGCTACAGGGTGAAAGTGGCGTTGGTAAAGATATGGTGGCATACGCCATACATGAGCTCAGCCCCCGCGCATCGGGACCGCTGATTGTAGTCAACTGCGCGGCTATTCCAGAGAACCTGCTGGAATCTGAGCTTTTTGGCTACGCTCGTGGAGCTTTTACCGGCGCCGTTCAATCGCGTTTGGGCAAGATTCATGCGGCGCATCGCGGCACTTTGTTTCTCGATGAAATTGGCGAACTGCCTTTGAACATGCAGGCTAAGCTGTTGCGCTTCCTGCAAGCCGGAGAGGTTCAGCGGCTTGGCAGCTCTGATGTTTTCCAGGTGGATGTTCGTGTGATTGCAGCAACGAATGCAAATTTGCTGGAAAGAGTTGCTGCTGGAACTTTCCGCCAGGATCTTTACTATCGCCTAGCAGTATTCCCAATTCACCTGCCGCCATTGCGTGAACGTATCTCTGAAATTCTTCCGCTGGCCCGCCACTTTCTCGCAGAATTCTGCCGGACGAACGGTTCTCCACTCAAGGTGCTTGATGGTGAAGCGCAGTTTGCCTTGCAGGAACATGATTGGCCAGGCAACGTGCGGGAATTGAAGCATGTGATTGAGCGTGCGTTCATTCTCTCTGAAGATGAGCATCGTCTTACGAACGAACACCTGATTTTCGATACAGTTCAGAAGAAACTTAAGAAAGTACCAGCCCAAGTGGTATAGGACGTGCTTGAGTCATATCAAAATGCATACGATAGCCCAATTCGAAGCAAATCCAATTCCGATCCCGCTGCTTGAACCTGCGGAAGCCACGCTCTCAGAGGCTTTCTCAACTTTCGTTACAGCAGCCAACGTTCTTGAACAGTCGTATCGTGAGTTGCAGGAAGAACTCGGACGGCTTCGCCTGGAATTGCAGGAGAGCAATTGCGACCTGGACCGCAGCCTGCGTGAAAATGAGCGTATGGGCCACTGGCTGAGTGGGATCGTGGAAAGCCTGCCCTGCGGCGTGATCGTGCTCGACGAAACGGGCCAGCCTAAGCTTCGCAACCATGAAGCGGTGAAGTTGCTGCCCGGTGGAAATGCCAGAAGCTTAAAGATTTTTGCTGATGCCATGCGGCAGAAGGTCGGGCGTGAGCATGAGTATGAACTGCCCGGCTTTGAAGGCCAGCGTACTTTCTCTATCAAGCGTGCGCCACTTACCTCAGGCGACGAACGCAAGAAAGAATCAGTAGTTATTGTTCGTGAAACCACCGACCAGCGCCGGATGGAAAAAGAGCGTGAAGCTAACCGCCGCATGCAATCACTGGCTGAAATTTCAGCCATGCTGGCGCATGAGATTCGCAATCCTCTGGCCAGCATGGAGCTCTTTGCTTCTTTGCTGGGTGAAAACCTGAATCAAGGGACAGAAGAATCAGAATGGCTCCAGCAGATACGCGCTGGTTTGCGCCTGCTATCAGCAACAGTAAATAACGTCCTGCAATTTTATTCAGAAGCCGCAGTCCAGCTTTTTCCAGTACAGCTCTCTGAACTGGTCAGCACCACAATAAGCCTGTTGACTCCTATTGCGCGGCAGCATGGAATTGAAATAGTTTTTGAACCAGAAGTCAGCAGCGGCACCATTGACGGCGACACGCATAAGCTTCAGCAGGTGTTCTTCAACCTGGCAGTCAACGCGTTTCGCGCGATGAAGCCGGGAAATACGCTGACCATCGCTCTGCTTCAGTATGGCAACTCTAAAGTTCGCGTTGAGTTTCGTGATCAAGGGTGCGGCATCTCCGCCGCTGACCTGAACAAGATTTTTCAGCCTGGCTTCTCTGGCAATTCCAGAGGCCCGGGGCTTGGCCTGGCAGTATGCAAGCGCATTGTGGAGCAGCATGGCGGATCAATTTCCGTACTGAGTGCGCCTTTAGTGGGAAGCACTTTTTCTCTCGACTTCCCCATCATTGGAGATTGTGAATGAAGGAATTACTGATAGTAGATGACGACATTGCGATTCGCACGGCCCTGGAAGTCGGCTTCCGCCGCAACGGTTGGGTTACCGAAACCGCCTCATGCGTGCAGGAAGCATTGGCTAAGTTTCGCAACCACATTTTTCCTCTGGTCATCACCGATGTAAAAATGCCAGATGGTACCGGTCTTGAATTGCTGGATGGAATTCGCAACATGGCGCCGCTGACGGCGGTCATTCTGCTTACGGCTCACGGCGACGTAGGTGACGCCGTACGTGCAATGCGCGGCGGAGCGTTTGATTATTTAATCAAGCCTGTTTCCATGGACCAGATACTGAATGCCGCTGAGGCGATTATCAGTCCAGCGCGTAGTGATCGTAAATCAGATGATATCGTCGGACAGTCGGCGGCTATCCGCAGTGTGGTTGAGCGCGCGATTCACGTAGCCAGAGCCACCGCAGATATCCTGGTGCAGGCGGAAAGCGGCACCGGCAAAGAGATGCTGGCCCGTCTGATCCATCAAAATAGCGGGCGATCCAAAGGCCCATTTATCGCGGTGAATTGCATTGGTTTTCCTGAGACGCTGTTAGAAAGCGAATTGTTCGGACACGTCCGCGGAGCATTCACGGGCGCCATGGGCTCGCGTCAAGGCAGGTTTGAGCTGGCGAATGGCGGAACCCTCCTACTCGATGAGATCGGCGAACTTCCTCTAAATCTTCAACCAAAGTTACTTCGGGTACTGCAGGAACGCCAGATTGACCGTCTGGGTGACACGCGTTCGGTTCCAATTGATGTCCGCGTCATCGCCACCACAAATCGCAATCTGATGGAACTGGTGCGTGAAGGCAAGTTCCGCGCCGACCTTTACTATCGCTTAAACGTTGTTCCGCTCCGGCTGCCACCAGTGCGTGAACGCCGTGAAGACATTGCAAATCTAGCCGAGCACTTTATTCGCAAGCACGCTTCGGCTGGTCAGCGGCCTAAGCTCTCGCCAGAATTGATTCAGAGGCTTACACAGTATGACTGGCCAGGCAATGTGCGTGAGCTGGAAAACTTTATGCGCCGCCTTCTGGCGATGTCCACCTCGTCAATTCTTGGCGTTGAGCTTCTTGAAGAGACTGAGCTGGATCAGGCTGAGTTGGTAGCTGCTGCGGCAGTGGCTGCTGTGCCAGTCATGCCAAATGAAGCTGGCCGGTCATTGCGTGACGTGGAGCGGCAGTTGTTTGAGCAGACTTTACGCGCAGCCGGCGGCAATCGCACACGGACTGCGGAAATGCTGGGCATCAGCGTGCGGACTGTGCGCAACAAGATCAACGAATACGGCTTAAGGGAGCGTTTGGCATGAGCGGAATCGATACCCAAAAAGTCCAATTGCTGGAACATTTTCTTGATATCACCGCGCAACGGGAGAGCTTGATTGCCAGCAACATTTCAAACATTGATACACCTGGCTTTCGCACCAAGGACCTGAATTTTAAGCAGGCAATCCTTAACGCGATACAGTCTCCGGAGAACGACCCGAAAGCGACAGCCGTGGATGTGAAAGGTTTGCTGGAGCGTCCTGACGGTAACAACGTGAGCCTGGATCGTGAAGGTTTAATGCTGGCGCAGACGCAGCTGCAATTTCGCATGGGCACTCAACTCATCAAAGATGAGTTTCATCGCATACAGATGGCGATTGAAGAAGGGAAATAATTTATGGACCTGTTTTCAGTTCTTGATATGAGCGGACGGGCGCTGACCGCGCAGAGACAACGCGCGGAAGTGGCAACGGCCAATATGGCAAACGCAGAAACAACGCGCACGCCAGAAGGCGGGCCATATGTCCGCAAGCATGTGCTGTTTCAAACGGATGCGGCCCCAACTTCTTTCGGCGCAAGCTTGAACTCCGCGGTTGAGCGCAATGTAAGAGGCGTTCACGTGGAAGCAGTTGTGGCAGACACCACGCCGCCGGTGAAGCGCTTTGATCCCGGCCATCCGGATGCTGACGCACAGGGCTATGTCTCGTTTCCCGCCATCAATCCAGTGGAAGAGATGGTGGATCTGATGGGCGCGGTACGCTCCTACCAATTGAATACGGCTGCGGTGCAGGCAACCAAGAGCATGATTTCGCAGTCACTCGACATTTTGAAATAACAGCGAAGGCGATTGATTTATGAATATTCAAGGATTACCGATCAACACAGCAGACTTAACGGGCGTAGCCGGCACAGCCGGCACAGCCGGTTCAACCCAGGCTCCCGAGCAGGCAGACGGATTTGGCCAGATCCTGCGTGAAGCCGTAACACAAATTGATCAGGCACAAGGACAGGCCCAGACCAAGATCGGCGAAGTAATGCAAGGGAATGGTGGAGACCTGCACACGGCCATGATCGCCGTGGAGAAAGCAGATCTTTCGTTCCAGCTGATGTTGCAGGTAAGAAACAAGATTGTGGCGGCATACCAGGAAGTTTCGCGGATGAATTTTTAATCGCGACTGACTGAAAGGTTAAAGGGATCTTAGTGAGCGACAAACTTCAACTCAGCGGAGCACCGGCGCAGATCATGGCATTTGCGCGCGGCCTTACGCTTAAACAGAAGTTGATGATAGGCGGCAGCACCGTGCTGGTGGCTGGTATGCTGGGTTTTTTTGTCATGCTCATGAATAAGCCGGAATTCAAGCCGCTTATTTCCAAGCTCTCTCCGGCTGATGCCCAGACGTTAAACGCCAAGCTGGCGGCCAAGGGAATACAGTCACAGCTCACGCAGGATGGAACCGGCGTAGAGGTAATCGCAGAGCAACTTGATAAAGCGCGCGTGGAAGTTGCAGGCGACGGCATGCCATCCGGCAGCCGGCTAGGTTATGAAATATTCGATAAGCCCAACTGGATGGGCTCGGATTTCGCGGAAAAAGTGAATTATCAGCGTGCGCTTGAAGGCGAGCTGGAGCGGACGATTGGCAGCATTCAGGAAGTGGAGTCAGCGCGCGTACACCTGGTGCTGGAGCGCGAATCACTCTTCACAGATAAAGAGCGCGAAGCCAAAGCTTCCGTCGTGCTGAAACTTAAGCATCAGCTCACGCCGGAGAATGCCAGCGCTATCACGCAGCTTGTCGCCAGCGCTGTGGATGGATTGGATCCCGCGAATGTTTCCCTGGTAAGTTCAGACGGCCGCGTGCCGCTGATGCCTAAATCGAAAGGGCCATTTGCGATGGATGGCGATCTGGAAGAGACACTCACGCAGCAACTGATAGCCACACTGGAGCCTGTCCTGGGCGCGAACCACGTGAAAGCTAACGTCAGGGTTGAATATGACACGGCAACAAGTGACGAGACCAAGGAAATTTACGATCCCAACTCAGCGGTAGCCATTACCAAACAGACTTCGCGCGAGCGCGCACAAGGCATGGGAGCCAATGGCGTACCTGGCACAGCAAGCAACGTGCCCAGCACCACAACGGCCATACCCAAACCATCGGTTACGGCCACAGATGCCGGACCATCTTCAGAATCTGAAAGCGCAACCTACGTGGTAAACCGCACGGTGCATCACATGAACCAGCCGGCAGGAGCGGTTAAGAGGATTTCCGCGGCAGTCATGCTGGATGCAACGGCCAAAGCTCGTACTCCTGAAGAGATCAAGCAAATTGAATCTATTGCCACCGCGGCAATCGGGATTGATACCAAACGAGGCGACTCCATAGTGGTTGAGAGCCTTCCGTTCCAGGCGCCAGTACAGGACCCTGTAAGCAAGGTAACCATTGTGGAAAAAGTTACGCGCGCGGCGCATGAGTGGACCGGGGCATTGCGTGTTGCAGGAATTCTGGCACTGTTCCTGGTGGTTTATCTGTTGGTCCTTCGTCCGGTAAAGAGCCAGGTAATTTCCACTATGCAGCAAATGGCACTGCCAAAGGCTGAGAAACAACAAAAAGAAGCGGCGCTAAAGGAGCTTCCAGAAGAAGAACTCAACAACGCAGCCAACATTCGCAAAGAGCTGGCTGAGCGGGTGAAAGCTGAACCTGAAGTGTCGTCGCGCTTGTTACAAAGCTGGATCCATAAAACTGGAGCACAGTCATGAAATTAGCTCCCGATTCAATGACCGGGCTGCAAAAAGCCGCTGTCCTGATGATTATGATCGGTGACGAAGCGGCCAGCACGCTTTATCGTAATCTGCCGGAAAAAGATGTCCAGGAGATCACCCATGAAATCGCCGCCATGGACTACGTAGCTCCAGAGCTGGGCGCCGCGATTCTGGAAGAATATTATCGCCTGACAAAAACCCAGCAGTACGTGGCCCAGGGCGGTGAGCCCTTCGCCAAGAGATTGTTGATCCGCGCGTTCGGTGAAACAGCCGCGCAAGACCTGCTCTTCCAGGTGGAGCGGGCAGAAGAAGCTCGCGCGGGGGACTTGGATTCACTGCGGCGTGCCGATCCACAACAGCTGGCAAAATTTCTTGAAGGCGAGCATCCACAGACCGTGGCATTGATCACGGCGCATTTGGAAGTCCGCCAGGCGGCTGAGTTGGTCTCCCTGCTTTCTGAAAAAGTTCGTGCCGACGTTGTGCGCCGGCTGGCTGAGATGAACCAATTCTCCACAGACATGGCGCAGAAGGTCTCGCTCATCCTGAATAAAAAACTTCAGTCGGTGGTCAAGGCGCGGCAGCGTGGTTATTCCGGACTGAAAGCTGTTGCGGACATGATGAACCGCATGCCCCAGGACCTGGTTAAAACAATTCTGGAAAGCGTGGAATCAAATGATGCCAACGTGGCGCTTTCCATCCGCAACCTGATGTTTACCTTTGAGGACTTTCTCAGTACGCCTGAGACCAGCATTCGCGAGATTGTTTCGCAACTCGATAAGAAGACACTAGGCACTGCGCTGAAGAATGCGTCAGAAGAAGTGAAGAGCCATTTCTACAAATGCATGTCTACACGTGCTGTAGAAATGCTCAAAGAAGATATGGAAGTAATGGGCCCGGTACGCACGCGAGAGATTCAACACGCGCAGCAGGAAGCCGTAAATCTGGCCCGTAATCTTGAAGCACAGGGCAAGATCATTCTAAAGACTGCTGGAGATGATGAATTTGTCGTCTAATCAGGTTCAATACGAGGCGGGTATCCAGGACTTTGTTTATCAGATTATTCCTGGGTCTGGGATCGTGCCCAATGTGGCGGCAGACCGCAAGATCTTCGAGCGTGAAGGCCAGACCACTGCAACCAAGCAGGATGCACCACCGAACATAACTGAAATTGAACTGCAGAAGCGTGAAGCGGCCGCATACGAAAAAGGCGTGGCCGCAGGACGCGCCGCGATCCAGGCAGAGGCCGCGCGTGCCATTGCCGAGGCCAGAGAGTTTGTAACTGAGAATCTCAAGAGCTTTGAACAGGAACGCAAAGCTTACTATCGCCGCATTGAAAAAGATATTGTTGATCTGGCGCTGGCCATTGCACGAAAAGTGCTTCACCGTGAAGCGCAGGTCGATCGCGTTGTTCTGTCTGGCGTAGTGCGTGTGGCTTTGGAAAAGATTGCTGGTTCCGGCCATATCGCGCTGCATGTGCATCCAACTGCCGCCCAGGCCTGGCAGGATTATCTGGCTGAACAAACAGTTTTAGCTACAGTGCCGGCAGTGGTGGAAGATGGCTCACTGCGTCCAGACCAACTAGTTTTGAAAACCAGCCACGGATCTACGGAACTCGGCATTGAAGCGCAGCTGAACGAGATTGAAAAAGGCTTCTCTGATCTGGTGCAGCAGAAGCAGAGGAGTCTAAAACAATGAGCACAGGCGATCTGGGTACTTATTTCCAGCACTTGCAGGAATTTTCCACCTGGCGCTGGGAAGGCTCCGTGACGAAAGTGACCGGACAGGTGGTGGAATCTGAAGGCCCGGTTTGCTCGGTGGGCGAAGCCTGCGAGATCGTGGATAAAGAAGGGAATTCGTTTCCCGGAGAGATTGTTGGCTTTCGCGGCCCGAACGTGCTCAGTATGCCACTGGATAAGCCAAGCGGCATTCGTTACGGTGACAAAATTTATACCTGGGGCTCTTCACCAACAGTTGCTGTGGGTGATGAACTGCTGGGCCGCGTTCTGAACGGCAGCTTAAAACCTATTGATAACCTTGGCCCTTGCCGTCCCGTGGACACATGGCATTTGGATAACACCGCACCTTCGCCCATGGACCGTGTGCCTATTCGGCAGCCAATAGGCACAGGCATTCGCGCGATTGATGGTTTCATTTCCTGCGGCCGTGGACAACGCCTGGGAATCTTTGGGGGCAGCGGCGTCGGCAAAAGTACGCTAATCGGAATGATGACGCGCGGCACCTCGGCCGATCTTACCGTGCTTGCCCTGGTGGGTGAACGCGGCAGGGAAGTTGGAGAGTTTGTGGAAGTGCTGGGACCCGAGGGCCTGATGCGCTCAGTGGTCGTCGCTTCCACGTCAGATCAATCGCCCTTGTTGAGAATACGCGCAGCCATGGCCGCGACGGCAGTGGCGGAGTACTTTGCGTCCAAGGGCAAAAATGTTTTGTTGGTAGTTGATTCGCTGACTCGCTTCGCCATGGCGCAACGTGAAATTGGCTTGGCCGCCGGCGAACCGCCTACAGCCAAAGGCTACACTCCTTCCTGCTGGAACATGCTCGCTCAACTGGTGGAGCGAGCCGGACAATTTTCTACTGGCAGCATTACAGCTTTTTACAGCGTGCTGATGGAAGGTGACGATCAGCAGGATCCACTGGTGGACGCTGTGCGCTCCTTGCTCGATGGTCATATCCTTCTCGACCGCCGTCTGGCAGCACAAGGCCACTATCCGCCGATCGCCACTCTCGACAGCTTAAGCAGGTTGATGTCACAAATATCAACGCCAGAGCACAACAAAATTGCCACAGAAGTGCGTCGGCTTCTCAGCGCGTATGCTCGCTCTGAAGATCTGATTCGTGTAGGCGCCTATCAGCGCGGTGCAGATCCCGTGCTGGATAAAGCGCTCGACGTTCTGCCTGCAATCAACGCCGTCTTGCAGCAAAAGAAAACTGATCTATCCACCATTGATCAAACAGTTACTGCACTGAAGGCGTTGCGGCTCTAATGGCATTCCGCTTTGCGCTTGAATCCGTGCTCCGCCTGCGCGCGAGCTATGAGCGCCAGGAGCAGGCGCGGCTGGAACTGGCCTCGCAAAATTTATACGCCGCGCGCGAAAAATGCGACGTCCTAAAAAAAGAACAGACAGGGCTGGAAGCCAATTTCCGCAAGATGATGGCAGACGGAATGAATACCTCTGAGCTGCATTTCTATCTCTCCTCAAAATTAGGGTTGGAAGTTGCTGAAGCCCAGGCGGCTCACGCTGCGGAAGAGGCATGGAAGCTGTGGAATGAGCAGCGCCTCAAATTCCTTCGTGCGCGCCAGGACCGTGAAGTGATTGCCAGCATCCGCCAGCGCCAACACCAGGAATATGTTGTGGAGCAAAACCGGCGTGAGCAGCAGCAGATTGATGATTTGTTTGCCATGCGGCGTCTTCAGCCAAACGGCTAGCGTTGCCGGGAGACGCGGCATCTCTTGCCTAGCGATTGCCCACTCCAAGCCAGTTCCTATCGGCGGAGAAAAGTAAATCCTTTAGTTTCAAGAGATGGTTTGGCAACTGAGTTTGGCGCTTCCATTGCATATATACAAGGCGAGACATGAATAACATCAGCAATCTCGGCGCATCGCAAGCGGCGCCAGCCATTCAAGGGCTGGCCGGACAGGCTGCAACGCAAGGCGACAACAGCTCTTTGTTCTCCGCATTACTGATGCAGCAGATGGGCCCGGACGTGACCGGCGCTGGTGATTCAGGCGCTATGCCGGATCTAGGACAAGGGATTTCCGGTTACCCTGAGCTGGCCAAGCTATTCCAGACCATGGCAGCGCAAGCCAAGAATTCAACTTCTGCAATGCCTCCCAATCGCCAGACGGATAATCCAGACGAAGACCCTAACGGCAATCCTGCGATGGCAATATGGATCGCAATGGCTGCAGCGCAGATGCAACCGAGTACGCCAATTTCAACTGCACAGTTAAACAGTCTTTCATCGCAGTCGATAGCCGATGGAACGGAACAAAATTCAGCCTTACAGGCTTTGGAACAGCAGTTTCCAGGTCTGGCGCAGGCGCTTAAAGACAGCCGCCTTGCTGATGCAGGAGCGCAAGCCCGCAAATCTAGCGCACAGCCAACAACTGGCAAGACTGACTTCGCTACGCCTAATTTAGCAAAGGCTGAGCATGATGCCTCAACGGCATCCAACGCGGCTCCTACAGCAGAACAGCAAAAGAGTGATGCGCCGCAAGCCGCTGCCCCTGTACATACAGACATAATCGCGGTCCCGGTCATTGCAGCGCCGGTAGCCTCCGTCCCGACGGTTGCCACACCCGCAGTATCGAATGCTTTTGCAATATCAGATAAAGGTAAGGTCGATCAGAAAGATCTCGCTGGCATTGCGGCCGCAAAAAATAGCCCGGGTACTGTGACTCCAACGGCTTCACAGAATACCAGCGCACAGAGCCTTGCTTCGCAGAACGTTAACTCCCAGAATCAAGGTTCCGACGCAAAGTCACAAGGCCAGGCACCGTCTGGCGACGGCCACTCAGGCAATCAGTCGAAAAAAGATTCGGCTTCGGCGACTCAATCGCAACAGCCAGCGAACGGCGATAGCGCAAGGGTAACAACCGCAGATCAAACTAATTTTGCCGCAGTCGCTCAGGCAGCGGCGCACACTACCTCAAGCTCCAACTCAACCAGCCACACCACCAGTCCAGCCGCCGACCAGTCATTGAATGTACGCGAAGTTACTGGCGCGTTAGGAGCAGAGGCTGCGCCAAGAGTCGTACATGCGGCCCGGCTTATGGAAGCTGCCGGCCAGGCTGAAATGCGCGTATCGGTGAAGAGTGATGTTTCCGGCACTGTGGATGTTCGTGCAGTACTCGAAGGTGGCAGCATCAGCGCAACGGTGGCAGCCCAGCATGGTGGAACCCGTGACTGGATGATGGCCAACATGCATGAGCTGCAAAATACATTTTCGCGGGACGATCTCAACTTAAAGACTTTCGAAGTGACTGACTCAGCCTTGCAGAACAACGGGCAGGGCGAGCAGCCAGGACAACAAGAGCAACAGCAACGGAATCCGGCCTATGCAAACTTTATGAGCGAGCCGCTTTCCCCATCAACCACAAGCTTTGATGAAGTTGAAGCACCAGAAACAACATCGCGGGCATTGAGCCTGCTGGCATAAGGAAATTTTATGAACGTACAAGCATTTGATTCATCAACACCGGCAACATCTTCACCGGACCAGCAATCGTTAAGTGGCCTTACGGGTGATTCGTTCCTCACTTTGCTCACGGCCCAGCTCAAATCGCAGGATCCAACTGCGCCAACCGACCCCACGGAATTTGTTGGCCAGCTCGTTCAATTTAATAGTCTGGAGCAGTTGATCCAGATCAACTCAAACTTGCAGCAAGCTCTTCCCGCGTCTTCCACTAGCAGCCAGAGTGCTACACAGAACGCCATACAGAGCGCTACAGCCCAAGCCCAAAATCAAACATCACTACTTAACGTGGTTGCGTAAGAAGACGCAGGAGAAAAAGCAATGCCATCATTTTCAATTCCGCTGTCAGGATTACAAGCTAATTCCCAGGACCTGAATGCCATTTCAAATAATCTGGCCAACTTGAATACGGTTGGTTACAAAGACACACGCATGGAGTTTCGCGATCTGTTTTATCAACAAATCGGGTCCACCGGCGCTGGCGAGCCCATTGAAATTGGTGCAGGAACTGGAGTCGGATCAAATGTCGGCCTCTTTACCCAGGGCAGCGTTGAAAATTCTGGCGTAAGCACTGACATGGCGATCCAAGGCGATGGTTTTTTTGTGACCGATAAAGGCGGATTACAGCAATATACCCGCGCCGGCAATTTCACAGTTGACCAGAGCGGAAATCTGGTAACCACCGACGGCGCCAGCGTGATGGGTTACTCGGCCGTGAACGGGGTTGTGGATACGCAATCTCCCGTTTCGGCGATTTCTATTCCCAAGGGCCAGGTATCGCCGGCAACTCCCACCGCCAACGTACAGTTTGGCTTGAACCTGAATTCTGACGCGGCGGTGGGCGATACTTTTAGCGCCTCCACTCCAGTCTATGATTCACTGGGCTCGCCACACGTTCTCACATTTGATTTCACCAAGACCGCTGCGAACAACTGGAGCTATTCAGTTTCCATTCCGGGTGCTGACGTAGGCAGCGCAACTCCGGTCACCGTCAACACTGGAACTCTCACATTTAACGGAGCAGGGCAATTAACCGCTCCAGCGGCGAATATCACCGGCATCAACATCACTGGCTTTGCCAATGGAGCTTCTCCGCTCACCTTCGCCTGGAACGGTTTTGCCCAGCCAAGCCCAACGCTCACGCAGTTTTCGGCCGCTTCAGCCGTGGCCAATTCATCACAAGACGGCTCGCCTAGCGGAACACTGGTTAGCTTTACGGTGGATCAAGAGGGCGTGGTTCAGGGAGTATTCAGCAATGGTACACGGCCTATCGCCCAGATTGCCATGGCATCTTTTGCCAACGTGGACGGTCTCTCTTCGAACGGTGGAAACTCATACACCGCGACCATCGGGTCAGGCGCGGCCAATATCGGAACCGCTGAGACTGGCGGGCGCGGAGAAGTGCTAGGCGGATCACTAGAACTTTCTAACGTTGATATTTCAACTGAGTTTGCCGCATTGATCGTGGCACAGCGTGGTTATCAGGCAAACGCCAAGACAGTAACAACGTTCGACCAGGTAACCCAGGACACCATCAACTTGAAACAGTAAATTCTTAGGCCCTGCGCTTGAAAGTTAAGCGCAGGGCCGCCTCCGGGCTTGTTGAATAAGAACGAGCTTAGAAATGATGTGCCTACAGTACAAATGTACTTACGGTCTTTTCTAAAGATATTTTGTCTTAACCCGCCAGGCTCAGTGAACTCATCAGCTTAGCAATTTCCGCACTGCCACTCTAAAAAAGAAAATTCTTAATACGGTTAGGCAAGCAAATTGCCTTATGTAGGTTGCCATGTCACTCATACAAGTGCCCGCAACAAACAAGAAGACCAGGAACCAGAGAAGGCGTGTCCGCTCTCTGATGGTGGTGTTCCTGCTTGCTGCGGGATATTGGCTTACAGGTTGCCAGAGCGACAAAGCCGAAGCCTCAGGTAACAAAGCGGCAGTATTGGCGCCTCTTCATCTGGAAGATTTTGTGGTCAACCTTTCTGATCGCGATGGGCATTCTTATTTGCGCGTCGGCATCGACCTGGGTGTTGAGAACGAAAATCCAAAAGCCAAAAGCGAAACAAAACCGGCGACAGTGCCGGTGATACGTGATTCAGTCATCGCGCTGCTGAGCACGATGCAATCTGACGATCTCCTGACGCCTGAAGGCAAAACGAAATTAAAGCAAGATCTGATCAAGTCCCTCAATGATCGCCTGCCGGAACTCAAGGTAAGGGAAGTCTATTTCAACGAATTTATGGTGCAACGCTAATTATGGGTGCAACGCAAATGTCCGCCGCAATAGTAACGCAACAGCCGCAAGTTGAGCCGGTTGATACGTGGAAAGAGGCACAGTACCTCATCTGCGACTTGACCATTGAATTGCCCGTTCCGAACTTTACCGTGCGTGATCTGCTGCAGTTGGACAAGAAATCAATAGTGGATACGCGCTGCAAACAGGCCGTAAATCTCCCAATCAACGTAAATGGTCAGCCGGTGGCATGGGTGGAATTTGAAGTTTTAGGTGACAGGCTGGCTGTCCGCCTCATGGAGTTGATATGAGTCCATTGGCAAAATTACTCCAGATCAAATCCGAACCAGAGCAGCAATCGATGTTGAAAAAAATATGGACGAGCTTCGTAACGATTCTGCGTTCCACCAAAATCCAGCGTCGCGTTCGCCGGCTTGAAGTGGTTGAGCGGGTTAACGTGGGCAACAAACAGTCAGTTGTTCTTGTGCGTATAGACGAGCGCGAATTTATGGTTGGATGCAGCGGAGATACCGTCGTACTGCTGGCGTCTCCTCCGGCCACAACAATCGTCGCTGAGAAAGCAAAAATGCCGGCGAAGCGCAAGCCACGTGCTAAACGAACCCAAATTACCGTAACGTCGCGCCAGGCGTTGGTGCCTCTAGCGTCCGCGGCTGAACCGTTAAAAGTTCGTCGTACCGCCAAAAAAGAACAAACCGTTCCTCAGATCGAAGTACCAGTGAAGCAGCGTGTACCAAGCAAAGCCAGTCTGGTTAAAGCCTTTGCCAGGAGAGCTCAGTGAAATTGCGTTTCTTGTTTTGCTTGATCATGATAGTGCTCTCTGTCTCAGTCGTTGGCGCAGCACAAGCTCGCCAGACGCGTAAGACGCCGCGCACCAGTGCATCAAGCAAACCACAGGCAACACCGACGCCTACGGATCCTCCACCGCAGCCTTTGGTAGTGGATATTGGCAAGTCCGCTGCTACAACGCCGTGGACGATCGTCGCTCTGCTTACCGCGCTCACATTGCTGCCTGCAATTTTGCTCGCAACGACACCGTTTGTCCGTTTGCTTGTGATCTTCCACTTTTTGCGCCAGGCGCTGGGAACACAGGGCATTCCCACAAACCAGACGCTGATGGGGCTGGCACTGTTTCTCACGTATTTCATCATGCAGCCTGTGGGAGCCACGATCTACAAAGACGCGGTCGTCCCGTTGCAGAACAACAAGATTCAGGTAATGACCGCCCTCGATCGCAGCGTTGAGCCGGTGAAGACTTTCATGCTTCGTTACACGCGGGAAAAGGATCTGGCGCTCTTTGTGGAACTGAGCAAAGAGCCACGGCCCAGGACGGCGCAGGACCTCTCCATGCGCGTGATCGTTCCTGCCTACATTATTTCCGAACTAAAAGCAGGCTTCCAGATTGGCGCTGTTTTGTTTCTGCCTTTTCTGGTGATTGATATGGCGGTGGCCTCAATCACCACCGCGGTTGGCATGATGCAGCTGCCGCCCGTGGTGATTTCAACTCCGCTGAAGTTGCTGGTGTTTGTAATGGCAGATGGATGGAACCTGCTGGTTGGGTCCATTATGAAAAGTTTTTACTGAGAGATTTTTAACGCCATGAATATGGAAGTTGTCATCACGCTGTCACGCCGCACGCTGGAAGAAGCTCTTCTGGTGTGTTCGCCGATTCTGATTGTCGGAATCGTGGTCAGCATTATCGTCAGCGTTTTGCAGGTGATGACTTCAATCCAGGAAGTAACCATCAGCACGGTTCCGCGGCTGGCGGCGGTTGCCGCCGCATTGTTTGTAGCCATGCCCTGGATGTTGCGCCACATGATCACATTCATGACCAGTTTGTTTGGAGATTTTCACCCGTTTTTGAAGTAGATGACAAATGCTGCCAAAGATCGATGCCAATACGATTACGCCAATGTTTCTGCTGGGTGTACGGCTCGGCGGACTCATGACGTTTGCGCCGTTTCTGGGCAGCGTGAGCATTCCGGCCAAGATCAAAGCAGGCCTCACATTTGTTTTGACGGCGCTGCTGGCGCCGATTTACACCGCGCGGATGCCGCATGTAATGCCCGAGAACATGGTGGCCGTGGTGGGTGGGGAATTAATGATCGGCCTGGGCATGGGGTTGACGCTGGAACTGGTCTTCGAGTCGGCGAGATTTGCCGGACAGGTTCTGGGATTCCAGTTTGGTTATTCACTGGTCAACGTGATCGATCCGCAGACGGATGTGGACATTTCGGTTTTGAACTTTTTTCATTACACCGTGCTGCTGCTCATCTTTCTGCAGGGCGATGTGCACCACTGGCTTTTTCGTCTGCTGGTCCAGAGTTTCGACACAGTGAAGCCGGGAACGGTGATTGTGACGCACCAGGCAATGCAGATGCTGTTGCAGGGCACGGGGCACATTTTTCTGATGGGACTTCAACTGGCCGCGCCACCGCTGGTTGTGACGATCATGACCGACGTGGCTCTGGCGTTTATGGCCAAGGCTTCACCGCAGCTTCCGGTTCTTTCGGTTGGATTGCCGGTAAAAATGCTGAGCGGTTATGCCGCCATCTGGTCGTCAGTGGTGTTTTGGCCGGCGATGGCAAACAAGTGGTTTTATGCGGCAATACTAAACACAGAACACCTTTTTAAGGCGATGCACTAACAGGATCTATGGCGAGCGATAAGACAGAAAAAGCGACACCGCGGCGGCGGGAAAAAGTCCGTAAAGAAGGCAAAATCCCCCGCAGCCGCGAACTCTCATCATCCCTGGCGTTGATGAGCCTGATCTGTCTTCTGCATTGGAGCCAGCCGCACTGGGTGGAGGACTGGCACAATTTGATGTCGCGCCTGTTGAGTACCGCGACGGATAGCGATATCGGCGCAAGCAGCGCCGTACTGTCATGGACCGGCGTTACCGCATTCAACTGGATTTGGCCCGGAGTGATAGTGGCTCTTGGCACGGCGATCATGGTGCAGTTAGGGCAGGGCGGAATCGTATTCGCGCCAGCGGCAATAGCACCGAAAATCAGCAAGCTAAGCCCGGCGCAAAATATCAAGCAGCTTTTCAGCCTGGGCGGTTATAGCCGTCTGCTGAAATCTCTGGTGCCCTTGGTAGTGGTTGCATACATCACGTTTCTGATTATTACGTCTGACTGGTCGGCCATTGTTCATGCGTCCACTGCGGGGCTTTCTGCTTTGCCCAACGCTCTTATGGGACGCGTATGGGAGATCGGCTGGAAGAGCGCTTTTGTATTCACGCTGTGGTCTGTGGTCGATTATGTATTGCAGCGTCGCAAGTTTGAAAATGATTTGAAGATGTCTAAGCAGGAAATTCGCGACGAAAACAAGGAATCAGACGGCAATCCCCAGGCCAAAGGCCGCATGCGTAGAATGCAGCGCCAGATGCGCAAGAAACGCATGATGCAGGATGTGAAAAAAGCAACCGTCATCGTCACCAATCCAACGCACTTTGCGGTCGCGCTGCGTTATGACCTGGAAACCATGGGCGCTCCCGTGGTTGTGGCAAAAGGGCAGGATTTGGTGGCCAAACAGATCAGGCAGATCGCACAGTGGCATGACGTTCCCATGGTTGAGAATCCGCCACTGGCGCGCGCGTTATATCGCTCAGTGGACGTAGGCAGCGTGATTCCGAATAAATTGTTTACAGCGGTGGCAGAGATTCTGGCATTCGTCTATCGCGCACAGGCGCAGGCAGCACAACGCAATGGAGGCAGGAGATAAATGGCTGCAACGATCGAAGCAGTTAAAAAACGGTCTAATACAGACTGGGCGCTCCCGGCAGCGGCAGTGGCTATGGTATTCATCATGCTGGTTCCAGTACCGGCGATCCTATTGGATATGCTGCTGGCGCTCAGTATTACCTGCTCTGTGCTGGTTCTGCTTTCGGCGATTTACATTCTTCGTCCAGTACAGTTTTCAGTTTTCCCCAGCATGTTGCTTTTGCTGACGTTGTTCCGCCTTTCACTCAACATGGCCAGCAGCCGCCGCATTTTGTTGCATGGCAATGAAGGCGCAGCAGCGGCCGGTGGAGTGATTGAAGCTTTCGGGCAGTTCGTGGTCGGCGGCAATTATGTTGTGGGATTTGTAATCTTCCTGGCGCTGGTGGCCATTCAGTATTTGGTGGTTGCACACGGTTCGGTGCGTACCGCTGAAGTTTCCGCCCGCTTTACTTTGGACGCATTGCCGGGCAAGCAGATGGCTATTGATGCTGACTTGAACGCTGGCCTCATCGATGAAGTACAAGCCAAAGAGCGGCGCGCAGCGATTGCCCAGGAAGCGGAGTTTTACGGCGCAATGGACGGCGCGGCCCGTTTCAGCCAGCGCGACTCCATGGCGACCATCCTGATTACCGCCATCAATATTATTGCCGGATTCTTAATTGGTGTTTTCCAACTTGGCATTCCTTTTCAGGAAGCGGTAAAGACCTACACCGTGCTCACGGTAGGTGACGGACTGGTTACGCTGATCCCGTCATTGCTGGTTTCAGTTGCCGGCGGCATGGTAGTTACGCGCACTGGTTCTGAAGCGAGTCTGGGCACGCAGTTAACGCAGCAATTGTTCCTGAAGCCAAAGCCGTTGTGGATTGCCTGCGGCGTTATGGCTCTGCTCGGCTTGATCCCGGGATTACCGAAGATTCCATTTTTTGCCGTGGCCATTGGCGTTGGCGTACTGGCACAGAAGCGGATGAAGCAAGAAGCTACTGCAGCGCAAGTTAAACCCGTGGCCGCAGCCGACGATCCGAAGAAGCCCGCAGCCGATTCGCTGGATGCACTGCTCAAGCTCGACGATCTGAGCCTTGAAGTTGGTTATGGTCTGGTCGCCCTGGTAGATGAGAAGCAAGGCGGACAGCTCTTGCAGCGCGTTCGCGCATTGCGTCGGCACCTGGCGGTGCAACTTGGATTCATGGTTCCACCGGTCCACATTACTGACAATCTGAAACTGCGTCCGCGAGAATACGTAATCTCTCTGCGCGGCACTGAAGTCGCACGCTGGGAAATGTTGCCCGAATGCGTGCTGGCCATCAGCTCTGAGAGTGATCCGCCGGCATTGCAGGGCGTAGAGACCAAGGAGCCAGCGTTCAACGTGATCGCCAAGTGGATTTCGCCCGCACAGCAAGAACAGGCATTGGCTCTGGGTTATGTGGTTGTGGACCAGACATCAGCCATGGCCACGCATCTTTCTGAGGTGATTAAGCAGTACGCCCACGAACTGCTGACGCGCCAGGAAACTAAGCGCCTGCTGGATTCATTGGCAGACGCCCAGCCAAAGTTGCTGGAAGAGCTGGTGCCAAAGCTGTTGAGCCTGGGCGAGGTGCAAAAAGTTCTGCAGCAGCTGTTGCGCGAGCAGGTTTCCGTACGTGATCTAACAATCATCTTAGAAACGCTTGTCGATACCGCTTCCCTTACTAAGAATCCTGTGTTCTTGGTGGAGGCGGTCCGGCAGGCAATGGGCAGAAGCCTGGTACGTCCGTTCCTGGGAGACGATGGCAAGCTGCGCGTTGTGGCTTTGGAGCAGGGCATAGAAGAAGAAGTTGTGAAAATGTTTGGCGCTCAAGTTGCTTCACCTAATCCTGGGCTGCAACCTTCGCTGTTACGGCGTTTGGTTGAGGGATTGAAATCGCTGCTGGGTGAAGATTATGCCGCAGCCACGCCGATTCTTTTATGTAGTAGCCCAGCACGGTTCCATTTGCGCCGATTGCTGGAACCGATTTTACCGAAAGTAGTCGTGCTCTCTCCGGGCGAAGTGCCTTCGAGAACTGCGATTCAATCCATTGGAATGGTTCGATAACGATGAACATTAATATTTTACAAAGTAGGACGACGAGATGAACCCGGCAGAACAATATAACGCAGCCATACAGATCCAGACATTTGATCGCGACAAGCTGGTGGAAGAAATGCTGGTGCAAGTGAAGTACATTGCACGGCGTATCCATGAGCGGTTGCCGCAGCACGTACCTTTTGATGACCTGGTACAGGCAGGAATGGTTGGGCTGCTGGACGCGGCGCAGAAGTTTGATCCCACCAAAAACGCCCAGCTTAAGACGTACGCAAAGTTCCGCATACGCGGCGCGATCCTGGACAGTCTGCGCGACTGCGACTGGGGTCCGCGTGACTTGCGGCGCCAGGCCCGTCAGGTGGAAGAAGTGCAAACCAAGCTGCGCAATCAGCTGGGACGCGCCCCCACGGAAGAAGAGATCGCTAAAGATCTTGGCCTGGAGCTGGCGGAATATTACGAGCTTCTGGGTACGCTCCATGGCATGACACTCGGGTCATTAGAAGATTCTACGGATCATGAAGATTCGCACGACGAATTGTGCACTTATATTCCTTATGCTCCGGAACAAGATCCTTTCTTTCTCTGCGCCACCTCCGAGATGAAAGATATTTTAAAAAATGCGCTAGGTGATCTGCCTAAAAAGGAACGTGAAGTGCTTGTTCTTTATTACTACGAGGAGTTGACCTTGCGCGAAGTTGGAGAAATCCTGGGAGTGGTTGAATCGCGGGTAAGCCAGTTGCGCTCCGCGGCGCTTACGCGGTTGCGCTCACGCATGCAAGACCTCTTAACTGAACGGCCTACGCAGCGTGGTTCGGCAGCAGCGAAAGGACAAGCATGCAGAAGATCCTAAATCAGGAAGAAATTGATGCGCTGTTCCAGCGGGCTCGTGGCACAAAATCTGCCGCCGGATCTGCGGCCTCGCGCCACATTACGCTGTGCGATTTCCGCTCCGCCGGGCAGATCACCAAAGATCAATTGCGCCTGCTGACCGGATTGCATGAAACCTTTGCCCGCAACCTGGGACACTCGCTGGGGGCGTATCTGCGCATTGCCATGGAAATGGCGGTGGTATCAGTGGAGCAGCTCACATATGCGGAATTTCTGCAGCGCATGCCGGAAGGAACATATTATGGCGCGCTCAAAGTAAATGATCTGGAAAAACCGGCCGGCATCACGATTGAGTTGCCGATCGCGTTTCCGATCCTCGATTTGGTGCTGGGCGGGCGTGGCCGCGCAGAACCACAGATGCGCGAACTGACGGAGATTGAAGAAGATATTTTCGGCAGTGTTGTATCCACCATTGTGCGCGAGTTGAGCAACTGCTGGAAGGCCATGGGGCTGCGCTTTGCTTTTGATGGACGCATGGGGCAGGAAGAGGCGTCGGACATTAATTCACCAACGGAACGCGTGCTGGCCATCAGCTTTGAGTTGCGCATGCTGGAAACGCAGGCCATGCTGAATATGGTTTTTCCCTCAGCAGTTGCCGTGCTGATGCAAAGGGCTTTACACAAAAGCGGTCGCAGACACACAAGCGCTGCGGCAACGGAGCATATCCGCGGTCGCATCCTGCAAAGTGAGTTCAGCCTGGAATTGACTCTGCCGTCGGTGGGCGTCCGTGCTAAACAGATTCTGGACCTGGAGCAGGGGAGCATTCTTGCTTTGCCGCACAAAGTTCAGAAACCAATTGCAATGACGGTGGCCGGCTCAAGCTTGTTTGAGGCTTTCCCAGTGGCCAAAGAAGAAAAACGCGCCGGATATATACAAAAAGTAACGGCACTTAGCGACGATGAAAAGGAACACAATGGCTACGAATGATAGCGTTTTCGGAGTAGCAAATTATTACTCGCTGTGGTCTCAATCAGCGGCGGCAACTTTGTCACAACTTACCGGCAAAGATCTGACCGCGGAAATTGCCGCTGCCGTAGAAGAAACTGGCGACGATCGCTTCTGGGTGACTTTCACCATGACTGATGCGTTGCTGGGTGAACAGGCATTCTCTGTTTCCAAATCTGACGCATTGCATCTGGGGCAGTTATTCATTGGCGAAACGGCTGATCCCAACGTTGAATTCAACGCTGATCACGCCGACGCACTGGCTGAATTGTTCCGTCAATTTGCGGGAACGGTGGCTCTGCAGCTGAAAGACATTCTGGGCAGAGACTGCATAGTCCGTTTCAAAGATACCGTGAAGCCCGCGTGGGAAAGCGCTGACGCGTCAGCTCTCATGGTAAAGACAGATCCGTTGGTCACAATTGCCCTGGGTATTGATACCGGCCTGCTGAACTCAGTGAACAAAGTCCGCATTGCTGCTGATGAGCCTGACCCCGCACCAGTAGCGGCTGCAGAACCTGTGCGTCAAGCTCCAGCGCCGCCTCCACGCAGTGCGGCTCCGCAGCCTCCGGGACCGGCGATTGCCGACGACGGCCCCCCAGCACAAGTTGCTCATCTGACTTTTAACGATCGCAACCTAGACTTACTGCTGGATGTCGAACTGCAGGTGTCGATTCGCTTTGGCCGGCGCCAGATGTTGCTCAGAGATGTTCTCGATCTGAGCTCTGGAGCCATGGTGGAACTGGACCGCCGCGTTCGCGATCCAATTGAACTTTTGCTTGGCGGCTGCGTAATCGCACGCGGAGAAGCTGTAATTGTGGATGGCAATTACGGCATAAGAATTACTGAGATTGTTTCCCCCAGCCAACGGCTGGCTGAGATTGCTTAAAATGACATTGAAGAAAGCTATTTCGTGGTTGAATACCTGCGCAAATCCTGCGTGCAAAGCCAAGCCAAGCAACAGGCTGTTTAGCAACGGCGCATATCTGGGGCAGGCGCGCTATTGCAGCCCAGATTGCCTGCGCATTGGCTTGACGGAACGCTTTGGTGAATTGACACAGCGTCCAAAGTCTGTACCGGTACGCCGGCAACATCGCATACCGCTGGGGCTGGAACTGGTTTCGCGGGGATGCATTAACGCGGAAACGCTTCGCGCCGCATTGCAGCAGCAAAAACAGCAGCCTGAAATGCGCCTGGGACAGATCCTGATCAGCATGGGTGTGGTGAGTGAAGAACAAATCACTGCCGCACTGGCCTCGCAATGGTCAGTTCCAGTGTTTCGTCTCGACCCAAATCAAATTCCAGATGCTGCTCAACTGGTTCCATTTGCCCTGATGCAGCGTTACAAAATGTTGCCAGTACATTTTGTTAAGCAGACAAACAAGCTGCATCTGGCGTTTGCCCAGGTGGTGGACCACAGCATCCTTTATTCCATTCAGCAGATGCTTGGCGTGACTACTGAGGCATGTATTGCTGACGAATCGTCACTGATGAGAGTAATAAGCTGCGCAGCCCATCAAGAGCGTCCTGCGGAATATGTTCTAAACAGTCTTTCTGGTGCAGAGCTGGTCAGCATGATAGCCGGATACGCGCAGCGTCTGCGCTCGGAGCGGATTTCCGCGGCCAGTTGCAATGACCAGATATGGGTACGCGCGGTTTCCCGGGCTACTGTGGCCACGCATTTTCTTACCAGCATTACAACGCCTCGGCCGGCGTCGCACGGCTCTGATGAATACTAAAGCTGCGGCCTTCGTCCCAGCGCCTGGCACCGCTCCAGAGAGCTGTACAGAGCTATCTGCGCGCATTCCTGTGCCATTTCCAATCAATGTTCAAAGCCACTTGAGTCACTTAAAGCTTTTGGCGTCCTGGGCCGATGGTTGGTCAGGAGCAATTATGAGTTCGTTTCTACACAACGGAAGCACGCTGCCTGAGAAACTCAAAGGCAAAGACGACTATGTGCGCGCGGTGTTATTAACGGAGTTGCTGGCGGACCATCTACCACGTTTGCCCTGGTTCCTTAGAAGCCTGCAATGCGCTCTTGAGGATTCCAGCACTGTTCTGGAAAAAGTTTGTGCGGCCCTGGAAGTGCATCCCCGGATATGCGCAGATTTCATCCGGCTTGCCTGCATTGCAGAGCCGGCCCAGCCGATTACAGTCCCAGTTGATCAACTGATTGTTCTGCTGGGAAAAGACCGGGTCTGGACAATCGTAATTGCGGCATTCCTGCTGCACGAACTGAACAGTACGTGGTCCACCCGAGCGCAGAAGGAAGTAGCTTCCATCGCGGTGACGCGCGCTAACAACGCTCTGGCTATGGCGAGCGAAGACGAAGACCTGGCACCGCAAGAGGCTTATATATCAGGCATATTGTCAATTGTTGGCCTGTTACCTTTGCTGCATTTAAGTAACGAGAGCGACTTTATTCCGGACTGGCTTGACGTTTCCGCTGACGCGGTACAGAAACAGCAGGAACTTTTCGGAACGAATTTTCATGAGCTTGGCCGGTGGGCCCAGCTCTTGTGGAAACTTCCGTTGGAAGATCCGGATACGCAAGTAATGTTTGATCAGTCTCCAGCACTATCGCATTCCCAGGTTTTGCCGAAAGACTTATATAGTCCGGTAGCTGCCCTGAGCTCCGGTTCGGAAAATCGTAGTCTGATTTTGATTTCAAAAGGAACCGTATGACCTCCATTTGCGCACTTATTGTTGACGACTCATCTGTGATGAGGAAAATTGTGGAGCGTTCTCTGCGGCAAGCGGGGATTGAACTTTCAGAAGTCATGGAAGCCGGAAGCGGCGTGGAAGCCCTGGCTGCTCTCAAAAACAAAAAACCTGATCTAATCCTGAGCGACATTAACATGCCGGCCATGAACGGTCTTGAGTTTGTAAAAAAACTGCAGGACGTCGCCGGGATGAAAGACGTTCCGGTGGTGATGATCACGACTGAAGCCAGCGAAGCCCACGTTGTAGAAGCTCTTTCCTACGGCGCCAAGGGATATATTCGTAAACCATTCACGCCCGAACAGGTAAAGGAACACGTTCTTCCTTTGGTTAAAAAGCAATGATCACTACAACTGGTCTGACAATTAACCTGCCGGGCGCGTCATGGATCAACTATATGCATGCCTCGCTGGATGAAGTATTTAGCATGATGCTGGGCGTGAAAGTGACGCCGTGCGAAGGGCCAGAAGTTACTGCGGAGCTTACAGCCATGGTTGGACTGGCCGGCTCATTGTGCGGCCTGTTCACGATCCGTTGCAGCAGCGCAACGGGCTCCATCCTGGCAGAAAAAATGCTGGGCACCCCAGAATGCGAAGACCAGGTGCTCGACGCACTGGGCGAAATCTGCAACATGCTGGCTGGCAGTTTTAAGTCGCGGATTCCGGAAATTGCCGATACCTGCATGCTTTCTGTTCCCACAACAATTGCCGGATCGAATTATCATGTGCACGCTCATCGCGGTGGCCAGCGCCATGAGACGCTGGTGAAATGCGATGACCAGCTATTGCAAGTTATTCTTCATGTGAACTGCTAGGCAAACTCTGCCGCTCACCCCGGAGCAAGCGGAAAAATAAAACAAAATTTAGAGAAGTTTTATGCCGTGTAAAGCGATAGATTGCTTACACGGCATTGATTTTAGAAGCCTTAACCCACCCGCTGTAATTTCATAAATTTTTTCTGCATTGGCCCAACGCTTGCATATGTAAATAGCGAAGAGGTCTAAATGCCAGATAGTGGATATTACGCAGCTTGTGCCGGGCTTATCGCCCGCACGGACGCCCTTGACACGGCGGCCAACAATCTTGCCAACATCAACAGCACAGGCTACAAAGCCCAACGGGAATATTTCGCCTCCCTGGTGTCGAATGCCTCAGCCAGCGGGAATGCCAATCCTCTTAATAAAGCTGTAAACAATTTCGGCGTGCTTGGCGGAGCGCGCGTTGATCTTGCGCCGGGAAACATGGAGCGCACCTCAAACGATCTTGACCTTGGGATCGAAGGCACGGCCTTCTTTGCGGTCCAGACGCCGAATGGCAAACGCTACACTCGCGACGGCAATTTCAAGCTCTCCGCTGACGGGCAATTGCAAACGCAATCCGGCGATGCGGTGTTGAGCAGCCAGGGGCAGCCAATGCAGTTGCCTCCGGGAAAAGTCTCTATCAGCCCGGACGGCACCATCTCGGTTGACAGCAGTGTGATTGCACAGATGGGACTCATCGATCTTCCCGGCGCGACATTGCAGCCGGAGGGCGCCGCAAATTTTGCAGCTCAGGGCGGAACGGCTATACCGGCAACCCATTCATCTGTCCGGCAGGGCATGCTGGAAAGCTCAAATCTGAGCGCCGTTGCGGCTTCGGTGGGGCTGATTACGATCCAGCGCCATGCCGACATGCTCTTCCGCGTTCTCAATGTTTTTCACACGGAATTTAACAAGTCAGCAGCAGAAGACTTAGCGAGAGTTTAAAAAAGGAGATCTATGTTTCGTGCACTTTTTACGGCAGCCACAGGCATGACCGCGCAGCAGAATAACCTGGATAACATTGCCAATAATCTTTCCAATGCCAGTACAACCGGCTTCAGGCGGCGCCGTCTGCAATTCCAGGACTTGTATTACCAGAACATGGTGATGCCCGGTTCCGCGTCAACGCAACAGACCACGGTTTCCACGGGATTGCAAATTGGATTAGGCACCAGGACAGTGGCTTCCGAGATTATCCAGCAACAAGGTGATTTTGTTCAGACGGGCAGTCCTCTTGACCTTGCAATTCAGGGCAATGGCTTTTTTCAGGTGCTGATGCCAAGCGGCGAAACCGCATACACACGCGCAGGCAACTTCCATACTGATGCCACTGGGGCGCTGGTGACAGCCGACGGAAATCCGCTGCAGCCGGCGATAACGATTCCTGCCGGCGCTACTTCCATCAGCATCGGGACCGACGGCACAGTGAGCGTCACACAGGCCGGGCAGGCGAATGCGCAACAGGTTGGCATCATTCAGTTGGCGGGATTCGCCAATCCTGAAGGGCTCAACAGCGCAGGCGCGGGACTATTCTTTCCGACTTCGGGTTCGGGCGACGCCGTTGTGAGCAACGCCGGCGGAGCTGAAGGACTAGGCACGATCCTGCAGGGAAGCCTGGAGCAATCCAACGTGAGCGTGGTGGAAGAGTTTGTAGACATGATTCTCGCCCAGCGCTCCTATGAAGCAAATTCCAAAGTGGTTACCGCTGCCAGCGAAATGTTTCAACAGCTGAACAGCATGGGTAGATAAGGTCACTTGACTCTTTTTGCCAAATTCGGTTTCGCAACCGTCATGCCATCTCTACTACTGGGGCTGGCGCTTCAAGCGCCGGTCTCTGCGGAGATCGCGGACAAGCTCACGCTCAAGTCCGTCGTGCAAGTTGCGACGGACGAAGTTATGTTGCGTGATCTGGTGAAAGGTGACGGAGCCGGACTTCAGGAAGATCTGGTTATTTGTCATGCGCCAGAGGTTGGCTCTGTACGCACGCTGAGTATGGTTGAGGTCGCGGCCGTCCTGAAGAAATATGATGTTCAATATTTACTACAGGGTCCTGCGCAAATCAGCCTGATGCGCGTAGGACGAAAACTTACCCCAGCCGACCTAAAGCCCCTGATATCCGCTGCCCTGGTCAAGGAAGACGCCAGCATCATCGTTGGCGACGTCCAGTTGCAGGCCGCCATTTTTGTCAACGAAACAAAAGGAGTTCGGCTGCACAAACTTCGCTTTGATCCGAGAATCAACAGATACCGCGCATGGTTTGTTGCGTCGGACACGCCCAATGCGCCGATTTTTGAAGCGACGGCCTCTTTGGATCACGGCGCGGCGCCACAAGAAATCACGCTATCAAAAACGGGGCGGAGTTCGTCGGCATCATTACCCCAGTTGCGCCGGGGGCAAACGGCGGCGATGCAGCTTTCTGGAGACGGATTCAATGCGACGTTGACCGTTATCTGCCTGGAAGACGGAATGGAAGCAAACACGATAAAGGTACGGGAGCCATCGAGCAAACGCATTTATCAAGCGCGAATTATTGGCACGGGGTTGCTCCAGGCCGTGGGCCGGGAGAAATAGGAGATCACGATGAAGAAAGCAATTTTGTTTTGTGCTTTGGGCTTGACGGCTGTTATGTGGGGTAAGAACAAGAAAAACCCAGAACAACCGGCAGCACCTGTTTACATTCCGATTGAGGCGCAGGAAATCCATACTGTTGGAAGCTTGTGGTCTGACCAGGGCAACCTTTCCGACATGTCGCGCGATTACAAGGCGCACAAAGTAAATGATATTGTGATGATCCGCATTCTGGAAAAAACTGATGCAACGCAAACCGGACAGGTCAAAACCAGCCGCCAATTTACTGCGAGCGCCGGAGTCAGCCAACTCGCCGGCAAGCTCTCGCCAGCCAACAATTTGCAGCAACTCCTTAACGCGAACTCAAGCAGTTCCTTGAACGGTCAAGGCAATTCCGTTACCAACACAACGATGACTACGGTCCTGGCTGGCCGGGTTGTCCAGGTATTGCCCAACGGCAATATGGTGATCGAAGCTTCGCGGGACGTTGACATAAATAATGAGCGCACCACGGCAATCGTGCGCGGACTGGTTCGGCCTGGTGACGTAGCCTCCGACAATTCGGTGTTATCAAGTTCCGTGAGCGACCTTCGTGTTGAGCTTAAAGGCAAAGGTGTGATTTCAGACTCCACGCACCGATCAAACAAAATTGTCAGGCTGATTCTGCAGCTTGTCGGGTTCTAACATGAAAAAAAGCTTCATTCCGGTTGTTACCCTATTCCTCTTACTTGCCAATTGTGGGGCAAAAGCTCTTGATACTACCCAGGCGCGCGTCAAGGACATCACAACGATTGAGGGCATCCGAGAAAATCCACTAGTTGGATACGGGTTGGTGGTTGGCTTGAACGGTAGAGGAGATAGCCGGCAGACCATCTTTTCAACGCAAACACTTTCGAACATCCTGCAACGGATGGGCGTACAAGTTTCCGGCGATGCCATTCGCGTAAGCAATATTGCCGCAGTCTTTGTGACTGCAAGCCTACCTCCCTTCGCACGTCCGGGAATGCAGTTGGATGTAACTGTTTCTTCCATCGGCGATGCAAAGAGCCTCGAAGGAGGCATGCTTTTACTCACTCCTCTCACTGCCGCCAATGGACAGACGTATGCAGTGGCCCAAGGCCCGATGATATTGGGAGGATATTCCGCTGGTGGTGGCGGCAATACGAAAGTGGTCAACCATCCTACTGTTGGCAGAATTCCCGGCGGAGGGATCGTGGAAAAGTCGCTTGCCGTTGACTTGACGCAGATGACCACACTTTCTTTCCTGCTGCGCAGCGCCGACTTCGCAACGGCCCGCGATCTTGCAAGTGCGGTCAATGCGGCGGTGGGCAGACCGATTGCCCGGGCAGTGGATAGCCGGCGGATTGAGGTTGCTCCGGACGCGGCCTCAGGGAGTTTGACGGACCTGCTGGCACAGATTCAGGAAACAATGGTTTCAGTTCATTCCATGGCCAAGGTTGTTGTGAACGAACGCACCGGAACCGTGGTCATGGGCCAGGATGTACAACTTGGAGCCGTATCCATCCTGCATGGAAATCTGGAAATTGAAGTCAAGACCGAATTAAAGGTTTCCCAGCCCGGGCCGTTGGCCCAGGGACAAACTACGGTGACGCCAGAAACGACATTGAAGGCCACGGAGACACCGGCGCGTCGCATTGAACTTAAGCAGGGAGCAACCGTGGAAGACCTGGTTCGCGGGTTGCAAGCCATTGGCGCCACTGCGCGCGACATCGTAGCGATACTACAGGCCATAAAGGAAGCGAACGCGCTTCACGCAGAGCTGGAGGTGATTTAAGTGGGCGAAATTGATCTTAGCAGTCTGACCGGTACAGGCCACACAAGCATCGGTCCTGATGCCGATGGGCCGGCGCAAAAGAAGATTAAAAAAGCCGCGGAGGAGTTTGAAGGCATGCTTATAAGCTCCCTGTGGAAAAGCATGGGCGAGGACATGAAGGATTCCTCAGATACAGATTCCATTAACTCATCCTTCACGGACATGGGATTGCAGGCAGTAAGCAGTGCCATGGCGAAATCCGGCGGAATTGGTGTTGGTCGTATATTACTGAAAGCATTGGAGAAACAGCAGGCTGCCGAAGCCGATAAGGGGCATGGGCTAAAGTAACAAAAACCATCTGAAGGAGCCGGGCGTATTGCCGATGAGTTATCCGGTGAACACTAGGCAAGTTTTGCCGGGCAAGACGGTGGCGGCAATTAATGCTAAGAAAAATGACAAATGTACCTAAAGGTTTTCCGAGAACCTGACGATACTTAAGTCATCACGGTAAGTTTTTTAGAGAGAGACAAAAAATGCGTATAAATTCATTCGACCAGTCACAGAACATTGGAACCACCGATCAGGTAAGCCGCAAGCAGGACAAAAAAACCTCGCAGACGCCCGCCGCTGACCAGGATGGCGCACAGATTTCCGCACAGTTGCAGCAACGTCTGGCCCAGACGCCAGAAGTCCGGCAGGACCGCATTGACGCGCTCAAGCAGGCGAGAGAGGCCGGTACTTACAGCGTTTCCGATGACCAGCTTACGAGTGCCATGTTTAAGGAATTTTTTAACCGCGGATAACAGCGCCGCATGAAGAGCAGTTATGGAGCAGATCGTATATACCGTTGCCGCGAATCACAGCGGCCATGCTGGTTCGCTCAATAGCGCGGAATACCTGCGCCTGACACAGGCACGTCTTTCCAGCTTTGAATCACTGGCGCAAAGCCTGATCGGCTGCCGTAAGGCGTTTATCGAATGCGATCTCGACGCCATTCTGAAGTGGGTAGAACTGCAATCCTCACATTGCAATGAGATCGTTCGCACCGAGCAGGTGTTGGCGAACCACGTTCCTGAATCCATGCAGCTCACTGAGTTTCTTTCTCCATCAGAGGTGGAACGCGCGAAAGAGTTGCAGCGCCGTACCACAGAGGTTAAAAACGCAGTTCAGCAACTGAATCGTATTTACGCGGGTCTGGTTCGTAAAGCGAGCCAAAACAATGCAGTTCTCCGCAATCTCTATGCCACCGCATTAGTGTATGCCGACCCCAGGCTCGGACCGCGCGAATCGTGCAGAAGGACGGAGGGATAATATGGGCAGTTTATCGGGAAGCATGTTCATTGCGCTGGGTGCCCTCAGCAATAACCAGGAAGCACTCGACGTAACGTCCAATAATATCGCGAACCAGAATACCGCAGGGTATTCGCGCCAGGTCGTTAATTTCTCTGAATCTGCCACGGTTCAACTGGGATCGCTGCAGTTTGGAACCGGCTCGCAGATTGATAACATTCAGAGCGTGCGCGACCAGGTGCTGGATTTCCGCATCAACACTGAAACGCAGACGCAGTCCGCCCTGGACGCTTATCTTGGGCCCGCGCAGCAGATTCAGAATAATTTCAATGAGGCTTCCGGCACTGGACTGCAAAGCGCTATTAGTGGATTTTTCAATAGCTTTTCGCAGCTTTCAACTGATCCAACCAGTGTTCCGCTGCGCCAGAGCGTCCTAACGGCCGGCCAGAATCTGGCAAACTCTTTCAACTCAGCTTCGAACAGCTTGCATGCGCTGCAGCAATCTACTGACCAGCAGATACCAACCATCGCTGAACAGGTGAATACATTGGCGCAGTCTGTGGCCCAGTTGAATACTCAGATCAGCCAGTCACAATCTTCCGGACAAAACTCAGGCACGCTGGAAGACCAGCGTAATGCGCTGATTCAGAAAATGTCGCAGTTGATTGATGTTTCACAAATCCAGGGCAGTGACGGATCGATTGGACTTTCTACTGCGCTGGGCGCAGCGCTGGTTGTAGGCGGGGAGCAGTTCAATCTGCAAGTTGCCACCAATCCCAGCACAGGCCAGAATGAGATTCTTTCATCCACAGGAAAAGACCTGACTTCCAGCATTACCGGCGGCCAGCTTGGTGGCTTGCTGCGCGTTCGTGATCAGGAGATCCCATCTCTTACCGGCAAGCTGGATACGCTGGCCTCTGGTATTGCGAATGCCGTGAACACCACACAAGCTGCCGGTACTGATTTAAACGGCGCTAGGGGACAAAATTTCTTTACCGTTCCAGCTGTTACCGCGGGCACGTCACAATCAATCTCAGTGAACCTTACTGATCCGTCACAAATTGCAGCCAGCTTAAACGGCAGCACCGGTGACAACGCCAATGCTCTGGCACTGGCGCAGTTACAAAACCAAAACATTTCCGGCGGTGACACGCCCCTGAATTTTTATTCCAATACGGTTGCCCAGCTTGGATCGGATATCCAGCAGGCAACAGCACAAAGCAATACCCAGGATGCCGTGGTGCAGCAACTGCAAACTCAGCGTGACTCCGTTTCCGGCGTCTCACTGGATGAGGAAGCGGCCAATCTGGTCCAGTTTCAGCGTGCCTACCAGGCGGCTGCGCGCATTGTGAACGTGGTGGATAGCTTAACTCAAACAGCCATTAATCTTGGAGTAGGCGGTACCTAATGTCAGTACGCTTCAATCCTAATCTTTACGACAATATTCTCTCCGGTCTCAATAACAATAACCGGGATACGGCGATTGCCCAGGAAGAGCTTTCAACTGGACGCCGCGTGAATGAACCGTCCGATGACCCCGGCGCCACCGCCGTGGCCATTGGCATTCACGGGCAGACTTCCCAGATTGACCAGTTCACCAGCAGTATTTCCAGTGTGAGTGGCTTGCTGCAAACGGCTGATTCGACTTTGAGCTCAGTTGTAACCTCCATTACGCAGGCAATCACTCTGGGCGTACAGGCAGGGGACGGAACACTTTCTGCTTCGGACCGCACAGCTTTATCCACGCAGATTCAAGGCGTAAGTGCGCAGGTGCTGACGCTGGCGAACACTACTTATCAAGGTAGCTATATTTTTGCAGGCAACAACTCTGCTCAGCCTGCTTACGTTGCCGATCCTGCGAGCGCCAGCGGTGTGACATATCAGGGGAACACCGGCGTAAACCAGGTGGAAATTGCTCCAGGCCAGAATATTGCCACGAACATTCCTGGCTCACAGATTTTTTCCAATTCTTCTTCCGATGTATTTGCCGCGCTGAATAATCTTGCCCAGGCGGCACAGAGCGGCACTGGCATACAAGACGCAGTCACACAATTGCGCTCAGTCTTTGACCGCATTGGAGCACAGCGCACTTTTTATGGCACCCAACTCAACCAGTTGAGCAGCACGAGCTCGGCGCTCTCCAGTAACAAGATCCAACTGGCAAGCCAGGAAAATACGGCCATTGGCATTGATTTAACCCAGGCGACTATTGATGTGCAGAATGCACTTACAAATCGTTCCGCAATTCTGGCTGCAGGCGGCAAGATACAAAACACAAGCCTGCTGGACTTCTTGAGTTCATCCGGCTAATTGGAGAATTATTTTTTAGCAGGCTCGGTGGGAGCTTTTAGCTCCTCCAGAGCTTTTTTTGCTGTTTCTGAATCTGGGTCTATTTCCAATACATGTGAGAAGACGCTCACAGCTTTTTGGCGTTGATTGGTTTCAAGATAAAGCTCGCCTAAAGTGGTCAGGATACCAGTCTCATTCGGATTACTGCTGGTGTATTGTTCGAGCAGCAAAATAGCCTTTGGGAAGTTCTTCTGGTCAAGCGCAACCTGCGCCTGTTTAAGTTGCTCAGGAACACCATATTTTTGCGTGAGTTCATGATAGCCAAAGACAAGTATGGCCGTGGTGACCAGTAAAGTGACCCACTGATAGAGCTTGTGGCGCTGGGCAAAGCCGCCCATGGGAACGCCCAGCAACAGTCCGGTAATGAATCCGCCAAGGTGGCAGAAATTATCAATATTGCTGCCCATAATACCAGCGCCCAGCACGAAATTCACGCCCACGAAGAAGATCATGCTGCTCATGACTGAGCGCTTCTGGCCATCAGAAATCGCAAAGTTGCCGAACTTCACGGCGGCAAGCACTGCCCCGGCAATCCCAAAGATCGCGCCGGACGCTCCCACTTCCATATGTTTGGGGTTATGAGCAATACTCAGCAAGGCGCCACCGACGCCGGTCAGCATATAAATACAGAAGGTCTGGAGCTTTCCAAAAAGCCGTTCTGAGAGTTGCCCCAGGCTAAACAGGCACCACATGTTGAAGGCCAGGTGAATGAGGCCGCCATGAATAAAGCCGGCGGTTATCAGTCGCCAATAGTCGCCCGACAATGTTGCAGGGCCGAAATTCCCACCCCATCGGTAAGTTGATTCGGGATCAAATTCAAAAAATCCGGCGCCGGTGGCTACCATGCCCACAAAGACGGTAATGTTGATGGCAAGCAAGAACGTGGTCGCAGGAAAATCGCGCAGCGTCCCGGTCATCATGGTTTTGCGCGCCCGGCCTGTGGCCACACCGGCGCAGCGGTCGCACAGGACTGGTGCGACTCCTTCTTCATTTACAGCGAGGGCGTCCCCGCACTTCAGGCAGCTAGGCATCGTTATTACAGGATAACAAGGAACTCAGGATTTTTGGACAAGTGCGCTTACGAGCTTATTAATCGTTATAGATCCGTTTTCAATGAGCGGTTGTATCGCTCCCAGTCTGAGGAGAAGTATTGGACTTGAGCGAAACAGCAATCTGCTGTTCTTTGGCCGCTTCTTCAGTTTTGCCTTCACTTTTGAGAACCTGTGCGAGCAGGAGATGAACTGCTGCCCGTTTGCTATCCAATACAGCAGATTTTTTTAGCGCGCTTTCGGCTGCGGCCAGATCGCCGGCCTGAGTGAGCGCGTTGCCGTAGTAGTACATTGATTCTGCGTCGCCGGCGATTTCATTCAGGTTCTTTTTAAATAGAGGGAGCGCCTTCTCGGGTTTGTCTTGAAGAGCATAAAGCTCGGCCAGGCTGATTTGGATGTAACGATAATCAGGGGCAATTGCCAGACCGAGTTCATACTCACGAATGGCCTCGTCAGTGCGGCCCAATTGCTGAAATGACGCACCAAGAACAGCGTGGCCATACGGGTCTTCCGGGCGTTGAGATATGTACCGTTGCATATGCTGCATGGCTGCCTGGTAATTTTTTTGGTCGAATGCTGTTTTTCCTTTGTCGAATTCAATGGCGTATTGCTTTGCCTTGGCGACCGGAACAAACAGCACTAAGAGCAATACCGCGCTGACAGCAAGTACAGTCCGGTGCTGCGCGCCTCGTTCTTCCGCGGGAACGTTGAAGGCACGCGCAAGAAAAAAGCCGATCACTATGCCGGACACTAATCCGCCTACGTGGGCCATGTTGTCAATGTGTCCCTGTAGCCCAAAGAGCAGGTTCAAAAAGGAAAACCTCACCACATAGCCCAGCAATCGCCGGACAGATTCTTTAGGCAGATTGAGCTTGCCAAAGTAAAGGGTTGTAATCAAAACACCAGCTATGCCAAAGATGGCTCCAGAAGCCCCGGCGCTTACGCGCATAGGATCCCAGCTCAAGCTTAGTAATGACGATCCAATTCCCGTGAGAATGTAAACACCGAAGAGGGTAAATGATCCCAGGAGCCTCTCGGCTAACTGCCCAAGAGACCATAAACACCACATATTGCCGGCTATGTGAATGATTCCAAAGTGCAGAAACATGGATGTGATCAAGCGCCAGTATTGCCCGTTGAGAGTAGAAGGGCCGTAGTCGGCGCCCCAGCGGAGTACCTGATCTGTGGCAGGTTTCATCCAATCCACCCCGGAAATCACCATGACAACAAAAACGGCAATATTGATGGCCAGCAACGCATAAGTAGCCAGGGGCGATTTTGACACAGCTATCACTTGTGCAGCAGGAGAGGCTTCAATTGTGAGAGGTTTCGGCTCCGGCGGAAGCTGTGAACGGCAGTTCTTACAGTAAGGCGAGGTTTCGCCTAACGAGAAAGACGGCAATTCTGTGCCACACTGGCGGCAATGGGACAAAGTGAGCTCCTCAACTTTATTTTCATTGTAATTTGCAGTTCGCTGCAAAGCTTCACCAATCTTGCTAGAATTTTGCTGTGGAACCTTCTTTGCTGAATCGCGACATCCAGAAGCGCCCCGACAAGTGCAAATTTCAGGGACGTATCCTTTTTCTTACTGAAGATCCTGAGCTGATTCGCCGCCAACTGGCTGGGGAAGATCTGCCCTGGGACACGAAGAACCCGCAGAATAATCCCAAGCTGCGCGATGACATCTCAACCGATGAAATCACGCCGGCGCATATCTGCTTCTTCTTCGACGAAAAGCTGGGCGAGTGGCCGTACACCGGCTTGAAGTGCGGCAGTGAAGTGCCGATCAAGCGCGGTGACGTGAAGAAAGGCGGCTTTGTGGCTGCCGTTAGTGGTAAGCGCCGCGGCAAGGGATCGAGCCGCGAGCAATCGCCGTATGCGGAGCTATGTGCGGGCATTCAACTGGTGATCGCAGAAAATATTGAGCGTATCTATAAACAGAATTGCCAGAACCTGGGCGTGCTGACCTCGACTGACTTCAGCTTGATTGATAAAGTTCGCGCGGGTGCGGAAATCCCTCTTAGCAAATTTACTGAAGGTGAAGACGATATTACCCGCCAGGTGATCGAGTACGGCGGTCTGTTCCCATTCAACGTGGCGCGCATGCAAAAGAAAGTTTTCCTGCCGCCCATTACCACAGCCAAACGGCCGATGACGATTGCCGAGAAGATTTTTGCCCGACACATGCTGAACGAGCAAAACGAACCCGGTGTGAGCTATGTGAAGCCTGACGACTCAGGCTTTGCCCGCACTGATCTGCGGTTCAGCCATGAATACGTCACGCCGATGTCGGCTATCTTCTTTGAGCATTTTGTGGGCAAAGACGCTAAGGTCAATGATCCTGGGACGATTTTGTTCTTCCGCGACCACCTGACTTTTCTCGATGAAGTAATTTCAGAAGAGAAGAAGAAGATGGGGCTGCTGGATCTGGCGGTTCAGCTTAAAAACAAGCAGGAAGATTTTGCCGTCAAGCAGGGAATCAAGCTGCATGGCGAACTGAAAGACCGCAAAGGCTCTGAAGGAATCTGCCACTCGATAGTCGCGGAAACTTACGCGCTGCCCGGACAATTGAACGTTGGCTCGGATTCACACACGCCCCATGTAGGCGCCGTGGGCTGCATTGCCTTCGGCATTGGAACCACCGATGTTTTTAATTCCTGGATCACCAAAGACGTCCGCGTAAAAGTACCTGAGTCAGTGAAAGTAATCGTCCGCGGCAAGCGTAAGCCGAACGTTACCGCCAAAGATTACATACTGCTTCTGCTCAGCATGGAATACATTCGCAGTGGCAAAGCGTTGGCCAAGGTAATGGAATATTCCGGCGAGGCCATTGAAGCGCTCAGCGTGGACGAGCGTGCCACCATGACCAACATGGCAGCAGAGATTGGCGGCTTTACCGGCATTGTTGCGCCTGACCAGAAGACCGTGGAATTTCTCATGGAGCGCCGCGGCATGTCTCGCGCTGAGGCAGAGAAGTTTGGCGAAGGACTCTTTAGCGATCCCGACGCGCAGTATGCCCACGTGATTGAGTTGAACGCCGACGAAATCACGCCCATGATCGCCACACCGGGTGATCCCGGTAACGGCAAGTTTGTCCGCGACCTGAATACGCCGGTGCCGGTGGAAATTGCTTACGGTGGAACCTGCACTGCCGGCAAAAACGCTGACATGGATATGTACGCTGAAGTGCTGGCTTCAGCCCTGCAGCAGGGCCGGCGCGTGGCCGATTCCTGCAAGTTCTATATCCAGTTTGGCTCGCAGGAGACCCGCGAATACTGCGTGCGCAAAGGCTACCTGGATATTTTCAAGCAGTCAGGCGCGATTGTGATTGAGCCAAGCTGCGGCGCCTGCATCAACGCTGGCCCGGGAGTTTCTACGCGGTCTGATCAGGTGGTAATCAGCGCGCAAAACCGCAACTTCCCCGGTCGCAGCGGCCCCGGACTCATGTATCTTGCGAGCCCTTACACCGTCGCAGCCAGCGCGGTTGCCGGACACATTGTTGAATACACTCCGGGTAAAGAGGCCCATCTTGCGCCGGAATTACAAAAGCACTGATGCTAGCAAAACTGGCGTTCAATCGGTCTGGCCTATCCAACACTGCCACAACACAGATGGGATTCGTGTCAGAAATCGTACTTTTGCAGTAGATAAGGAACTGGAAGCGAAATCCTCAGGCATGATAATCTATTGATCTCAACTAAAGACTGCCCCCTCGTTCAACGGCAGGACAGCTGACTCTGACTCAGCATATCGGGGTTCGAATCCCTGGGGGGCAGCCAAATCATTCCATAGCATCGGGTTCGAGCTTCTGAATCAAAATTAGAAAACTGTAATCTCATTTTTAGAACAGATTAGCCGATAAACGTTCATTGGCTGTAGAAGGAATGTTCTCGGCTCGCCGCATTACAAGCGCTTTCAACTCTGGCGCATCCTCTGGATTTCCATTCTCCCAACAAATATTTATCTCTCGTACTACGATTTGATTCGCGTGAGAGAGTGACCAGTTTAGTGAATCCAATTTCGCCCATGATCCCAGGGGCAAGCTTGCATTTTTGGTGCAGCATACTGAGGAGAGCGCATGAACCCCTTTCGCATTCAGGCTTTTATCCTTTTAGTACTCATTGTCACGTTTACGGCAGCAGCCCAAACTCAGACAACCAGTCCTGATCCCAGCGTTTATGGCAGATGGGAAACGGTGATTCCGGCAGCAGGAGGCGGCGCGATTGGGCGTGTGCTGGGCATGCAAACTGTTCATGCAGTGTTGTTGCCTTCTGGGAAGTTGCTTCTGGCCAGCGGCAGCAGTTGGCGCAATCTGGCGCCAATCCAGTTTTATCCCAAAGATCCAAACCCGCAGCCGGGCAAGGGTGTATTCAACATGTATGATGATCCATTTTTGAACAGCAAATTGAACACGTACTATGAACTGGTCAACAATGCGTCCGTTTACGATCCGGCAAAAAATACTTTTTACCGGATTCCACATCCTGTTCCCGTCAATGATCCATCCAATCCGGGACACTTTGCGCCCAGCGATCTCTTCTGCACCGGGCACATGCATCTTCCTGACGGCAACGTGCTTTTTACTGGCGGGACGCAGTATTACTACCCCTATCGAACAGGGAACAGGTCCACTTATATTTTCGATTGGCGAAAAGAAGAGAACATCAACTGGCAAACCGTGGACTGGCGCAAGATTCCTACTTCTGAGAACTATCCGTGGATTTTTTCTGGCTTCATGCCGCGCGGCCGCTGGTACGCCAGCATGGTTCCATTGCTGGACGGACGTTTGTCAGTCTTTGGCGGATTTGTTGGGTTCGACAAGGGATATCCGCCAATGTATATGTTTGAAATAAATTCGACGGTGGACTTTTTTGATCCTACCGTTTTCAACCGCAGCAATCCTCAGGCAGCATGGAAATCAGCGGACGTAAAAAAACTGCCAAACAGTCCTTACTCCACCCTGATTAATCCTAATTTCAAACCCACGCCGGGCAGTGAAGCAAATTGTCCTGAGCGCTGCGTTGCAGACAACAAATTTGACGCTTTCAAACTGTATCCGGAAAACTATCTGATGCGCGATGGCCGCATTTATCTCACCCGTGAAGGCGACTGGGTGAGTCTGCGTACATGTGACACCGCGTACATGCGTAAAACAAAAAACACCTACTGGGTAACGATTGGCGGCGATCGCCAGAATCCCAGCATCTCTTTTACACGCGGCCCGGATCGACCTGAACTCATCAGTTCATACGGCACAACGTTCTTCGATCCGAATACCGCCAGTATTCGCCTGATTGGCGGGCAGCCAACTTCTCCGGGAACTTATATGCCCATGAATTTACTGGCAACCTGTAACCAGACTCCCGGCGGTCCCACGCATTTTGCTGGCGGTCTGGGCAGCCGTAAACTGGAAACATTTTCTGCATCCTCTTCAGATCCTCAGGGCCGTTGGACGACGGAGCCTGACTTTTTGGGCGATCAACCTCAGGAAGATCGCACCATGCATTACGCAATCACATTGCCAACGCGCCAGATTTTGATCATCAATGGAGGAAACTACGATTTCTACGGGCCGCTGCAATACCCGGTTCTTCTAACGCCCCGCTTTTCAAATGGCACGTTTACTGGCTACAACCAAACGCGTATGAGCGAGGGCGTGGAGCCCAGGCTGTACCATAACAACGCTATTCTGCTGCCCGATGGACGAGTCTGGATTTCTGGCGGCAACTCAACGCGCGCTACTGTCCGCCTGAAGAGCGCCAGCACGCCTCAGAACACTTCCTCCGCGGCGCAGCCCTTGCCCGATTTTAGTCTGGTTGACTTGGATATGTATTTCTTCGGTGATGGTCCCATGGCCAAAGGTGAAAAAGGCATGCTCACCTCCCCTACGGAAGACTGGGTGGCGGAGATGTATAGCCCGCCCTATCTATTTATTGACGGTGATCGGCGTGCCAATATCGCTGCAATACAGCCTACGCAGCCTTTGCGCTACCAGTACCAGAAGGAAATCAGCGGAAAAACTTACTACCTGATTCACAGCGGCGATGCTTTCGCAGTAAAGCTGGCCGGCCTGCCCTCCAGTTGCTCAAAGGATGAGAATGGCGCGTTGACTCTGATTAAGCTTTCGTCAGCCACTCATGGCTGGGAAAATGGCCAGCAGTTTTTCAATCTGCCATTTAAAACAGTGTCAGGAAATGTTATCGAGTTCACAACTCCGAATAGCAGAGAGGCAAATCTCCCGCCCGCTTTCTACATGATGTTTTATGTGGATTGCCACGGTAAGCCTTCTGTAGCGCGGATGGTGCGCTTGGATAACAGCGCCGTCGAACCATAAAAATTCGGCCAATGCCGGGTAATTGTGAACATGTGAGATCAACGTCCGCACTTGATTTAGAGTAGAAACAGGCATAAGCGCTGAATTGAAAGCGCTAAATCCTGAGTCAACTTCAAAATGTGCGGACGTTACAAACTAACGGCTCAAGAGAAATGGCTGAGCTTCCTTTTCAATCTCGATCCAGAAGATGTGGACTGGGTGGCTCGCTGGAATGTAGCACGCTGGAATGTTGCGCCTACGCAGGAAGTAGCCACGGTGCGTCAGCACAGCAAAGAGCCCAAACGCTTGTTTGGATTGATGAAGTGGGGGCTGATTCCGTCGTGGGCTAAAGACGTTTCCTTCGGTCCCAAGCCCATCAACGCCATGGCCGAGACAGCTGCGGAGAAGCCGGCATTCCGTGAATCAATGAGGCAGCGGCGGTGCCTGATACCTGCCGACGGATTTTATGAATGGAAGCAAAGCAGCGGCAAGGTGAAACAGCCATACAAAATTGGATTGGCTGACGATGGAGTGTTCGCCTTTGCCGGGTTATGGGACCAATGGA
>DASXZE010000138.1:0-13832 GCA_036502105.1 Candidatus Angelobacter sp. | reverse complement strand
CCGCTGTAAAGCGGACCGTCGCCGCTTTTGCCGCTTACGCTGTCTTTCCAGCTACGCTTGCCCTCGGCAAGATCGGTAAAATTCTTGGTGGTGATGGGGGCTTCTTTCTCAAAGAGCTGGCAAACAATCGGGCCTTCTGAGGTGTCAAAAACTGCGTATGTGCCTGGCTGGCGTGTCATTCATTCTTCCTTTCGGCTCGTTTTGATCTTTCAATATCTTGAGGCTACATTTTTAGTGCTGCATTTTGGTGTTGCGCGCAAGCTGACTGCTGTTGAGCATTGCGCAAAACTTCCATGCGCTCATTTCGGAGTAGCGGTTGTCGCTTTCTTTGCCGCAGGCTTGGCTGCTGTTTTGCTGCCTGCGCCCACAATCTCAATATGCTTGATCTTCACCGGGTTCAGCGGACGGCTATTGTTATTGTCGCAGTTCGCGCCGCCCTGGCAGGGCATGCGTGCAATCTTCTTCACCAACTCCACTGTTTCCGCATCGCACTGGCCAAAGATGGTCCAGCCGGTATTGGCCTGGCGACCGCCGCATCCGTTGGCATCAAGACATGGATTGAGGAAGGGAATCGGTTGCTCAGTAATGAAAAACTGCGAGCTATTGGTGTTGGGTCCGCTGTTGGCCATGGCAAGGCGTCCTGGCTGGTCATATAGAAGGTCTGAGCGCAATTCATCTTTGAATTGAAAGCCAATGTCGCCATTGCCGGTGCCTGAAGGATCGCCACCCTGAATCACAAAGCCGGGAATCGTGCGGTGAAAGATCACGCCATCATAAAGAGGCTTGCCATGCACAGTGGCGCCAGTGGTTGGGTTTTTCCACGTCTTGGTGCCTTTTGCCAGACCAATAAAATTGGCCACCGTAAGCGGAGTCTGGTCTGGGAAAAGGGTGCATTTCATGTCGCCTTCAGTCGTGTGGATGATGGCTGTTGGAGGCGTTTTGGCCGCCGCTGTCTTGGTGGCTGCTTTTTTAGGGGCGGCAGTCTGGGCGGCGCTGGCAAGGCTCAAACACAGTAGAATCAACGCTGCACGATTCAACATTCTTGTCTCTCTCCTTGTTATCTAGGTGTATGGGGCGCAATCAAATATTAGAAATGGAGAGTTGAAAGATGTAAAGTCTGCGGCGTACAAATAGGCCCAAGTTTGCCACCAGAGCCGCCGTATTTTCGCCTGTAACCTTTTTCTGGGGTTGCGGTAATCATTGTTTGAAAGAGCAAGGTTGAAAGAACAAGTTTGAAGCCCAAGATTTGAAAGAACAAAGTTTGAAAGGACAAGACAACCGCCTGCCGGAGTCAAGAACCAATTCGCTGTCCGATTCAATGTCCGACGAAGAGCTGATGTCGCAGGTGCATAACGGCATCGGCGAGATGCTAGGCGTGTTGTTTGAGCGTTATCACGTGCCTTTATTCAACTTTTACTTGAAGTTAACAGGGAGCCGTCCATTGAGCGAAGATCTGGTGCAGGAAGTCTTTTTGCGGATACTCAAATACCGGCACAGCTATCGCATGGATACTCCGTTCCGCGCATGGATGTACCAGATTGCCCGCAATGCCCGGCTTGACCATTTGCGTAAACGCAAGCCGGAGACAAGCTGGGAGCCAGAGATGTCTCCTGCGGTTGCGCCGGTGGATACCGCGCAACAAAGCCAGGAAACGGTGCTTCTGCATAGCGCGCTCATGCAGATATCAGAGGACAAGCGTGAGGTCCTGGTGCTGAGCCGTTTTCAAGACCTCAAGTATGAAGAGATAGCACAGCTTCTGGGTTGTGAAGTCGGCACGGTGAAGACGCGTGTCCATCGCGCCCTGCAAGAGCTGCGACAGATATTTCATCAGCTTGAAAGTGGGAAGCCGTTACAAGGCAAGGGTCCGCAAGGGGCGTGGCCAACGCCAGGGAGTGTGCAATGAAGTGTGAAGAAATTGGCGAGCTGCTGCCGGATTACCTGCAAGGCAGGCTCAACTCTGAGCAGACAGCAGAAGTAGAAAAGCATTTGGTGGGTTGTGCCGCCTGTGGTGAAGAAGCCGCGCTCTGGCAGAAACTGGCGCAACTGCCAGAAGAACAACCCAGCAATGCGTTAGAGGCAAGATTTAAAGCAATGCTTGAGAGTTACCAGGAAGGTCGCTGGGAGAAGACGAGTCTGGTAGTCGAGCAAAGTAAATCGCCAGTTCCTATGCTCTGGGGTCTGGGCAACTGGAGACAGCTACCCGCCGCCGGCATTGTATGGGCCTGCCTGTTCCTCGCTTGCGGATACTTTATTGGCAAACATTCTGATCGAGAAACCAATGCGCCAAAGATTGAAGCCTTGCAGCAGGAAGTAGAAGGAATGCGGCAGACAGTGGCGCTCTCCCTGTTGCAGCAGCAGTCAGCCAGCCAGCGGCTTGAAGGCGTGAGCTGGAGCACTCGCTTGCCAGATCCGGACGCAAAGGTTCTGGGTGCTCTGCAGCATACCTTGCAGTTTGATAACAGCGTTGACGTACGTCTGGCCGCGCTGGATGCGCTCAGCCGTTATGCCGGACGACCCGAAGTCCGCAGCGAACTGGTAGATGCGCTGCAAACCCGGCAGTCGCCGCTGGTGCAGGTAACTTTGATCGACCTACTAGTGGATTTGCATGACAAAGGCGCAGTACAGCAATTCAAGAAATTTCAGCAGGATCCCATGGTCAATCCAACGGTAAAGAAGCGCGTGGATTGGGGAATTCAGCAGTTGAACTGAGCAGTAACAGCTTTCGCAAAGAACAGATTGGAGATGCCATGTTAAAGCACAGATGTCTTACGTTGGTCCTGATGTATTCGCTGGCCATGTTGCTGTTGCCGCAGGTGAGCAAACCAATTCACGCCGCAGGTGACGACGACTCCGATTCCAGCTTGCGGCTCAAGGAGCAAGAAACGATTCGCAAGAGTTTCAATCTGACGGCCGACCACAAAACTCTGGAGATCGACAACATTTTTGGCTCGATAGAAGTAACCGGCGGCGAAGGCAATCAAGTTCAACTGGTGGTGAATAAGACCATCTCTGCAGAATCCAAAGACAGAATGGAAGCCGCCAAGAAAGAAGTCACGCTGGATATTACCGATCAGCCAGACTTCCTGAAGTTCTATGTGAACGGCCCTTTCCGCTGCAATTGCAACGATGGCTGCGAAGGGAACCGGGGCGACCGCGGCTACAGGGTAAAGATGGATTTCCAGCTCCAGGTGCCAAGAAATATTGAAGTCAAATTGAAGACCGTCAATTCAGGGCACGTCCGCGTGCAGGATGTGACAGGAAATTTTTCAGTACACAACGTCAATGGCGGAATTGAGATGCTCAACGTTGCCGGCTCCGGCTTGGCCAAAACAGTGAACGGTCCGGTGAAAGTGACCTTCCGGGAGAATCCGCGAGAGAACTCTGATTTTGCCACTATCAATGGCAATGTTGAACTTTATTTTGTCCACGGACTCTCCGGCGACTTCCGCTTTAAGACCATGAATGGCCACGTTTTTAGTGATTTTGACATGACCTCGCTGCCGGCGCAGCCCGTGAGCGCAGAGCAGCGCGGCACCAAGTTTGTATATCGTTCGGACCGCTACACCGGTGGACGCATTGGTTCCGGCGGCCCTGAAATCAAAGCAGAAAATCTAAATGGAGATATTCGCGTTCTTGAACGCCAGCAATAATCAAAGGATAAACCTATGAACCCTTACTTTAAGTTTTATAAATGCGTTCTTTTCATAGCAGCAGCTTTGTTGGTCGTGACTCAGCCTCTCTGCGCACAGTCTGGCAATAAAGTCTCTGTCCCCTTAACCGATCCTTCACGCCCTGTCACCCTTCGCGCCCATCTGGTAGCGGGCAGCATCACCGTAAAAGGTGCTGACGTGAAGGAAGTCGTGGTCGAGGCTAAGAACCGCGGCGAAGAGGAATCTGGCCGCGAAAGCAAAGCCGGAGGCATGAAGCGTATTCCCATGACCTCAACCGGACTGAACATTGAAGCTGACAATAACCAGATCCGTATCAGCACTGACTCCACGCAGCGCGCCACCGATCTTGTGATTACCGTGCCGGTCCACACTTCGCTTTCATTGCATACAGTGAATGACGGCAATATTTCCGTGAGCGGCGTTGACGGTGAGCTGGATATAAATGATGTAAACGGCGAAGTGGATCTCAAAAATGTAGGTGGCAGCGTGGTGGCCCATGCCCTGAACGGGCACGTAGTCGTGACCATGAACCGTGTCGACCCTCAGAAACAAATGGCCTTTAGCTCGCTGAACGGCGACATTGACGTAACTTTTCCAGCTGATCTCAAAGCGAATGTAAACATGCGCACCGATAATGGCGAGGTTTACAGCGACTTTGATGTAAAGCTACAGGCGAATAATCCACAGCAGACTGTGGAAGATAATCGCGGCAAAGGCGGGAAATATCAGGTGAAAATCGACAAAAGCGTCCGCGGAACAATCAATGGTGGCGGACAGGAAATTCAGTTCAAGAATTTCAACGGCAATATTTATATCCGGAAGGCCGGAGCAAGCAAGTAGGATTTAATGGCGCCCGGATTGGTTATCAGTCCGGGCGTTTATGTATTTAGCGCCGCTTCGCTCTAACCATCGCATCCAATTCTGCCTCATCCGCGCCATCACCTTTAAGCCGGGCACGACGCTCCGCAGACAAATCAAAGCTCACGCCATGTTCAGTCACACGATAAACAAGCTCCGCTGGTTCAGTGCGATTTCCCAGCATTAGCTCAATATCCTCCAGGCTCAGTGCGTCGGCTTCTTTGCGCTCTGCCTGCAGCCGCTTGGCTGTGGCTTCCACCTCATGCATTACGCGCATGAAATTGCCGCCCAGGATTTTATGTATCTGTTCGCGCGTATAGCCGCGTTGCAGCAGGGCTTCAGTGATCTTCGGCAGATCAGCCACGGAGTCGATTCCATCTGGCAGGGAAGTAACGCCGTCAAAATCTGAGCCTAATCCCACGTGATCGATGCCCGCGACCTTTGCCACATGATCAATATGGTCGATCAAAGATTTCAGTGGCGGCCGCGGAAACTGTGCTGCCCACTTCTTTTCAATGGCTACCGTGTCGTTGTAACCAACCGGGTTGCCATCGGTATGCGGATGGGCTTTCTTGAAAGCCTCAACCTCGGCATCTCGCTGTTTTACCTTTTCCGGATCAGAAGACGCCTTGCGATAATTTTCATCGATGAACGCGGAGTAAAAGTTGACCATCACCACGCCGCCATTGTGAGTCATGGCGCGCAGCATGTCGTCAGTCATATTGCGTGGCTGATTGGTCAGCTCCCTGGCAGACGAATGCGACGCAATCACCGGCGCCTGGCTCACCAAAAGCGCCTGATAAAACGTGGCGTCGGAAACGTGAGAAATATCCACGATCATGCCCAGCCGATTCATCTCGCGAACCACGTCCTTGCCAAAATCGGTCAAGCCGTTGTGGTGTTTAACGTTGGGGTCTTGAATATCGCCGGAGGAATCACCCCACTCGTTCGTATTGGACCAGGTCAGCGTCATGTAGCGGACGCCCATGCGGTAAAAGTCGCGCAGCAGCCGCATGTCATTTTCAATCGCGTGGCCGCCTTCAATGCCCATCAGCGCGGCGAACTTATGCTGCTCATGCGCGCGCAGAATATCGTCGGCGCTAAACGCCATGGTCATTTTGTCAGGATGCCGTGCCGCCTGCTCATAAACGCTGTCAATCAAGTCCATGGCGCGTTTGGCGTAATGGCCTTTGAACTCCGGCTCTACCCAGATGGAGAAGAACTCTGCCCCTAGATTGCCCTGCTTGATCTTTTCCAGGTCTATATGGCCTTCAGAGACAGGCGTGTTCTGGCCCAGGTCAAAGTTTTCATCCAGGAAGCGTTGTGGCGTGTCTGCGTGGGTATCAATAACGAGGGCAGACTGGTGAATGGCCGCAGCTGTGTCGGCTTTTGGCCGCGCAGTGGCGGCCTTCTTGTGTTGCGGTTGATGTTGAGCGAACGCTAAGCTTGAAAGCAGCAGGAAGCATGCAAACAAACGTTGTTGATTCATTCTCTGACGATTTTATCAGCCAACTGGTTCGCTTCGCGCCATTCTGTATAGCGGTCTGAAACCATCACATGGAAGCATGCCTGCCGGCGTTCTTCCGCGGCTTCAACCAGGCCCTGATCGCGCAGATTCTTAAGATATTCTTCAATCCAGGTATGCTGTGCACGGGTCAGTCCACGCTTGGCCAGATCTACGGTGATTCCAGCTAGATGAGAGGAAGCATGCTCGCCAACTTCTGGCGCTGCATTGCCATTGTGGCGGCGAAGCTGCTGCTGCTGTTCCATGGTGCGGACCGCGGAATTGACCTGCAGTTGCGTATGGAACTGCTTGAAATAGGCTTCGCTCATGTCCTGCAGAAACTGATTGCACCACGGGCGGCAAAACTTCTTGTCAGCCTGCAGTGACGGATTAATACGCAGGGCGCGGCTCTCCTGGATCGGAACCAACTCCTGTGTGCGCTCCAGCTCAAGCAGCTGGTCGTTGTCAGCAATGCGTGGCAGTTGCAGGCGGTCAATTTCTTCATTCTGCCGGACCATGGAGTCCATGGAGCCGCGCAGAACGGGGTTCCAGGCCACACGGCGTACGTGCGCGCGACGGTGGTGAGTCGTGGTGGTTGTATAGCTGTTTGCGGCAAAGGCTGGCAGCGTGGCGGCCACAGCCATTAGGCAGATCGACGAAGTGATGAAAGTTCTCTTAGCGCCCATCGGGTTCTAAATCCTGTCCGTACAAATGTCCGACTCACCTAATATCGGCATTAGATGGAAAATTTTAAACCAGCGCACACTTATTTGTACCCAGCTATTTACCTGATTTTCATACTATTATCCAAACGCTGGGGCATTCACCGATTCGACTTTAGTAATCAGCAGCTTACGCTGCCTGCTAAAAAGTGCCAGTTTTTAGGTTTGTTCGCCAGCCAAAATTTGGCACCTCGATTTTGGATCGGACAAGACCGATTTTGGCGTCTCTTTTTGAGACCCGGTGTATTCCGATGTGCGCCCGATATCAGTGTAGTACAAAATCGGATGCGGCGGCGGGAGCCGACAATTGGAGAGTTTAGTCCTACACGGTTAGAGACAGCGGGATTCGCGGAAGAGAAGATTTTCGAGTCATTCCAGCTGATAAAACTAAAGGCATATTGTGGCTTACATTCGTCTGCAATACGCTAGGGCCATTCTCTTTGCTAAAGGCCTTGGAAATGAAAAGAAGTTTTGCCGTTCTGTTCCTGTTCTTTGCTGCTACGTTTGCCTCAGCGCAGGTCGGCGATTGCGCGTCACTTACGCATCAGGCGCTTGAGTTGAGCGGATTCAACCAGTCGCTCGATCGCATTACTGACGTGCTTTCTTCACCCCAATTCATGCAGCAGATACGTGGACGGGAATCGGCGGAGGACTTTATCGCCATCTTCCTGCCCTTGATGCAGAAAGAATTCAATGCGGATTTGTTGCGCAAAGAGATGCAGCAGCGCCTGTTCGCCAAGTGCGATCCTGAGCAAATGGCTCTGACCGTGCAACGCTTGCAGACGCCGCTGATGGCTAAAATGCTTGCCCTGGAAGCGGCGACGAATACCCCGGAAGGCCAGGAAAAGCTCAAGAAATATGCCAGAATCGCCAGTAGTTTGCCGCTTACTGACGAGCGCCTGGAAGCCCTGGATGCAGTTGACAACAGTATGGGCGCCAGTGATTTTGCCACCGACACCATTATGGCAGTTATGACAGGAATGATGACCGGCGTGGCCATGCCTCAGGAACTTGTAACGCAGTTGCAGGAACATCGCAGTGAAATGAAAGCCCAGATGCAGAACAGCGTTGAGCTTTCCATGAGCGTCACCTACCACGGCGTGACCCGTCCGGAGCTACAGCAGTATGCAAAAGAAATAGGAGCGCAACCGCTTAAAGGTTTTTATCTGCAGGTTGACAAATCTTTTGTAGAGATCGTTCAGGAGCGCGCACTGGCCCTGGGCCAGGATTTAAAAGAAGCGATTGCGGCCCGCAAAAACTAGCCGCGGAAGAAGTCTTTAATTGACTGCTTCATGACCTCGCGGCCTGTATCCGCAATAGCTTTGGTCAGTGGAATGTCCTTGGGGCAAACCTGCACGCAGTTTTGGGCAAAGCCGCATTCTTGGATGCCGCCATCGCCCATCAATGCTTGTAGGCGCTCGTGTTTCAGCGCCTTGCCGGTAGGATGCTGGTTGAACAGGCGGACCTGCGCGATCGTCGCTGCGCCAACGAAGCCGGTGTCTTCATTGAACTGAGGGCAGGCTTCCATGCAGCAGCAGCAGGAAATACAGCGCGAGATCGGATACGCTTCTTCCTGTTCTGAGGGAGTAATGCGCGGGCCGGAGCCGAGATCATATGTGCCATCCACCGGCACCCAGGCTTTTACGGCTTTTAAGTTTTCAAAGATCACGCTGCGGTCCACAGCCAGATCGCGCACGATAGGGAACTTGCTGAACGGCTCAATCCTGATTGGCTGCTCCAGCTTATCCACCAGCGCTGAACAGGCCATACGCGCTTTGCCGTTGATCAGCATGGCGCAGGAGCCGCAGACTTCTTCCAGGCAGTTGGAGTCGTAGGTAATGGCGGTGGTGGTTTTACCGTCACGCGTTACGGGATTCGCGGCAATTTCCATCATGGCCGAAATCACGTTCATTCCCGGCTTCCAGGTGAGTTCAAACTCTTCCCAGCGCGCTTTGGCCTTGGGACTGTCCTGGCGTTTAATCTTGAGAATGACGGTCTTTGCTGTTGCCATTACTGTTTTGTCTCCCGTAAAGAAATAGCCTTCAAGGTGGTCATCACCCCATTCACGAATGTGATGCCCGCGAAAGCTGCGTACGTCCAATCCTTGTGTGCAATCGCCTGCCACGTCAAAATTATGGCGATCACAAAAAAAGCGATCGAGGCTTTTTTGTAAAACACCGGCGATGTGCTGCGCTCTGTTTGTTCCATCGTCTGAGTACAATTTCTAACCACAAAGATCACAAAGAGTTTATTCTGCAACGTTGCGGCGATTCTCATGCTCCGCAGCCTTCAACCGACCTTTGTGTTACTTCGTGTCCTTTGTGGTTAAACTCTACTTTGCTGCGTCGTACCGCCGCTCTCTCGGCGGCAACAGTGAAATATCCACTGGCTCAAATTCAAATTTAGGCTCGTCGGCGTCCGGAGCGAAATAGGCCTTGGTAGTCTTCAGGAAGTCTTTGTCATTGCGCTCCGGGAAATCCGGCTTGTAGTGCGCGCCGCGCGATTCATTCCGCAGCGCCGCTCCCTGTGCAATTACCCTGGCGAGCTGCAGCATGTTGTACAACTGCCGCGTGAAGATGAATGACGTGTTGGCCCACTGGCTCTTGTCGCTCAAGTTGATGTGATTGAAGCGCTCAAGGAATTCAACAATCTTGGCGTCAGTCTCCTCCAAGTTCTTGTTGTAACGGATGACTGTGACGTTGCGCGTCATCAGCTCACCCAACTCGCGCCACAGGCGGAAGGGATTTTCCGTGCCTTGATTGTTAATCAATCCGGCGTTCGCTTCTTCCTGGCGTTTGCGTTCGGCTTCAAATACCGTGCTGCTCACGCCATCCGTTGCTTTGGGAGTGTTCCTGGCGTAGAGCATGGCCTGCGGCCCGGCAATAAATCCGCCGTGGATGCAGGATACAAGCGAGTTTGCGCCCAGGCGGTTGGCGCCGTGATAGCTGTATTCGCATTCTCCAACGGCGTATATACCCTTGATATTGGTGGCTTGGTTGTAATCCACCCACAGGCCGCCCATGGTGTAATGCATGCCGGGAAAAATCTTCATGGGGACATCACGCGGATCGTCGCCCACAAATTTTTCGTAGATTTCCAGAATGCCTTCCAGCTTGCGGTTCAGCGTCTCGCGATCCACTTCTGTCAGATCTAGATAGACCATTGGCTGGCCGTCAATGCCCAGGTCATGCTCATACACCACTTTGTGGATGGCGCGCGTGGCTACGTCGCGCGGCACCAGGTTGCCGTATTTCGGATACCACTCTTCCAGAAAGTACCAGCGGTCAGAGGCCGGAATGCTCTTCCAGTCGCGCTTGTCGCCTTTCTTCTTGGGAACCCAGACGCGGCCACCTTCACCGCGAGCTGACTCAGACATCAGGCGCAGCTTGTCTTCACCGGGAATCGACGTGGGATGGACCTGAATGAATTCGCCGTTGGCGTAATAGCAGCCTTGCTGATAAAGCGCAGACTGGGCTGATCCGGTGCAGACCACGGAATTGGTTGACTTGCCAAAAACTGCGCCGATTCCGCCAGTGGCCATGATGATGGCGTCGGCAGAGAAGGTACGGACCTCCATGCTGCGCAGATCCATGGCGCATATGCCGCGGCAGGAGCGATTGCCATCCAATACGGCGCTCAAAAATTCCCAGTGTTCAAACTTTGTGACCTTGCCTTCAGACTCGTAACGGCGAACCTGCTCGTCGAGTGCATAGAGCAGTTGCTGGCCGGTGGTGGCTCCGGCAAAGGCTGTGCGATGGTAGAGCGTCCCGCCAAAGCGCCGGAAATCCAACAGACCTTCAGGTGTCCGATTAAAAGTCACGCCCATGCGATCCAGCAAGTCGATAATCGCCGGCGCGGCCTCGCACATGGCTTTTACGGGAGGCTGATTGGCAAGGAAGTCGCCGCCGTAAATGGTGTCATCAAAGTGCTGCCAGGTGGTGTCGCCTTCACCTTTTAAGTTCTTGGCTGCGTTGATGCCGCCTTGCGCGCATACAGAGTGTGACCGTTTTACCGGCACAATGGAAAACAGATCAACGTGGCCGCCCGCTTCAGCAATCTTGATGGTCGCTGCCAGGCCGGCCAGTCCGCCGCCAACTACGATAATTTTAGGATTCAATGCCATTTTCTCGATTTACCAACTTACCGAATCTTTATTTTTACCGAATCTTATTTTTCGTTCTGGTCCACTGTTTGTTCCTGCGGCGGCAGCTTCGCTGGCGTGTTCCTCCACTGCGGCTTGAAGAATGCTGCCATGGTTATCCAGCCGACAAGAATTAAAGTGAGCGCCAGTACGGTGCACAGCCGGGCGGACCACTTACGCGATTTCTCACTCACGGTAATGCCCCACTTGGCGCAGAACAGAAATATCCCGTAAGAGAAATGCCATGATGCCGCAACGATGCCGACCACATAGAAAATTCCGTTCCACCAGTGCTGCAGCTCCATCTGTACTTTGTGAAAAGCCGCGTCAGAATTGGTGAGCAGGTGAATTCCCGTAAACCGCATGGTGTAGGTGTGCCAGATGATATAGAGAAAAGCGATGCCACCGGTCCAGCGCTGGGCCGCATACATGAAATTGCCTGCCCAGGGATAATCGCTGACGTTGGATTTGCCGCTGAACCATATATAAAAGCCGTAAAAGGCGTGATAAAGGATCGGGATGTAAATGCCAACGATCTCCAGAACTGGCACAAACGGTAGGCCGGTAAGGAACTTTACCTGTGCGGCATAAGCCCACGGGCCGTTGGTTGCGAAGGCGTTGGAGATGAAATGCTCCAGCAGGAACGCGCCGATAGGGATGATTCCACTGAGGGAATGCAAACGACGCAGGAGAAACGAGTGGCCTTTACCAGCACGAATCGGTGGGACTCCGCGCTCGACAGGCGAGGCAACACTAGCCATGGACTGCTACGCTCCAATCAGATTTGCGAGGCAAACTCTATATTATGAAACCACAAATTCGCTGAGTCAAATTTCTGCGCAACTGCGGAGCAAAATGAGCGGTTATTTTGCACGCCGCGTGGTTAAGACTCTTCTTTAAATCAAGATTGAAGCGGCGATGTGCGTCCGTCATCGCTCCACGTTTCCTTGATCCCTCTCAAGCTTCGCTCATACCTAAGCTTTTCATATCTAGCTTTTCATATCTAAACAAGACTTTTCCTCGCCTGCGGCGCATTCCTGTATCCTTGATTCGATCTATCCTCCAGCCCGACGAATGAGGTTGAAAGGACCAGCCATGCATACGCTTCTTCAGGAAGTTCGCTACGCTTTCCGTCAGATGGGCAAGTCGCCCGGCTTTACCGCGCTCGCCGTGGTCACTTTGGCGCTTGGCATTGGCGCGAACACCGCCATGTTCACCGTGGTCGAAAGCTTGTTGCTGCGTCCGCTGCCTTATGCGAATCCGCAAAGACTGGTTCGCATTGGCCCGCCGGATAGCGACGCGTTGGGCGCGACTTCGTGGCTCAGCTATCGCGACATTCGCGACCGGGCGCAGAATCTTGAAACAACAGCTCTCTACTCTGAAGATGTGGGCGTGGTCCAGGGCAAGGAAGGTTCGCAGAGTGTGGTCACACCCGGACTTTCACCCAACATTTTTAAACTGCTCGGCGCAGCGCCGCTGATTGGAAGAACCTTTACTGAGGACGAAGGCCAGCCGAATGGCCCGCAGGTGGTTGTGCTTTCTGAAGGATTGTGGCGACAGGCCTTCAATGGTGATCCGCAGATTGTCGGCCATACGATTCGCGTGAACGGCAAACCCAGAACCGTAGTGGGCGTGATGCCGCAGACCTTTCATTTTCCGGAGTCAATGGGAACCGACACCGGCAAAGGACTCTGGTTGCCGATCCAACCTACAACCGAGATGCTGAAAGATCGTGGCAGTCATTTCTTTTATGTTCTGGCGGATTTAAAAACGGGTAGTACTCTGCCTCAGGCCCAGGCTGAACTGGATGCCATCGCGAAAAGAATTCGCGAAGAAGACCCGAGCAAGAACCAGGATGTAAGTTTCCGCGCCGTGTCCTACCAGGAATTTCTTACCGGCCCGGTGCGCCCGGTTTTTCTCACGCTGGTGATTGGCCTGGGGCTGGTTCTGTTGATTGCCTGCGCCAACGTGGCTAATCTGCTGATTGCCCGCTGCCTGGGGCGCCAGCAGGAATTTGCCGTGCGCTCTGCTCTGGGCGCGGGACAGTTGCGTCTGGTACGACAGCTTTTTGTCGAAGGCGGATTGCTGAGCCTGTTGGGATGTGGCCTGGGATTTGGTATCGCCGTTTTGATTATTACCGCTTCCCACAAGTTGTTGCAGCAAGCGGTAACACGCGGTGACGCCGTGGCCCTGCACTGGCCCGTAGTGCTGGCTCTGGCTGGGATCGCGACAATCACAACTGTATTGTCATCGCTCATTCCCGCACTGCTCGTCTCCAGAACAGATCCGCAACCGGCCTTGCAGTCAGCCTCACGCGGATTGGGTAGCCGCTCTGTACGTGCCCGTCTCAGCGGCTGGCTTGTAGCCGGTGAAGTTGCCCTTTCAACTCTACTGCTGATCGCTACAGGCTTGCTCTTTCATACTTTGTGGAACCTTGAGCACACGCGTTTAGGTTTTGAAACCGCTCGCATAACTTCATTCACGGCCATGCCGGCTGATGCCGCCGGATTCGCCAATATGGGTGTTTCAAATGCAGGGGAGCCCGCTCCCACGTCAGTAGCCACGCTCTTTTATCAGCCAACGCTCGAAAGATTGCGGCAGGTGCCCGGCGTACAAGACGCCGCGCTGATAACTGCGCTGCCGCTATCCGGCATTAACATGCGCACCAGTTTTAAACTGGCGCAGCATCCTGACGACCCTGCACACAGGATGGAAGCGCGCATCACCGCCGTGAGCGGAGGCTATGCCCAACTCATGGGCACGCCCATGCTCAAAGGGCGGATGATCGGCAACAGTGATAACTCGAGCGCGCCGTTTGTTGCCGTGATCAATCAGATGCTGGTGCATAAATATTTTGGCGACCAGGATCCGCTCGGCCAGAAAATAGATCTGGGTGGTGTGGAAACTGGGGCAGTGCAGCCTTATACGGTGGTCGG
>DASXZE010000137.1:0-18665 GCA_036502105.1 Candidatus Angelobacter sp. | reverse complement strand
TTCGGTTTGGCCTTCAGCTTCGCTTGACCGTTCTGCAATTCCACCGTGTATTCCACGGCTTTGCAGCCATATTCTTTTTGCAGCTGAGTGGTTTTCTGTTTTACGAATTTTTTGAACGAATCCAGGTTGGCGGCGCTGTTTTCGCCGGACTTCTTGCGCGCATCCGTCAATGCCTGGAACAGTGACTCAACTTGTTTCTGGTCAGAGTCAGCGTCAGAAAAGGAGGTTTTGAACGGACTGTCTTCGGTTACCGGGCCATGTTTGTGGCGCAGGGCCTTGGCGGCTTCATGCTCTTCGTCAGAGCGCATGCCCTGGATACCCAGCACTGCGTCCTGCGGCCGCCGGTAGCCTTCTTCCTTGATGACCAGTTTTTGCTGCCACAGGGCGTTATAGAGCGCATATCGCTGCTGGATGGTCGTATAACGGAAGCGCTGGGCATAACTCATGCGATGTCCGTCAGAGAATTTTTTTAAAAGGTTTTTAACTTTCCATTCGATATCGGCGGGCGGTTTCTTGGACCCTCCGCCAAAGTACATGTCATATTCGATCTTCAGCCGGCGAAGCTGATCTTCCAACAGCGTAAGTTCTTCATCAACCGCCAAAGATCGGCTCCATTTCTAACTGCAATTCTAAGATCCAGCTTCGAATCGAAAGACACTGCTCCCGTGCAAGGAGCATTTAAAGCGAAATATACCATATGACCACGCCCCGCTCCTACGTGCTCAAAGTACAAGCTGGATACCCGCCCTGCCGTACTTTGTCCTTGCAGCAGAGCTGCTGGGTCATGGCGGGCAGAGCTGCTGGATTTGCATCCATTTTCAGCTCTGCACAAATTTTCACCCTTATGGCGGCCAACCTGAAAGTCTGGCATTTCATCCGTCGCTGAATTGCATCTAAGAAATCAGTATGGTTCCTAAAATTGTTTCCACAAATCGCACCCGGATTGTTATTGCTGACGATCACACTGTTTTGCGTGAGTCGTTGGCGGCGTTGTTGGCTACACAACCGGATTTCGTGGTCGAAGGCCGCGCGTCCAACGGACAGGAAGCGGTCGCGTTAGTTCAGGAACGTCCGCCGGATGTCTTACTGCTCGACCTCTTCATGCCCGATGGTGATGGCTTTGAGGCCCTGCGTACTCTGGATCGGGCTGGCAGCCGTGTTGCCGCCGTGGTTCTTACCGGTTCTGACAATGAACTGGATTATGCCCAGGTGGTTAAGTTAGGCGCACGCGGGCTGGTGTTGAAAAGTGACGGGCCGGAGAAACTTTTTGCGGCCATCCGCACCGTGGCCAACGGCGAACTCGCGTTTTCTGACGAGCTGGCCCAGCAGGTTCTCTCAACTATGACTGCAGAATCCAAGAACACCGCAAACACCATGGGACGCCTTTCCACTCGCGAACGTCAGATTGCCTACCATGTGGCCCGCGGCATGAAAAATAAAGATATCGGCGAAGCGCTCACCATCAGCGAGAACACAGTGAAGCGCCATCTACAAAGCATCTTCACAAAAACCGGCGCACGTGACCGGCTGGAACTGGCAGTGATGGCGTTGAGCGAAGCGAGCAAGGCAGCGTAAAAAGCTTTTTTCTGAAATCCCGAATCCCGCACTGTAAATCTGTTTGCTGTTTTGTAAATGTGAATAGCGCGGGTGAGGGAACCCTATTGCAACGATGTGCTAAAGGGATAAAGGTTTTCCTGCTTGTAGGGATCCCTCGCGATGCTTCGGGATTTTAGAAACTATTTTCCCGCTCCAGCAGCCATCTTCTTCACCATGGCCAATACCAGCTTGCGATCACTCTCGTTCAAGCTCATTGAGTAGCGGCGAATCTGCGTGAGAAAACGCACTTCATCTTCCGTAAGCGGAGGCAGGCTCTTGCTATTGCCGTTGGAAAAGTGGTCGGCAAAGAATTGTCCCAGCGGTAATTCCATGGCGCCGGCAATTTTGGAAAGCGTATCCAAACTTGGGATGGTGTGTCCGTTTTCCACGCGGGAAAGGTAGCAGCGCAAAAGTCCTGTGCGCTTCTCAATGTCACCCTGTGACATGCCCTTCTGCAGCCTATACGTTCTGATTGTCTCGCCAATATTCATGCGGTCTGCTTTGCTTTGGGATTCCCGGAAGTTGCTTGGATAGTAAACATAGAAGTAGTTTTCCGCAAGAACATTTTTGCCGGAAAAAGCTTATTTCCAGCAGCGATGGCCGCTCTCGCCGCCCATTTCGGCGCCGCACACACCAACTTCTACCAAAAACTGAATATTTACCACTTAGATATGAGGCTTACCGACTGATAAACGCCAAAACGCGGCCTGATAAATGCGGACATATGTGATTTCCACAGCCAATGGGCGGCTATTTCACAAATCGAATTTCACAAGTTGAGTTTTCACAAATCCAGTTCCATAAATAACGTCTGGCCCACCGGAGTGTCGTAATAAGCGTCCGTTTCCTTGAATCCCAGCGCGCGATACATCGCGATAGCCTTGTCCATCTGCCCTGGAACCGTGTCCAGCCGCACGCGCGTGTATCCAATCGCAGCGGCTTCGGCAATCAAGCGCTCCGCCAGAATCCGTCCAATGTTGTGCCCGCGAAATTCAGAACGCACATAAAGCCGCTTCATCTCGCACAAGCCAGTGTCTTTAAGCGCGCGCAGGGCGATCACACCCGCAGGCCGTCCGTCCCAAAAGGCCAGCAAAAGCCGCCCAGTTGGCGGCGCATATTTTCCCGGCAATGACTGCATCTCTTCTTCAAAACCCTGAAAGCAGAGATTGAATTCCAGCCACGTCGCGTATTCCACCATCAGCTCGCGCGCCGTGCTGATGTGTTCAGCGGTCTCGGCCTGGAAAATAGTCAACATAAAAGACGATCAACATCTCGAATTCATCCTATGGATTGCCCTGTCTGCTTGCTTCCATTTTGCTAATCAACCGGTCATGCCAGCGGGAAAAGAAGATCAACGCCGTCAGCGCTCCCACAATCGCAGTCGCCATATCTTCCTGAGTGTCCCATGGATCGCCCTGGGTACCCAGGAATGCGTCCGCTGCGGAACCGCTGGCCACCGCAACGCGCCATTCCAGCAGCTCGTACGCCGCGCTGATCGCCAGGCAGATACTCAATACGATATAAAACAGCCAGCCGCGCCTCAAAACAATTTTCTTTCGCAACAGGACTTCCCGCGCAATCAGCGCCGGCACAAAGCCCTGGGCAAAATGTCCCACGCGATCAAAATCATTTCTCGCCAAATGAAAGTGGTCGCGGATCCAGTTGAACAGCGGGACTTCAGCATATGTGTAATGGCCGCCAACAAACAGAATCCAGGCATGCACCATGATTAGGAAGTAAACGAGTGTGGTGAATTGAAACCTGCGATAAGTAATAGCCAGCGCAGCCAGCCCCAGGAATGCCGGAAAAACTTCCAGCGCCCAGGTGAAGTAATCATGAGGACGAATCGCAGACCACGCCAGCACAATCGTGAATCCGCCGAGCAAAACAAAGAGAGAAGATTTTTGCTCACCCATGGCCAGCGTTAGCCCATCAACATTCCGCCATTCACCTTCAGCACGTGCCCGGTGATATAGCTCGCTTCTTCTGAAGCCAGAAAACGTACGGCATGCGCCACCTCGGCGTCAGTCCCGGCGCGTCCCAGCGGAATCATCTCATTCACCTTGGATTTCATGTCTTCCGGCAACACTTCTGTCATGGCAGTGGCAATATATCCGGGAGCCACGGCGTTCACTGTAATATTGCGCGAAGCCACTTCGCGCGCCATGGCCATGGTGAAGCCAATCAATCCCGCCTTGGACGCCGAATAATTCGCCTGCCCGGCCTGGCCCATCTGCCCAAACACGCTGGTAATGTTAATGACCCGGCCCCAGCGCGGTTTCAGCATCGACCCAATCACCGCTTGCGACATAAAAAATGCGCCGCCCAAATTTGTTTGGATCACTGAATCCCAGTCTTCCCGCTTCATGCGCATCAACAGCGTATCTTTGGTCACGCCGGCGTTGTTGACCAGAATTTCAATCTTCCCAAAGCGCGCGATCACCGCTTTTACGGCGCTCTTTACTTCGTCTTCCTTGCTCACGTCCATGCGGAACGTGGCCGCCTGTCCGCCCAGGCTCTCAATCTCTTTTGCCACAGCCGCTAGCTTTTCTTCGTTGCGCGCAGCCAGTGCAATGATCGCTCCGCCTTCCGCCAGCGCCAGCGCGCACGCGCGGCCAATCCCCTGGGACGCTCCCGTAACCAGCGCAATCCGCCCTGTAACTCCCGGCATTGAGTGTGATCTCCTTGTGCAAAATAAATCAGACAGTTAACCGCAAATTATAAATAAGGGTGAGTAATAAAGAGATCTGTAAATAAAGAAATGCAATAAAGAGAGCGGCAATGCCGCTAAATATCGATGGCATTTATTTTCAATGTTTAAAAGATTAAAAATAACCAGACGGTGAATCAATTTCTTGATGGTCCGCGTTTTTTTGATGGTCCGCGTTGGTCCGCGCAAATCCGCGGTAAGAATTTGTCTACATCGCTGAGCTTCGCCGCTCTATCATCTTGGGTTCCGTAACTTCGTCACGGAAAGCCAGCTTCATAATCGGAGGCGCAACCAGCGTGGTGATGCCGGTCATAAAAATCACCAGCGCATACGCCGATTCAGAAACGATATTCATCTGCAGGCCCACCAGAGCCACAATCAATCCCACTTCACCGCGCGGCACCATGCCAATGCCCACCTTGAATGAAGTTCTCCAGCCGCCCGAGCGCAACACCGGCAACCCGCAGCCTACCAGCTTGGAAACGATCGCCAGCAGTGAAATCACAATAGCTGAAACAATCAGCTTGGTGTCAAAGATTCCCATGTTCATGCGCGCGCCCATGCTGAAAAAGAAAAATGGCGCTAGAAATTCGTTGATGGAAAAAACCCGCGCGCGCAGGTTCCATCGCGGTGAGTACTCAGCAAAAGCCAGCCCGGCAAAAAACGCTCCGATAATCGCCGCCATGCCAATCTTCACTGCCGCGTAAGAAAGTCCCAGGCAGATGGCCAGCGCAATAATCAGCGGCGCATCCTGCGTTGACATGCGCTCCATGCCCGGCTCCATGCGCTTTACCACGCGCGGCGCATAGAACATCATGACCAGGGCAAAGCCAATGGCTTCAATGGCGGTGAGGAGCAGCTGCGCCCACTCCAGCCCCGTGGACGAGACCAGCCCCACCACCACGGCCAGCACAATCATGCCCAGCACGTCATCAAAGACCGCTGCGCCCAGAATAATTCTGGCGGAAAAGGTCTTCAGCAGGTTCATGTCTCCCAGCACGCGTGCCGTAATGCCCACGCTGGTCGCCACCATGGCAGCTGCAACAAAAATGGCCTCATGCACCGGGCTATGCCGCAGGATCATGTAAGAGACGCCAAAAATAAACGGCACCGCGATCCCCGCCAGCGCGACATACAGAGAAGTCCGCCCCACGCTGATCAGGTCTTTCGGCTGCGTTTCCAAACCAACTGTGAATAGAAGAAAAATAGCGCCAATGCCGGCAATCGCATAGATGGCGTCTGTGGGGACCACCAGTCGCGCGCCGTAGGGACCAAGAAGAACTCCGGCAAGAATCTCGCCCAGTACTGCCGGTAGGTGCATCCTCTCAAAGGCTTCGCCAAAGAGTTTTGCCCACACGAAGATGAAGAACAGCTGAAAGAGAAATGGATCAGCAGTATGCATGGAACATTTTGAAAAAGAAACGTTGAAATGGTTATCGGGCCGTGGCGAAACCTTAAATCCTTAAGATGCTGAAACTCCAGCCAAATCCTAAGTTGATGCTGGATTCTAAAACTCATAGTAAACACCTGCGCGCATTAAATGAAGTGTGTCGGATTCTTGTACCCCATGTGGCATTCGGATGCACTTCCTATGCAGCTGAAAAAAATTGGCATCCAGCTCTCGATTTATCCCACAGCAACCCTGACTTTTGTCATCCTAAAAATGCTGGCAAGAAAATTCGGTTCCGCAAGAATTCCGGGAAGAGCCAGAAACACTAGGAAAAGATTTGCATGCAGCTGAATCATTGGATCAATAAAACCCGGATCAAGCTAGTCGCCCAAAAGTTATGGACTCTGCCGCTCATGGACGCAGCCCTCGGCGGGCTCATTTGCGGCCTGGCCGCCATGGGAGCGATTGCAGCGTCTGAAGGCCACGCTTGGAAAAACCTGGTCCCCCTCATTTTCACGGCAATCCTGCTGGTCACCGCCGCGTTCTTTGGGGCCAAAGCTGGGATACTTGGTACCGTCCTGGCCGCCCTGTTTTTCGCCACATTTTTATTTGGACCGACCGGAAACGTCACCATCGCCAATGATTCCGCGCGTTCCAACCTTGGCTGGATGCTGCTGATTGGCATTGGCTTTTCATTTTTGTTCGCACCACCCAGCTCTGGTCTTAGACGCAGGTAAGACCACGACGGAGATAAGTTTGCAACGTCTGGAAGGGCCAGCAACAGCACTTACCTTCTGGGCATCAAACTACTACCAGCAATCATTGATCGGGCAGACCCGCCCGGTGGCAAGAGGAAAACTTATGGCTACGGCACCTCCATTGCCCACAACTCGTTCGCGCTGGGCGCGTTCACCTTTTTATTTCAACTCGGCCGCACATCTGTTGCGAATCGGCCGCCAGAAAGCCACTAACCTGCAGGAACTGCTGGAGGCTCTCCGCACCTGCCCTGATTCGTCCATCTTTCAGCACACTTTTCAGACCCTGGCCGAGCACCACTTTATTAAAGAAGGCTTTTCCAATGACTTTGCTCATTGGGCCTTTGCCGCCTGTAACGAAGTGGCGCTGGCGGAGCGGCTGGCCGCGATTGATGTCCGGGAATTTACCTCTATCGCAATTTTGCGGGAGCGCCTGATTCGGATCATCGAAGAGTATCTGCAAAAAAATCCACGCGCCGTAACGCGCACAGCCATGGAACCTTTTTATCTGATGGCTTCTGACCTGGTCGTTGTTCCCACGCCGTACGTGGCGCGCAATCTTGAAGAGTTTGCCGACGGTCTGCACAAAGTAAGTATCCACGCCATCTATTACCACTTTATTGACGCGCGGCTTCGCCTCAAGCTGAATACCAATGATTTCTCCGCGTGGCTGGAACATGACCTGGAGCTGGCGCAGGCAGCCGACCGGCTGAATCGCATTGATATCTATACCTCAACGCTCGAAGGCGTGCGCCGCGACATTTTAAAAATACTTGAAATTGAAATCAGCCGTACTGATCTGGCCCATCAGGCAACGGCAACCAGATAGCTGGAGATTTTTTTAATGAGAGACAAAAATCCGGGACGGAATACAACGCTGGGAGCAGAAGAACTGGCTGGAAAAGAAAAAAACGGCCACCAGCCAGCGTCTGCCTCAAATCCAGCGAATACGCCAGAAGCAAAAATACGTTCTGAAATACCCGCCGAAACAGCCGAAATAAAAGATCGCCGCCTGCGCGAGACCGATCTGACCGCGCACGTCATTGAGCGCCGCAAGCAGCCGCGCATACGCACGCAACAACCTCCGCCGCCCGCTGCTCCCTGCATTGACGACTACGCTGCCATCATTAGCCAGCCTGAGTTGGATGAAATCCGCTTTCTCGCGCGCCATCTGCGCGGTAAGACTGTAAAAATGGTGAACTCCACCGCCGTAGGCGGCGGCGTTGCCGAAATCCTGAATCGCCTCATCCCGCTGATGAACGAACTGGAAATTCCCACACGCTGGGACGTAATTACCGGCGGCAATGATTTTTTTGAAGTCACCAAGGCGTTTCACAACGCGCTGCACGGCGGCGACTACAACCTGACGCAGCAGATCAAAGATATTTTCATGTCATACACGGAGTTGAACCGCCAGCGGATGGAATTTGCCGAGGACCTGTTCGTCATCCATGATCCGCAGCCGGTGGGCCTCATCAGCTCCAAATCAGCCAGGCGCGGCAAATGGATATGGCGCTGCCACATGGATCTCTCCAGCCCGCATCCTGACGTATGGAATTTTCTCAAACCGATGGTCGAGCAATATGACGCCAGCATTTTTTCCTCGCCGTCATTCACGCGCCAGCTCGCCAGCCCGCAGTATTTGTTTTATCCGTCCATCGATCCGCTTTCAGAGAAGAACCGCGACCTGCCGGAAGAGTTCATCAACAAAGTTTGTGACGACTTTGGCGTGGACCGCTCGCGCCCCATCATCACCCAGATCTCCCGCTTTGACCGACTCAAAGATCCAGTGGGCGTGATTGAAGCCTATAAGCTGGTAAAAAAATATGTCGATTGCCAGTTAGTCCTGGCCGGAGGCGGCGCCACCGACGATCCTGAAGGCGCGGTAGTTCTGCAGGAAGTCATGGAAGCCGCCGGCGATGACCCTGACGTAATCATTCTGAATCTGCCGCCATGGTCAGCGCTGGAAATCAACGCCCTGCAGCGCGCTTCCACGGTGATTGTGCAGAAGTCGCTCAAAGAAGGCTTTGGCCTGCCCGTGACCGAAGCCTTGTGGAAGGAGAAGCCCGTCATCGCGGGTGCGGTGGGCGGAATTCCCACGCAGATCATCCACAAGCTCACCGGCGTGCTGGTGCATTCAGTGGAAGGCTGCGCCTATCAGATTCGCTATCTGCTCACGCATCCGGAGTTTGCTCAACGCCTGGGCAAAAACGGCAAGGAGCACGTGACAGAAAATTTCCTGATCACCGTGAACCTGAAGCGCTGGCTCCTGCTGTTCCAGATTCTGCTGGGCATGGCGAAGCCAAACGCCACCATCTGACGAGCCGAATATTTAAGTCCGGCTAGAGTAGCTTGTCCGGCGTGATGGGCAGATCGCGCACGCGTTTGCCCGTTGCATGGTAAATCGCGTTGGCGATTGCCGGTGCAACTCCGGTGGCCGTAATTTCTCCCACGCCCCGTGCCCCAATAAACGGATCAATATACGGATCTGGCTTATCAATAAAGTGCACCTCAATCGAATGTATGTCGGCATTCACCGGCACAGCGTAATCCGCCAGGTTGCTGTTGATAATGCCGCCATCGCGATTGTCATACACCGTGTGCTCCATCAGCGCCATGCCCGTGCCCATAATAATGCCGCTGTAAGCCTGGCTCTCCGCGGTTTTGTGATTGATGACCTTGCCAATATCAAACGCGCTCACCACGCGTGACACTGTGACCTTGGCAATTTCCGTGTCCACTTTCACTTCAATAAACTGCGCGCCCCATGACTGGAACGCATACTGCTCGCGCTCTTTGCCGGGCTGCATAAAGCTCTCGCCTTCCACCGCAGCCTGGTTCTTGGCCGAGAGCACCTGCGTGTAGGTCATGCCAGATTCCGGAGCGCTGCCCTTGAGATAGACTCTGCCGCTCCCGGCTTCTACCTCATCTTCTTTCTTGCCATGCAGCGGCGACTTCTCATCAGCAATGGCCGCCTGCACAATTTTCTTAAGCGCTTCTTTCGCCGCCTGCTGTACGGCGGGCAGCACGCTTGCCGTCGTCATCGACCCACCAGAGACCGGCGCTGGAGGCATGCGGCTATCACCCAGTTCAGGCCGAATCTTATCCACGGGAATTCCAGTTACGTCAGCCACTACCTGCGTCATGGTGGTGTAAGTTCCGCCACCCATGTCTTGCGTGGCGCTACTGACTTGTGCAGAGCCATCCTGCAGGATTCTTACCTTGGCCGCGCCAGGACTGCGCATGCCAGGATACGTGGCCGTCGCCATGCCCCAGCCAACAAGATATTTTCCGTCACGCATAGACCGCGGCTTGGGATCGCGCTTGGCCCAGCCAAATTTATCGCCCGCCACCTGGTAGCACTCTTTCAAATACTTGCTCGACCACGGCTGCCCCGTGTGTTCGTTTTTGTCAGAGTGGTTCACAATGCGCAGCTGCACCGGGTCCATGTTGAGTTTGTAAGCCAGCTCATCCATGGCGGACTCCATGGCAAACATCCCCGGATTTTCTCCCGGAGCGCGCATGGGCGTGGGCGTGGCAATATTCACCCGCACCGCGCGATGCGAAATGCTCATGTTCGGCGTGCTGTATAGAAAGCGCGATATGTTGCCGCAGGACTCAATAAACTCATCGACCGTGGAAGTCTGCACCAGCGTGTCATGCTGGATCGCGTTGAGCTTGCCGTCTTTCGTCGCACCCAATTGAATTTTCTGCCGCGTCTCTGAGCGATGCCCCACGCCGCTGAACATCTGCTTGCGCGTAAGGTTCACCTTCACCGGACGGCCGACCTTCTTCGCGCAAATGGCGCTCATGACCGAGTGTGGCCAGATAAATCCTTTGCAACCAAAGCCGCCGCCAATAAACGGAGAAATAATATGGACGCGCTCTTCAGAAATGCCCAGCGTCTCTGCCACGGTGTTGCGCGCGCCCACCACCCATTGCGTGGTTTCATACAGCGTGAGGTCGTCTCCGCTCCACGCCGCTATGGAGGCCGATGGCTCCATGGGATTGTGGTGCTCATTCGGCGTCAGATAATCGGCTTCATGCTTCACCGCCGCGCTCTGCAGCGCCGGCCCCGGATCGCCGCGCTGCGCCTTCAGTTTTTCACCAAACGATTGCTCTGGTTCGTAGCCATTGCTGATGGCCTGTTCGGTATCGACCCTGGGCGTTGCTGTTTCGTATGTAATCTTCACCAGGTTCGCGGCATGCTCCGCCTGCTGCAGCGTGCCTGCCACCAGCACGGCAATGTATTGCCCGCCGTAGTGAACTCTATCGTCTTCAAAAACCACGCGAATCTCGCCCGGTTTTGAAGCTGTCATAAAATTATTCACTGGACGAAACAATTTTGGCGCGTTGCCATGATGAATAATGGCCAGAAAGCCCGGCGCTTTTTCTGCTTCGGCGCAGTCAATATTTGTGATTCGGCCCTTGCCAATGGTGCTGCAAATGGCCACGGCGTGGGCCACGTTCTTCATGGGATGGTCAGCCGCATAGCGCGCCTGTCCGGTAACTTTGAGATGCCCATCTTTTCTGTTGATAGAACTTCCTACGGATGCACTCATCAGTTATCCCTCTGCTTTCTGCTGCGCTGCACTGCTCAGTGCGCGGACAATCGCGCGCTTGGCCAACTCAACTTTGAACGCGTTGTACTTGTATGTCTTGGCAGATTTCATGGCCGCTTCCGCTGCGGCATGGAAAGTTTTTTCATCGGCAGTTGCGCCCGTGAGCACGTGCTCAGCTTCCGTGGATCGCCATGGCTTGGTCGCCACGCCACCCAGCACCAGCCGTGCTGCATGGATCTTGTTGCCCTGAAGCTCCAGCGCCGCTCCCGCCGAAGCCAGCGCAAATTCGTAAGACGCGCGATCGCGCAGCTTCACATATGCTGACTGCGCAGCAAACTTACTGCTCGGGATCGTGACATATGTGATCAGCTCTCCCGGCTGCACCACGGTTTCAAGATTCGGCGTGCTTCCTGGCAAAAGATGGAACTCGCCGGCCGCAACCTTGCGTTCACCTTTTGCGCTCTTGATGTGGACCATTGCATCCAGCGCCACCAGCGCTACCGCCATATCTGAAGGATGAGTGGCAACGCACTGATCGCTGCCGCCCAAAACCGCGTGTATCCGATTGAAGCCCTCAAGCGCCGCACAGCCTGAGCCGGGCTGGCGCTTGTTGCAGGCATAAGCCGTATCGCGGAAGTAGTAGCAGCGCGTACGCTGCATCAAGTTGCCGCCCGTGGTTGCCATGTTGCGCAGCTGCGGAGACGCTCCGGCAAGAATCGCCTGTGAGAGTACCGGAAAGCGCTTGATCACCAGCTCATGGTGCGCCATGTCACTGTTGCGGACCATCGCCCCCACACGCAGACCGCCATCGGGCAGCGACTCAATTTTGTCGAGCGGCAGGCTGTTGATGTCCACCAGCGCCGATGGCAGCATCACGTTCAGCTTCATCAGGTCGACCAGCGTGGTGCCGCCAGCCACAAAGGCGGCATTGGAAGCGCGCACACGATCCATGGCTTCATTTTCATTTCTGGCTTTTACGTAATCAAAAGGTAGCATTCGGGTTAGCCTTTCCGCACGGATTGAACCGCGGCAACAATGTTGGGATAAGCCCCGCAGCGGCATATATTGCCGCTCATGCACTCGCGTATATCGTCGTCGTGCGGGCCGCAAGGTTCTTTCAGCAGCGCCGTGGCGGACATGATCTGTCCCGGCGTGCAGTAGCCGCATTGAAATGCGTCATGCTCCACAAAGGCCACTTGCATGGGTGAAAGCTGCTCGCCCTGCGCCAGCCCTTCAATCGTGGTGACCTGATCGCCGTCATGCATTACTGCCAGCGTCAGGCAGGAATTTACCCGGCGTCCGTTCACATGCACCGTGCATGCGCCGCACTGGCCGTGGTCGCAACCTTTTTTGGTGCCGAAGAGTTGCATCTGTTCGCGCAAGGTATCCAGCAGAGTGGCGCGTGTATCCACCTGGAGCTGGCGGGCGGTTCCATTCACATTCATGCCAATCGTCTTGGTGACGACGCCTGCTGCTGCAGTCTGCTCTTCCGTCGCCGTGGCGGCGCTGGCATATCCCACCTTTGGAAGAACGGTGGCTGCGCCGGCTGCGGCCGCCATCTGCAAAAATTTACGTCGATCCAGTTCTGCCTTGGTCATCATCTCTCCAATCGGCTGCTTTGCGTTGTAGATGCCTGCGGGCAACTCTTGCGTTGCCGCAAATGGATCAGCAGTTCTGCTTCAATGCTGCTGCTTTTTTTGCTCCAACGAAACACAATACGCCTGATGTTTAGATGTCAGCAAGGCAGCCGGAAAAGGCATACATAAACATATTGGAGTGACGATCTAAGACGAATATTTCTAAAAATAGAAAAATGAAAACTTGCGGATTTTTAAACTTTCTCCGGCCACCAGGCCAGAACTTCAATCTGTTTTGAGAAGTGGAGCAACGGCTTCGTGTCAGTCAATTCGATTCCGGCAGCCTGCACCATGGTGTTTGTCTCAAATTCTGCTTCGGCATTCTGCAACTGCCAGGGCAGGTGATGGATGTAAGTTCGAAACACCTGTCCGTGATCGACTGTATAGAGGCAGTAGCGCTCAGTCAGGAAATACTCGAGCGAATCTTTTTCCCGCACATGCGGCTCGGACACCGGCCAGTATCGCGCCTGAAAATTTGCCGGCCTGGGCATTTGCAGGCGGCGATTGGTGTATTCAAACGATTCTCCGTCAGACCGGATCAACATGACGGCGTGAAAATAGGGCAGCTTAAAAACCGCGCGAGCGCCCAGCACGGCGGGCAGGCTGGCGGCATCAAGGCTGAAAAAATAAACGCCCGGTACGCCTTTGTAGCGGACGTATGTCCGCACATTCAGCTCGCAAAATTTATTAAAAAATGGCAGCGGCGGAGCCAGCCGTCCACGGATGCCGCTCATCCAGAACGGCGCAACCGCGACATAGGCCATGCCGTCGCGCAAATCCAATTCCAGCTCCTGCGGAACTAGCGCGCGCAGCTTCTCTGGCGCAAGCGGCCAGTGGGCAAAGAGCAGGTCATGCCATTTTTGTTTCATGGCCCATGGAGCCGTAGGCATGGGAATGGGACGGTGCGCGGTTTCAAGCAGCAGTGGATGCATGTGCGAGTCATTGTAAATAAATCATTCCGCCGCCGCGCTTCCGCGTCTCCGCGGTGAATGTTTTTCTGCGCCCTAATAGAATGAGTCTGTGGCCACCATCTTCACCATTGGGCATTCCACGCGCGACCTGGCAGAGTTCTCGCGCGTGCTGCAGGCCCATGACATTCGTCTGCTGGAAGATATTCGCGCTTTCCCCATGTCGCGGCGGCATCCGCATTTCAACCGTGACCATCTGGAGCTGTGGCTGCCGGAGATTGGCACCGAATACCTATGGGAAAAGGATCTTGGCGGACGCCGCAGCCGGCAGATGCCGGCGGAAGAATCGCCCAACATTGCACTGCGTAATCCGTCATTCCGCAATTATGGCGATTACATGCTGTCAGAAAAATTCCATGCAGCCGCGGCGCGTTTAGTTGAGCGCGCAGGAAAAGTTAATACCGCCATCATGTGCGCCGAGCTGCTGTATTTCCGCTGCCATCGCATGCTGGTTTCGGATTATCTGGTGAGCCAGGGGCATACGGTCCTGCATATTCAGGATGAAAAGCCGCCCAAGTCGCATGCACTAACTAAAGAGGCGCGCGTAATCGAGGGACAATTGGTTTATCGCGGAGACTTTCTTTTCTAGCACTAGCCTTATTTTAGCTATTGCGGTTTTAGTAGGAGCTATTGCGCCATCCGCAACAAACGATATGATTGACCCGCCCTGAACCGGGCGCAAATCATGGCCAAAATCATATCTAAGACAACAGCCCAGTCAAAACTTGCCGCCATCGTCACACAGCTGGAGCAGGCGCGCGCGCAGATTGGCGTGGCCCCGCAAACGAAGCTGGAGCAGGAAATGGTGCGTCTTCTCACAGCGGCAGACCGGGCTGCGGTCGGCAAAGATACAGAGGCAGTAATTCGCTTTCATGACCTGCTTTTGTTCTTTCGCGCCTTTCCGCCCGGGCTGCGCGTGTTGCGACTGGCAGACGCACTGCTGGAAAAAATTGAAACCAAGGTAAAAGCCTTGCTGGCGGCGGGCGCCGACTCTGACGACTTTGCGCCAGAAGAAATAGCCGGTATTGCCGGGACAGTGGTTGAGGCCGCGTATAGCTATGCCCTGGTTTGCTGGCTGGTGAGACATTATCCAAAAGCAATTTCCATTCAGTGGGACGGCTATGAGCGTGATCCGCAGCGCGGCTTGATCTGGCCCAGGTTCTTTCCCTTGATGGAAGAAGATTCGCTGATTGAAGCGAACGTGCACTATCTCGATTGGCTCAAAGCCGCGCGCGGTCGGCAAGATGAATTGCCATGGTTGATTCAGCAATTCCAGCGGCTGCCGCTCAGCGAAAAAGAAAAGGGCGCACTCTATGATTCGCTGGAAATCATGGTGCGTTGGGATATGAGTGGATCACCCGCTTCACGCACGCTCGCGCGTAAACCAGTGAAGCAATTTTATTTTCATCGCGAGCCGCTCATACAGCGCCGCCAGGTTTCGTTTGCCAGCGAATTTTCTAAACCGCCTCTGCCAATGAAAGTCATGCCACTACCGCAAGGCGAGAAGACACTCGACATGGTGAAAGAGGTGCTCGGTGTTCGCTACCGAGAGCTGTACGGAACCAGCATCGCCGATCCAAAATGGGTGGTGCAGTCAGACATTGGCCGGGGCGCGGAAGTTTTTATTTGCGGCATCCCCGCAGACAGGCGCATGCCGCTGCGCGCATACCTTGCCGGCTTCACGGTGAAGAACGGCGTGCCGATTAATTACTTTGAGTGCAGCTCGCTCTTTGACTGGACAGAGATTGGCTTCAACACTTTTCCGGCGTATCGCGATGGCGAAACCGCATGGGTCTATGCGCAAACGTTGCGACTGCTGAAGCAGTTGCACGGCACCAATGCCATCTCGGTGTATCCATATCAGATTGGCGACGAGAACGAAGAAGCTATTGAGTCCGGCGCTTTCTGGTTTTACCGCAAGCTGGGCTTTCGCTCCATGGATCCTGCGCTGGAAAAGCTGGCGCAGGTGGAAGAAAAGAAAGTCCAGGCAAACCCAAAATACCGGACTTCAGCGGCAACGCTGCGCCGCTTGAGCAAAGCGAATGTCGTATATGAACTGCCTGAAGCCGAGCGGGGCGCGTGGGACAAGTTTTCTATCCGTAACGTTGGTCTGGCTGTGCAGCGGCGCATGGCACGCGACTTTGGCGGCAACGCAGACGCTATGCGCAAAGTCACAAGCACGCAACTGGCGCGCCAGCTAAATATTGACCCGCTGAAAATCAGACAGCATGAGCAGACGGCATTCGCTGACTTCGCCATGGTGCTGAGTCTTGTGCCAGATTTTGCGCGATGGTCGCTGGAAGAAAAAGCTGCGGTGCGTGCGATCATTGCCGCCAAAGCGGGGGCGACCGAGCAGCGCTATCAACGCCTGTTGGGCAAACACACCAGATTGCGTAAGGCCATCATCAAAGTCGGATCAAGCCCCAACTAGTTTTCAAAAATCCCAATACAACCTGTCAAAAAGAAAAAATGGGGATGCCTAAAAGCATCCCCTTTAATTTTGAATTTGCGCTGACAAAAATCTTTTTACCGAACTTCAATTGACTGCTTCATCTTAAAGCTCAACACAGTTTCTGCGTTCAACACGATATCTTTGTTTCCGGTAAACGCCGTTCCGGCTGTGCCAGCGCCTGCACCGGCCAGTGCGCCAATCGCAGCACCTTTGCCGCCGCCGGCCAATGCGCCGATCAGTGCTCCTGCGCCAGCGCCACCGCCAATGAATCCGGCTGAGCGCTTGCCTTTGCCTTGTTCAGTGCGAGCCACCATTCTGGTTTCAATCGGCCGGTCGCGGCCTTCAATGGTTACGGAATCAAGCCGCACTTCCAGCGACGCGCCGCCTTTAAAGCGACCCAAAGCTTTTGCATCCACCACCGTGCCGTGCGCAGCCGCACCTTCTTTGATAGCGGTCCGCCCGCCAATCACCACGGGCTGAGCCACGGTGGCAGCGAATCCCTGGCCAGCGGTGCTGCTCTTGGAACTGAGAGCTTCACCCAGGCGGACGGTGATCCGCGTTCCTGCGGGAATGGTAATCGGTTGTCTTTCAGGTTTGGGTGCGGCCGGCTGGGTGTTTGCGGCCTCGCCACTGGTTGCCGGAGCACCGGCAGCCGGACTTGCCGCAGCATTTGGGCTGGAGCCTGGAGTTGGAGAGGCCGACGACGACGGCGTGGCCGAATTGTTGCAACCGAGAGCAAGACACAGCGCAAACAGCGCCACAACATCCAGCATGCGTACAGGTTTCACTTGATACCCCCTTATGAATATTGATGCGAATTATAGTCTGGTGGCAGACATAATTATTTTTCGCCGTTGGCGGCAGCGGCAGAGCTGGGTTGCGTAGGTTGCGAAGTAGGTTGCGGGGCGGCTTCCGGCTCGACAGGAGCGGTAGCGCCGCTTGCGGACTTGATTTTCTCCATAAACTTTTTTGAGTTCAGCAGAGGCCGCGCCAGGCTGCTGTTGTAGGTGGTCCAATCGGCATCCGGCTCGCGCTGGAAGTGCGCGCGCATGCTCTCCATCTTGGAATCAAGATCGTCGAGATAATGCAGCATCAGCGCTTCAGGAAACATGGGCAGCTTAGGGCTGCCAAACTCATATTTTCCGTGATGGCTGATGATGAGGTGCTCAATCAGCGTTTTGTATTCTTCAGGAAAGCCCGGCACCTGCGCGATTTTAGCGTGCAGCATTTCCAGCTCGATAATCATGTGCCCCAGCAGCTGTCCGCGCGTGGTGTAAGTAAAAGAGCGCGCAAAGGTAAGCTCATGGATCTTGCCAATGTCATGCAGAAAAACGCCGGTGAGCAAAAGGTCGCGATTGATGGTCTCAGGATAGTTGCGGCACGCAAGATCGCTCAGTTGAAACAGTGAGACCACATGGTCGAGCAGCCCGCCAATGAAGGCATGATGCAGCGTCTTGGCTGCGGGCGCGTTTTTATAAGCATGCTCAATTTGCGGGTCGGCCATGAAAGCGCGCAGCAGCGCCTGCAGATGCGGGTCGCGCATGGTGTCAACAAACTCGCGCACCGTCTGCCACAATGCGCCAATATCTTTGGTGGTGCGCGGAAGGTAGTCTTCAAATTCAACTTCCTTCTCTTCCATGGAGCGCACTTTGTGGAGCGTGAGTTGAAAGCGGCCATTGAATTTGTTGAGCAGCCCGCGCACTTTTACAAAATCATCCTGCTCAAAGCAGTTGATGTGGTCGGCTACGTTGTCCCACATCTTGGCGTCAAGGTGGCCGGTGCGGTCAGCGAGCGTGAGCGCCAGATACAACTCGCCGCTCTTCTTGGGCTTGGCCTGTTTGGACACCACCAGAAACGAGGTGGTGATCACCTGGTTCTCAAAACGCACGCTGTCGGATATATAGAACTCTTTCATGGCTATCAGTAGAGTTTACTGCAATTCGCGGCAGGATGAGCGACCGCCACCTGTGAAAATCAGTACGCGCCGGGTTCGACTTTCCAGTGGTCAAAAATACGGGCGGAGACAAAAACGTCAAACAGGCCGCGGTCCAGTTCACCGTCAGAAACGGAGAGCTCCAGAATTTCCAGAGCCTTCTCAATCGACACGGCTTTTTTGTACGGGCGGTCGGCAGCGGCGAGCGCGTCAAAAATATCAGAGATGGTCATCATGCGCGTCTGCATGGGAATTTCCGGCGCGGAAAGCTTGTAAGGATAGCCGGTGCCATTCAGTTTCTCATGGTGTCCGCGTGCAATCTCAGGGATGTTGCGCAGCTCATTGGTCCAGGGAATCTGCTGCAGAAAACTGACCGTGTGCAGCACGTGCGATTCAATCTGCAGGCGCTCTTCTTCATCGAGCGAGCCCTTGCGGATGGAAAGCATCTGCACTTCTTCGGAACTTAAGATTGGCCGCTTCTTCCCTTCCAGATCTTCATAATGCAGATTGGCGATTTGCAACAGGCGGTCAAAATTTCCTTCTGGCAGAACCGTGGGCTCGTTGGCCCAGATGATGGCCCTGGCGTGTTCATTCACTTCATTCATCTGGTCGGCCAGCCGGGAATCGAATTTATTTTGTGCCGCCAGATAATCTTCACGCCC
>DASXZE010000136.1:0-10820 GCA_036502105.1 Candidatus Angelobacter sp. | reverse complement strand
AATCAGTAGAGTACTATCCATCCTCGTCTCCCTTGGTTCTGCGTTTAACCATCTATGATACTGCGTAATTACTTGGCCATTGGGACAGACGGCGTAAACTGCGAGATGTCGTAGATCTCAAATTGCTTTTCCAGTTCTGTAACCTGGGCCACCGCCATGTCAAAACCGTCACCGCCGAAAGTTTTGCGTTCAATGCGCTCGAACTCTTCACCCATGGCATCATACTCATGCTTGCTGACTACGCTGTGCAGAGCCGGAAAAAGCACCGTGTCTTCACGCGCTTCGTGCGGGCGATACATGCGATTGAAAGACGCAAGAGAAGTGTTGAGTGTTTGCATGTCTCCGCTTTTTGCGGTCGTCACGATCAGATCGGTCAAACGCCTGCCCATGGCGTGTTGCGCGCGCAGGTTTACCGTCAGCTCAATCAATTTGCCGGACTGTTCAAAGCGCGGAAAGATGTGGTCCTCTTCCAGCTTCTCGTGGTAATCCTCAATAAAGCTCTTGATGATCCCCGCCGACTTCACAACCACCGTGGGATCGAATTTTGCTTTGGCCTGAATGCGGCGCATGGTTTCGTCATAGATCAGCAGAACGCGGTTCAGTACCCCGTGCTCGCGCATGAGGTCTTCATTGGTTGAGACGTCATCCCCAGCTTCTTCTTTAGGGGCGGCTTTGGCTGGCGCTTTTTGCGCCGCTATTGCGGCGAAGGGCGTGACCAGCGTGGTGGCTACGGCAGATGTTCCTACAAGAAAATCACGGCGCGATGTTTTCATATAAGTCCTCAATGAGTATGCATGTTGCCTTTAGGGCGAATGCGTATAAATAATATAGCTCCCACGGGATGCTCTCCGTAAATAGGAGTTAGAAAATCAGGCTTGCCATAAAAGGTTACCTGACCGCCCAGGGCGGTTGAAAGGCCGGGAATGAGCAGGAAGTCATGATCATAGCCAGCGGTGTAAGCCTGTATGCGGGCAAGAAATGTTTCGTCAAAACCCGCAGGCTCAGCCTGCTTTCCCAGCAGCAACTCGCTGGTGCGATCCACGTTTTCAATCCTCGTCCAGACGCGGTCTCGGTGTGAAAACTGCAGCGTGGATTCAGCCAGGTAGCCGTTGAAGTTCTCTCCGGTTTCAAGCGAATGGTTTCTGCCCCACACCACGGTCGAGGCCCAACTGCCAATCGCCAGCGGACGCGTGTACATCACGGAGGCAGTCATACGTTGAATGTCTTCGGTGTCATGCAGCGCTTCCGGACTAGTGAGATGGGCGAATGAATATTGCGCGCTCCAGTTTTGCGCTGGCTGCACGGTCAAGCGCGTTGACCATGAATCAAGCGCGCCGGAGTTGATGTCCCAGCGAAATTCGTCTGGCTCGCGACCATGAAAACCTGAGAACTCAACGCGCGCTTTCTTATAGATCAGTCCTCCAGTTACAACGTCATTGGCAATGTGAGTGGAGTCTTCTAAATGGTGCCCCAACGAAGCTACTGGATTTTCCGCAGCAGAAGCGCGATGCGGATATGCGCTGGGGCCCATTGCGGGATCGCCAACTGGAGCTGCATAAAAAGATAGCAGCGCGTTTGTGCCTAAGCGCAAATCATAAAGCGCAGCCAATTCCATGATGAAGTCATGCGGATGCTGGCCATCATTGATGGGCTTGCCGAACGCTGTTTCTCCCTGCTGAAAGAGCAGCGGATAAAAACGATTGGTGATAGTTGCAGGCTCCAGGCTAAGCATGGTGCGGAGCGTGAGTTCGCCATGGCCAATCTGCCGCTGCGCCATGGGCATAAACCAATTGGTAGAAAAAACTTTGTCATAACCGCGCAGACCGCTTTGTTGCAGCGCGTTTACAAAAGCCATGCCGTGGACCATGAACATCCATTTGCCGCGGACGCGCATAATCATGGGCTCGGCCGTGGAGTTCGGCTGCGCGGATGTGCCAGCAGTATCGTGGTGCAGTATCTCGTCGATAAACGTTGCCGGCTGGTGGTGCATGCCATGCATTCCCGGCATGTCTTGCATGTCCTGCGTTTGAGTTGCATGCTGGTGTTGTGCTGGCTGCGCATCGTCTTCAGCAGCGGCGTCAATCGTAAATTGTGAAAGCGAAAAAAGAACCAGAATGAATAGAGCCGAAACTTTCATAAGAACCCTGTCTGACTTCAATCTGAAGCGCATGAAGGCGGAGCAGCATCACTCACGCAATTTTATTGAATTGCTTAATCGATGTGAGGAAAAGGAAATCAGATACGAAGTACGAACAAGCCAGGCGGTCCAGAGGAAGGAGTTACCAGAGCAACAACATGGCGCGATAAAACGTGCGGACTGAAAAGCGTGCTGGAAGGAAGCTCAGCGGAAACGAAAAGTGCGGGCGCAGGCATCGCGCTCAGCAGCGCTTCAGGAGCATGTTTTCCACTGCAGCATTTCTGACTGGAGTTGGGCGAATCTGGCGACGCCGGTGTTGAATCGTGGCAGCCGGAATGAGTTGGCGCTGATGCGTCTGCCGTGAGAACTGGCGTTAAGCCGATGGTGCAGGCAGTTTGCAGTAAAAAGACAGTCATCGCCGCGAGCATAGCGACCCGCACGACCAACCGAAATATCCCGCAAACGTTCACTTGCAACAACTCCTGCGTCTGTAAAATCTGATTCTACAGGATCAATTCTACGTGTTCCACCAGCGGCGCAGCCGAATGCGTAGCATGGTCCGTAACTGTTTGAGCAGTCAGCGCTCTATCAAGTTAAGCGGCTTAGATGCCCCCAAGAGATTAACAAGTTTAATGACCTTGGTAAGTATTTTCTGATTGCACCAAATTAGGAAACCGGGATATATTCAGCTTCGTAAGCATGCGGCGTATTTTCTCCATTGCGACGGTTGTTGCCCTGATCTCATCCTCGTTTTTGCCTCTGATGGCATCCACGGGCTGCAGGGAGGCAGGGAAGGCAATGTCCTGCCATGGGGGCGCAATGCCGCATTGTGACCGCGCGACGCACGAGCATCATCACCATGATGCAGCGCCGATTGAATCAGCTTCCAGCTTGTCCGGGGTTGAAGACAATTACAAATGCCCCATGGATTGCTGCTCGCCAAGCCATCTGACGACTGCAGCTTCTCCGGCATCAAGTAACTTTCTTCCACCGATGGCAGTAAGCGACCGCAATTTTCATTTTGCGCCCGTCACCTTCGTCAGCGCTGGTTTCTCTTCTCATACAGATCGCGGCCCGCCTCAGGCCTAATCCAATCGCGATTTTCATTTCCTGAAAAGCTAATGCTCGAATTACGGAAGAGTGTATTTGTGCTCTTGCCAATGCGAGCAGATCAAATGCCGGTAAGTTTATCAACTGCTACGGCATGCGTTGATCGCAAAGCGATATTCAGGGTCCATCTCAGCGAAGAGAACACAACCAAAAAAAGGCGTCGGGGGATAACCATGAAACGTGCAGCCGTTGTGACACTAGGAATGTTTTTAATTTTTACTTCAGCCAATTTATTCGCTTCGGTTTTTGGAACGGTCAAAGCCATTGTGCATGATCCGCAGCACCGTCCGGTGCAGGGCGCGCAAGTGGTGGTGCAGAGCCGCACCTCGGCTTTCAAGCAAAGCGGCACTACCAATGAAGACGGAATCGCCATGGTGCTGAATGTGCCTGTGGGCGAATATGACATCAAGATTGTTTCGCCTGGATTTGCCGTGGGGCAGCAGTCAGTGATGGTTACTTCAGATAATGTGCAGGAACTGCATTTTGCTCTGACTGTGGCGCAGCGTGAAGAGACGTTAGAAGTTTCCGGCGAGCCGGCATTGGTGGATGCCTCATCGTCCACGCCGGAAGCAGTTGTAAGCCGCCAGCAAATTGCGCAGACCCCCGGCGCCGATGGCTCCAACAGTCTGGCGATCATCACAAATTTTACTCCCGGCGCTACTCTGGTTCATGACCAGTTGCACGTGCGCGGTGGACATCAGGTGACCTGGGCGATTGACGGCGTTCCTGTTCCCAATACAAACATTGCCACCAACGTGGGCCCGCAATTTAATCCTAAAGACATTGATTACGTGGAAGAACAGCGTGGCAGCTTTTCCGCAGAGTTCGGTGACCGTACCTACGGCGTTTTCAATGTGGCGACACGCACCGGCTTTGAACGCTCTCGGCAGGGCGAGTTGGTCACGAGCTTTGGCAACTACAACGGCACAGACGATCAGCTGAGTTTTGGCGATCACAATGACAAATCTGCTTATTATTTCAGCCTGAACGGCAACCGGACTGACCACGGTCTGGCCACGCCAGACAGCGGCAACCTGCATAATCTAGGATCGGGCGAAGGGCTTTTTACGTCGTTGATCCTCAATGCGACGCCTAACGATCAATTTCGTTTTGTAGGCTCTGCGCGCACAGATCGTTATCAGGTTCCGAACACCGCCGACGATGAAGCCCTGGGCATTCGTGATCGCGAACGCGAACAGGATTCATTCGGCAGCTTGTCATGGATACACACTGCCAGCCCGGGAGTTGTGTTTACGCTCTCACCTTCTTACCATTTCAATCGCGCTGCTTTTGAAGGTCTGGGAGATGATGCCGACCGCTTAGTCACCACAGACAATCGTGCGTCTTTCTATGTAGGCGGCCAGGCTTCACTCGGCGTTGTGCGCGGACGCCATAATGCAAAGATCGGATTTTACGGCTTCAGCCAGCATGACAATACTTTGATTGGCGTTGAAGGCAACGGGGCCATTCCTCCCGATCCTGACGATCCAACTGCTCCAACCCCAATTCCAGTTCCTATCAATATTCCGCTTACACGGCAGAAGGCTGGCGGTGATCTGGAAGCAATGTTTATCGAAGACCAATACAAAGCAGCTTCATGGCTTACCATCAATGCGGGAATGCGTTTTACACATTTCTCCGGATTGATTTCAGAAACTGCGGGCAGTCCGCGCATCGGCGCAGCCATCCAGATACCGCATCTCAAATGGGTCATTCGCGGATCTTACGGCCGTTTCTATCAGGCGCCTCCGCTGGATACCGTTGGCAATGGCTTGCAGGCACTGCTTACCAGCCAGTCGCTCGGCTTTCTGCCGCTGCATGGCGAACGTGACGAGCAGCGCGAGTTTGGTATCACCATCCCCATTCGCGGATGGGCGGTTGAAGTGGACAACTTCCGCACTGGCGCACATAACTTTTTTGACCATGATTCCATTGGCAACTCCAATCTCTTCTTCCCGCTGACAATTGCAGGCGCACGCATCACTGGCACGGAAGTTACGCTGCGCGCTCCCCGGCTCTTCAAGAAGCTGGATGTGCACATGGTGTATTCACATCAGTCGGCAGAAGGCTCCGGCGCCATTACCGGTGGTCGCACGGATTTCACTCCGCCAGACGATGGTCCTTTCTTCCTTGATCATGACCAGCGCAACACGCTGAGCACGGGCGCCAGTTATACGCTGACGCACAGCAGCTGGATTTCCGGTACGTTCTCTTACGGTTCAGGTTTCCTCAATGGCGATGGGCCTGCTCATTTGCCGGGTTATCAAACGGTTGATCTCTCCATGGGAAAATCTTTTGGCGAGAACTGGTCGGTTAAATTGACAGGCACGAACCTGGCCAACAAACATTACTTTGTAGATCTCAGCAACACCTTTGGCGGATCACATTTCGGCGAGCCGCTCATGGTCTCAGCTCAGGTACGTTACAGATTTCATTACTAAGAGAAGCTGACGTTCATTTGCTCATAGGTTGAAATAAGTTGTCTCCTTGTGTCGAGGCACTCCGAAAGTGAGTGCCTCGATTTTTTGCGAATTAATTCCGCTCTAGCGCTGTGCTGCAACTTCAGCAGATCGCGCCGTGGTGATGGCCTTGCGAATATTCGCTTCCGGCGCTTTGTCATTGAACGTAACAGAGCCATCTTTCATCGCGATGCCAAGTTTTTGCCAGAGCGCGTCCAGGTCTACTGGCGCAGGCTTGTCGCGCATCTCATGATAAAGATCGCGCAGTACTGTGGTCCCTGTGGCTTTGTCGGCCATGGCCAGCGCTTTCTCAATTTCCCAGTCATCGCTGATTGAGCCGCCGCCTTTCACAATTCCATACAGTGCGTCTTCAAGCCCCATGCGGTTTTTTGTGCGCTCGCGAATGCGGACATCAGCTACCAGGCAGAACAATCCGCCGCCCCAGTAAGTTCGGCCCCAGGTGTGCGTGTTATCCAGTCCCTTGTCGTCGGCTTGCGGCTCGCCTTTCGGCATGTCATGCACATAGGATCGCCATACTTCTTCGATTGGCATGCGGCCCGCGCGCGCCCGCGCCACCGGTTCAACGTAAGTAGAGATGCCTTCTTCAATCCAGTGCTGTTCGTCCGGCATGGAAGGAAATGCGGGATGGATCATTTCATGCACCAGGACCCAGTCTTGTTTGGTTTCCGCAAGTTCAGTATCGCGGCCAATGCTGATCAGGATGAGCCCGCCATCTTTGGCATATGTAACGCCGTGTCGCACGCCGGATCCATCAATAGCGCGTATGCGCAGCGTGAGATGCGGAACAGGGTAGTGTCCAAAATAATAGCCGGCAACGGTGGAAGCGGAATTTTGCACCCAGCTAAGCAATTCTTGCCGAGACATTTTCATGGGCCCGTCTGGCAGCGTCACATCAATGGTAGAGCCAGCTACCTTCAGCACTTCTCTATCGGAACCCTGTTCCTGTCCGGGCAAAGCTGTGAATGAAAAAAATATTAGTAATGCAAGCAGTATGAAGTTCTTGAGACGATGAGATCCCATGAACACAGACTACCACTTGTTACGAGTGGGCTGCTGCGGACGATGGAGATCGTTTTTTCCACCAGGCAGCAACCAGCGTATCCAGGGCGAGTTTGCCGGGGCCAAAGATCAGGATAATCAATGCAGCAAACAAAAACGTATATGGTGCTGCGGCGTAAAATTTGTCCACATCAGTAAAGATGGAGCTCAATGCTTCGCGATCAGCCGTGATGAAGGCTACAAACATATCGCCTGCCAGCAGAAGGGAGATGATGCGCGATCCAAGTCCCAGGGCGAGCAAAATGCCTCCGCCAGCTTCCAGCAGGGCGACAAAGTGGGCATTCAGAGCCGGAGCAGGAATTCCCAGGCCAGTAAAAAAATCAATGAACTTGGCCATGTTATTGAGATGGCCCATGCCGGCCTGCCAGAATTGCCATCCCCAATAAAGCCGTATCAACAGCAGGAAAGGTGACTGCAGGGAATTGGCGGCTTTTACAAACCAGCCATAGGCAACTTCTGCTTTTTGCATCAAGCTATTCATTTTTAGCTTCGCTCTCCGGCAGACGGCAGAACCAGCCCAACTGTGCCCAGTTGGCAAACCAGTCATGCAGCTGTTCCATCACGCGCTCAAGTTTTTTCCCTGACCAGTTTACCGATGATTCAATTGCCTCAGAGAGCGTCTGGCCCTGCTGCAGCGCCCGTACCAGGGCGAATGCTTCCGGCTTCAGGCGCTTGAAATAAACGGTATATTCCTGGCGATGGACCGCCAGATAGACCTTTTTCGCTTTCGGCAACGCAAACTTTTTATGCTTCTTTGCGTCTGCGCTATCCATCATCACAATGTTGCTGGAGATATCGGTTTCCGGCTCTTCACTATCTCGGACCTGTAACAGAAGCTCGTCCACGGGATACGCCAGGTCCAGCAGTTGAACATACGGCTGCAAACGAAATTTAGGATCCTCACCCAGCGTGGCCAGCTCACTCTGCGTCAGCGTAGGAAATTCCACTGCGTCAAAAGCTTCAATATCGGCCCACTCCAGCCTTACCATATCCAGAGCCATGCGCTCATTCCCGGCAATAAACTCCGGATGAGCCCGCAGCCATGCCTCCAGCCGTGAGCCAAGGTCGCGCAGAGTGAATGAGACAGAAGGCATCTCCGTGAGATAACCGAGCAGCACCTGCTCAAACTTTTCTTCTCCAATCACGGCGCGCAGGCCGGGAAAATCGTCCATCATCGAAGAGAGAAGCCGGAACCAGTAAACGCGGTTGTAAATTTCCAGCCGCTCCACGGATGTCAACCGGTCGTTTGGCTTTACGATTTCTTCCGCAATCTTTTTCGTAGATCGGCCATCCAGAGTCAGCTCGCGCATGCGCTCATCTTCCGTGAGCGGCTGCCGCACCACATCAAAAAACGCGTGCTGAAGCTCTGCCAGGTTCATGAAGCCACCGCGGAGTTCGCCGGAACATAACGCTTGGCTTTCAGCGCTTCAGCGTGGACTTCCTCAAAAGAGGGAATGCGGTCGTCCCATTCCAGCAGTGTTGCCGTGGGGCCGGCCAGTTCAATGGCCTTGGCATACAACTGCCATACCGGATCAAGCACCGGATGGTCATGCGTGTCCAGAATATATTTCTCGAAATTCGAGTGGCCGGCAATGTGGATCTGCGCCACCCGCCCAGCCGGAATGCTCTTCAAATAATCAAAGGGATCAAAATTATGATTGCGCGACGAAACGTAAATATTGTTTACGTCCAGCAGGATGCCGCAGTCGGCGTCTTCCACCACTTCATTCAGGAACTCCCATTCTGTCATCTCTGAAACGTGATACTCAGCGTAGCTGCTTACGTTTTCCACGGCGATGGGAACTTCCAGAAAGTCGCGGGCTTCGCGAATTTTTTGCGCGGTGCGCTTGGCGGCTTCAAATGTGTAAGGCATCGGAAGCAAGTCGTGCGAATAGCGTCCGTCCACGCTGCCCCAGCAAAGGTGGTCCGTGAGCCACGGAGTATTAGTGCGCTTTACCAGTGTCTTCAGTCGGCGCAGGTGTTCGCGGTTCAGTGGCTCAGCCGAGCCAAAATACATGGAAACGCCGTGTTGCACCACGCGATAGCGGTCAAGAATCTGGTCCAATACCTGAAGCTGGCGGCCGCCATCTACCATGAAATTTTCTGAAATGATTTCAAACCAGTCCACGACCGGTTTTTTGTCAAAAATATGGCCGTAGTGGGGAATACGCAGCCCTATGCCGACGCCGTAATCTTTGTGTCCATTGAATTTATTTGCGGGCATAATCCATGAGATTAGGGGATGTTGCGAAAGTTACAAATAAACAGAGGACCAGCGTTGGTATGCCGCCGGCCCTCTTCATATGAGAGGCGAAGTTATTTCGCGTCTGACTTCGGCATGGGATGCTTAGGATCGGTTGAGCAGCCACCCTGGCCTTTGCAATCATTCTTGCCTTTGGTTGCGCCACAGCCGCCATTACCTTTGCAGGAGTTCTGGCCTTTGCATGCGTGCTTTTCAACTTTGGCTTTCTTGACCTTGGTGCCGGAATCGGCCTTGGCAGCGCCGTCCGTTTTGGTGGTGTCTTGAGAAAAAGCGTTCTGTCCAGCAGCAAAACCTGTCAGAGCCGCACCCATAAGCAGTAAACGCACAGACTTATTCATTTTTAAAATCTCCTTCCGTATTTTACATCCGCCGAGAGTGTCCTTCAGTCTAAACACAGGCCGCCGGCAAATCTCTCAGCAAGCTTCTTTTGATGTACGCACAGCAATTCAAAGCGGATTCACCCGTTTTGAACATTTTGCGGCGGAACGTACCGCCGGTCTAAGGTGAACTGCACCATATTTAAAACATAAATATGCGAGGGAATACTACCATGCCCGTACCGGGGAGAAGAAATCCTTTGTTCCCAATACCCGTATGTCACCTTAGATACGTCAGACGCGATTTCGTTACCGTTTAATTCTTTCTTTGGATCAAAAAATGGGCCAGGTCTTTAAGTGTCTGGGCGCGTTGCGCGAATGAATCCAGCGCACTGCAGCCGGAAGCCACCAGCGCGTCTGCCTGCCGCTCTGACTCTTCAATGCCAAACAGAGAGGGATAAGTCGCCTTCTCTGAAGCTGTGTCTTTGCCTGCTGTTTTGCCCAATTGCTCGGAAGATTGAGTCACGTCCAGCACATCGTCCACAATTTGAAACGCCAGGCCAATAGCCCGGCCAAAATCTCGCAGACGTTGTATTTCAGCGATTGTGCCGTTCGCATATATGCCTCCGCTCACCAGGCTGGAGGTAATCAGCGCTCCCGTTTTGGAACGATGAATATATTCCAGTGTTGCTGCATCCGGCCGCTGGCGCTCGGCTTCCAGGTCTTTTACCTGTCCGCCAATCATTCCATCCACCGTCCCGGTGCCGCGGGCAATTTCTTCAATAATCTTCACCCGCGCCTCCGCCGGACATTTCAATCGCGCCAGCACTTCATACGCCTGTGTCTGTAGCGCATCGCCTGCCAGGATAGCCAGCGCTTCTCCATAGACCACATGGCAGGTCGGCTTGCCGCGGCGCAGGTCGTCATTATCCAGCGCCGGCAGATCGTCATGGATCAGCGAGTACGTATGCAGCATTTCCAGCGCGCTGCCCAGCTCTTCCACGCCTTCCGGCAGGCGCCCGGCAATCATCCGCGCGGCCTCCATGCACAGCACAGGCCGCAACCGCTTGCCTCCGGCAAAAACACTGTGCCGCATGGCCTGGTGTATGGATTCAGGCCGCACCGTGGCAGCCGGTAACAGTTTCTCCAGCGACGCATCAGTCATGCGCTGGCCTTGTTCAAGAATCTCTTTAAGCATGAAGATTGAGTATAAAACAATTGGCTATCAGCACTCAGCCATTAGCTTTTGGCCATTAGCTTTTAGCCATTAGTCTTTGGCCATTAGGTTTTAGTATTGAAGTTGGGTGCCGCCCTTTTCCGATCAATGTCATCAGTGCCAGTCCGGCCTGGCCATCTTCAATAACACGCTCTTCGTAACCAAAGGCAGCGGCAGCAACGGCATCAACACCGTTTACCAGGTCGGAGATTCCGGCGTGCTTCCTTCCGGCAGCGCC
>DASXZE010000135.1:0-14823 GCA_036502105.1 Candidatus Angelobacter sp. | reverse complement strand
CACCGCGCCTTACAACGGATATTTTGGCGAACTGGTCCTGTTTGCCGGCCGCGGCCCGGCGGAGTTAAAGCGCTACGTCTTAATCGCACCGGCAGCGCAGAAAGTTTTTGTCCACGCGGAGAAGCTGGCCCAGGCCAACGTCTCAGTGAAAGATGGCTCACAGGTTTTTGTCTGGGAAGCACATTCGATTCCCGCACTGCCGCGCGAGCCGCACAGCCCGGGCATCACCGAGGTTTCTCCTTACGTGCACGTTTCCACCCTGGGCGACTGGAAGCAGCTTGGCTCCTGGTATGCAGATCTTGTCCGCCCGCAGTTTACGCTCGATCCCTCACTGGAGAGCGAGCTTGCTCGCGTCACCAAGGGCTTGCATGGCGATCGCGAAAAGATTGCTGCGATTCAGGAATTTGTTTTACGCAGCACGCATTATGTTGCGCTGGAATTTGGTGTTTATAGTTACAAGCCATATCCCGTCACGCAGATTTATGCCCGGCGCTTTGGCGACTGCAAAGACAAAGCCAGCTTGATGATCGCTTTGCTTCGGGCCGCCGGAATCGATGCCGAGATCGCGCTGCTGCGCACACGTTCATTGGGTGACGTGGTGTCAGAACCGGCTTCCATCGCGCTGTTTAACCACGCCATTGTGTATGTGCCGAAATACGAACTCTGGCTCGATGGCACCGCAGAATACGCCGGACGCGAGCTTCCATTGGAAGACCAGGGCGCGCTCACGCTGACCGTGAATCTGAGCGGCGCGGCGCAGATACGGCACGTGCCCATGAGCCATGCGGCTGACAACTATACCAAGCACGTAATTCGCGGCGAACTTTCCGCGCGCGGCGTAATTCAATTCAGCGGTTCAACCATGACGCGCGGTGAAGACGCCCCCGGCCTGCGCCATGATCTTGCCGTCCGCGAGCAGCAATTGGATATGTTCCGCCGCGAACTGGCTGAAGTCTTCCCCACGGTGCAGGTGAATAGCGTTGCCGTGCATGGCACAGAAGAATTATCGAGCGACGTAAGCGTCGATTTCCAGGGCGCGCTGAATTCACTGCAGCGCAAGAGCGTGGTTTCACTCAGCTCTTCCTGGATGCCCCGCTCTTACGTGGCAGCACTGGCCGGAGCCAGCACACGCACGCAGGATTTGGTCTTGCCATCGCCGTGGACTACGGAAGAGGAGATACACATCGCACTGCCTGAGGGAACAGAGGTCATCTCACTGCCGCATGACCAGAACATTAGCAGCAATTTTGGCTCGGTGAAATTGCACTACAAGAAATCTGCCGGCGAGATTATTGTGCAGAGCCGGGTGCAATTTGAGAAAGCGCGGATCAGCGCGCAGGATTATCCGCTGTTCCGCCAGTTTTGCGCCCAGACGGAGCGCAGCTTCCGCAGTGAAATCACTCTGAGTTTGCCGCAATGAGAATATCCGTACGCGCGCTCATTCTGCTGTCGCTTTGCCTGAGCGCCTGTGCAGGATTTTCCCAGACGGCTTCCACAGTCTCGCCAGACAAAGCAGCTAGTTCCCTGCTCCAGAAATTTTTATCTGACTTTGATCTACCCGCCGCCAGTGAAAATGCTGATCTGAGATTGCGCCACGCTCCCAATGACGTTGCGGCGCTCTTTGTCCGGATGGAAACCGCAGAGTTGCAGGAGAGGCCTGAGTTAGTGCTGAACTCGGCGCTGCGGCTCTGCAACCTGAACGCCGCTCCGGAAATTCATGAGCTGGCTTCAAACCGCGTGCTTCAGCATGCGGCGAACACTTTGGCCTTCAATGCAGCCCTGCGGCGCATAAAGGCAGCGGTGGCCATCAACAATGATTGCACCTTTAACCTGCGACTGGCGCTGGTAGCCGCAGCCACTGACGGTGCGAACCTTGATCTGGATGCGGCGACGCATTCATCTGGCCTGCTGACGCACTGGCAGATGGTGGGCCCATTCGGGCACTACAACAATGTTGACTTTGAACGCCACTGGCAGCCTGAAGAAGATAAGTTCCTGCAGCCGCAATATTCGTTTGAGCAAAACGCAGCCCAGCTAAAAAGCTCTGCGAAAACAAGTGCGCCACCTCATTTTGATCCCGCGCATGCAGTTGCCTCAGAGCGCTTCTGGTTTCGCGATGGCATGATTGCTTTGCCGGAATATTTTCCGGCGTCCGGTATTTTTTATGCCGCCAGTGAAGTTGAGGTCGCCAGCACAGCACGCACACAGATTGATGTGTTGAGTTCTGGTACGTATGAAATCTTCATCGATGGAAAATCCGCGCTGCTGCATGATTCTCGCTACACAGTTGGCGCCAGCCGCGACTCCAGCGCCGTGCCATTGAAAGTCGGCCATCATCACATTCTGGTTAAATTCACGGCAGACGCAGCACCGCTTAGCATAGCAATCCATCCGCAGTTTCAACGCATCGCGCAGCAACGTACTTCCCTGCCACAGCCGCCAGAGGAATACGCGCAAGAGATGATCGCCTATTTCCATGGCGACTTCACCACGATGGCCCACTTACTCGCCGTGAACGGCGCTCATGATGCGGGATACGCCCAATATTTGCGTGCCCTACTTTATTCCGCGGCAGAAGACCATTCGCCCCGGTCAGACGCAGCATGGAAAGCCGTTGCCACGGCCCAGCCATCAGCGTTGCTGGCGCGCCTAAGATCGGCAGAAAACGCAGTCGAACGCGGCCAGAATGATGCGGCGCGGCCAGAGGTGATGAGCATTCTGGCGGAGCGTCCGCAATCTGAGATGGCGCTGCAACTGGCTTTCAGCCTTTCACGCGGCAATCAGGTGGACGCGCCGGTTTTGCTCAGCCGTTTACTGGAGCTGCATGCTTCCTGTGCGCGACTGGCGGAAGCCGTGAAGTTCTACAACTCCACGGCAGAGCAAGATAAAGCTCGCCGCATTGAACAGCAATTGAGTTCATGCGCGCCGGAGTCTTTGCAATATGCGCGCGTCTTGTCTGAATCAGGACGGCACAGCGCGGCCGCTGCGTATTTGCAGCAGGTGGTTACGAAGAATCCATTCCATCGCGCGGCGCGGCGGTTTCTGGTAGAGCAACTGGCACTGGACAATCAACTCAGCGCCGCGAAGTTACAGGCGAGGCAGCTGAGTGACATGGCCGTGAACGCCCCAAATTATCTCCGGCTGGCCAATGATCCCAGCGCTGAGCAGGATAGCAAGAGCCAGCGTGCCAGCGGGTTCACACAGGGTGAAGAGTTTTACGTTCCTTATCGTCGCGATGGCATCGATCTGGTGCGCCAGTCAGCGCAGAGAAGTTTCTCCGGCGGCCCTGCGGTGGTCTTGCTGTCAGACAAAGTAATCTTTATTCAGCGCGACGCGCGTCGCGACATTCAGCGTGACGGACCAGTCTCGGTTTATGTGCATCGCATAACGCGCCCGCTCAACAAAGAAGGCATCAGCCATTACGGAGAAGTCTCGCTGCCACGCGGCGCTGATCTGCTGGAGCTGAGAACGATCAAGGCTTCCGGCGAAATCATTGAGCCGGAGCTGGCGCAGCAGAAGCCGACCATTTCCATGCCGGCGCTGGAGCCGGGGGACGCAATCGAAGAAGAGTACGTGATGCACTTCGCGGAGCCGAACCAAATTCCGGAAAGTGCCGGCGCACATACGTTTGGTTCCTTTGCTGCTCCCATTCTTTATTCAAGGCTGGTGCTGCTCAGCCCGGCCGATGCGAGAATTCGTGTCCGCGAGCAAGCTGGTTTGCCTCAGCCGCTGGTGGGTGAGAACAATGGCATGGTCGTCCGCATATGGGAGCGCAACAACATTACCCAGACCATTGCGGAATCGTACCTGCCATCCGTCAACTTGCTGCCCACCGTGACGGTTACCGCGGCAGAGAAATCGCGCGACCAGCTCCGCGACGAATTGATTGAAGCAACGCGCACCGGTCTCCACGTGGATGAAGTGGCAGCCGAGCTTCATTTGCCCTCTGGCATGACCGAGACGGAAAAAGCAAAGCGGCTCTACCGCTTTGTGACCACCAAGATTGATTCCATGGGCCCGGACTGGGCCAACAGCCCGGCTGAGGATACCCTCGCCACAGGGCAAGGCAGCCGCACCATGGTGTTGCTGGCGCTGGCGCGGTCTGCTGGGCTCAAAGCGGGCCTGGTGCTGGCCCACAGGGTAGATCAGCGTTGCGGCAAAGAACATGACCTTTCTTGCTACACCGAGCCGCTGGTGCGTTTCTGGCCAGCCAACGGTGAGCCCGCAGATGTCGATGCTGAATCTGACGATCTTCCCTTTGGTGCTATCCCGCCATCGCTTGAATCGCGCGATGCGCTCCTGATTTCTCTGCCAGCAGAGGAAGACAAGAAGCTGGAAATCGTAAGCCTGCCCGCCCGGCTGGCCAATGAGAAAAACGAAAAGAGCGTGGCTGAAGGCGATCTCTCATTTCACGATGGCGATTTAGTAGCAGATATTCAGGTGCAACTTGGTTCGGTGCGGGCGCAGGAAGTTCGCAGCATGTTGCGCAACGCCGGTGATCGCGAGCGCCAGGCATTTTTTGAACAATTGGCCATGCGCATCTTCCCTGGCGCTACGGCCGTTACCGGATCGGCAGCGCATGAGAACGATCCTGAGCAACCGCTCAAGCTTTCACTCCATTGCACAGCGCCGCAATTTATCAATCGGCAGAGCAGCACAATAGAGATCGATCAGCTTGCTCCCGCTCTCGGCCTGGCTGCGCTCTATGCCAAGACGCCAGAGCGCAAGTTTCCGCTCTACATTGAATCGTTATTTTTTGAAAGCACCGTATTCCATTTGCATCTGCCGGCGGGGATGGAGGTCCGCGCCCTACCTGCTGACTTTGCAGGTAAAGGCGAGTTCGGAGAATATGCGCTGCACTTTGTCCGGCTGCCGCATCAAGTAGATATTCATCGCGACTTCAGAGTTCCCGTGCAGGTGGTGTCACCGGAAAAGTATTCTGCGTTTGTAAACTTCACCAGCCAGATTGATGAAGCAGAGCGCCAGCGCATTTCGCTTGAGATGACAAAAGATGCGGCGCGCTAAAAACAACAAGGCCGGAATGCTCCGGCCCTTAAGCTTTAAGATTTTGCCCCACTGAACATCGCAGCCAATGCTGCTGAGTTACATTCAACTAATAGCGCGTTCCGCCGGCCACTGGCATATTGCGATAGCCGCTCTTCTCTTCCCCAAGCCGCTCCAGGAAAGATGACGCCATATCGACGAATTTGCTGCCCTTCTCAATGTACTCAGGCATGCGATGCCATATCTCTTCAAATTTTTCCGGATGCTCGGCGGCAAAGGTAGCCACGCCGATCCCAGCCACGGCCAGCCCGGCCGGTCTTTTTCCCGTAAGAAACAGGATTGCTCCTGCCGCAAAGGACCCGTACATCAGCGTTTTTTTCCAATCCATTCCACCCTCCTGAATTGTGTGCCGCGCCTGAAACTCTAACTTATTTTCATCGCTCATGGAAGCCCGTGAAATCTTCTCTCGCACCCCGGATTGATTAGAGCCTCCCTAGCGGCTTGCTGTTGCCCGCGCGTTTTTCTGCCCGACAAGCGCTCCATCACAAACGTATGCTCGCGCTGATGGCAGACATGGCGGCGAACAATGAAACACTTTACGGCTCCAATCAAAATATGCGGAGAAAACTTGGGAGCTTTGCCGCTGTTTGTGTTTTGGGGATCCGCACATCGCAGTGATTCAGACGAATGAAAAGGAATGCATAACCGTTTGCGAAAAATTCCAGCGGGCAAAATAAAAGTGGGCGTCGGTATAGGGGCGACGCCCACGTGGGGGTACTGCGTATTTAGTTACTAGAATAGACGCAAATAGAAGAAAAAAGTTTCGTGGTTCGCACAAATTAACATAAATAAACACTACAGAAGTTAATAGCCGGGAGGATTTTTACATTATTAAAAAAACCCCTCGTTTTACGAGGGGTTGGAGAGTAAAGGAGAGAGAGGAGATACAAATTCACGAACCTACAACCGATGAATCTACTGCATGCGTGAAATCAGTTCCCGCATCTGCAAACGAGCCTGGTGCAAACCGGATTGCGATTCCTGGACAGTCATGCCCAGAAGGCGGGAGATCTTCTCATGTCCGTAGCTCTCTACGTCATGAAGAAGGAAAATCAATTTTTCCGTGGCTGGCAGTTCCACGATTGCGCGCTCAAGATGTACGCGCTTTACATTGCCGTAAACGCTTTTGGTTTCCGCAGACACAGTATTGTTCAGTGTGAGCGTACCAATGGTTATCATTTCGCGGATTTCGGTCAGGAACGCTAAATCAATCTGTTCCGTGCGGGGCGAGTCGGATGTAGCGAAGGCGCGGAGGAATACATCGCCAGAGAGTTGTTCAGCAGCCAGTTCATTGTCTGTCATCCAAAAAGCCAGAGAATAAATTCTGTGGCAGTGCTCACTGTAAATCTCATCGTAGTTGGTTGTGCGGCTTTCAACTGCAGGAATGAGAAGTGCCAGATTGCTGATTACACTTAAGCTGCTAGACATTGAACCTACCTCTTTTCGCCCGTTGGGGGATCTCTTTTTTAGAACCGATCACTCAATCTTCACTCTCTACTAGAGCAATCCTGATGCCCAAAGAACGCTCTGCGCCATGAAGTTTTGCAAACTAAATTAAGCTGTTTATTATTAATGGTTTGGGAGATGCCCAAGAAAGTACTGGCCGAAATCCACAGCCTTTTGGATTAAGGTCTTCTATAGGCTACAGGTTGACTGTGAGTACTTTGATACCACTTGTTGTTACGAAATGACTCTAAGATGAATCTGAGGAAAGTAATTTTTACCGAAGAGGTGGGTTCAGGTGAGGCGGATTACCGCACTAATTGAATTACCGACCCGTTAAATTTACCGAACCATGAGGACTTCGCGGATATTGTCGCGTCCCAGGAAGAACTTGCGGGAAGCAAAATCCTGAAACAGGTTCTCAATATCGCGATTATTGAATATCCGCTGGACGCGAAAGCCCTGCAGCGGCTCCAGCTCCAAAGTATCTTTTTTTACAATATGGTGGCGGCAATAAAGTGATTCCAGGCCTGCATCCTTGGTATGGAAGAACGCCAGCATGTAGCCCTTGGGCTTCATTATGGTCTGCAGGCGCTCAATCAGCGGCTTTACCAGCGGTTCTGGCAGGTAATCGGCCACGTCCCAGAATAAAACAGCGTCAAAATGCGCGGCCGGATAATTCAGGTTTTCCGCGAAAAACCTTGTCGCATCAATCTGTTGCGAGCCATCTTCCTGCTTTACGAAATACGCGGTATCCAGGGATTCATGCAGAATATCTTCGTTAGAGATACGAGTGCCAAGTTCAGTCAGCAGGCGGATATTTATGGGTGAGGTGGGGCCAAGATCGAGGACGCGCATCTTGTGCTCTTCACTGCTGCCGCTCAGGCTGCTCATGAAGTCGGCCAGGCCGATGCAATGGCGGCTGGTCCGGGAAGCAGACTTTGTGCCCTCTTCCCGCTGGGGTTGAGAACTGTCTGCTCCACGGAACCATCGCCTTAAATTGTTGCCGGAGGAGCTCACGCTCCATTAACTGTACCTTATTTATTGCCCTAAAAGGAACCCTGAGATTCAGAGCTGGCGCTGTAGCTGGCAACCGCGTTGGTTGAGCCGGAATTTCCACCAACATTCGCGCCCGCATTGGCAACTGATACCTGCGGCTTGCGGAACTCGGCTTTCTCTTCCTTCTCCTTGATATCAATGGCGCCCTTAAAGAATGCTCCATCTTCAATCACAATGCGCTGTGTGCTCACATCTCCCACCAGGGTGCAGGACTTGCGCAGTTCCACGCGTCCGGTGGCGGCAACGCTGCCTTCCACTTTGCCATGGACTACCAGATCGCGGGCAACAATGCCGGCTTTGATTCGGCCGTTGGGTCCGATAATCAAGCTGTGGTCCCGCAGATCGATTGTGCCTTCAATCTCACCGTCCAGGTAGAGATCTTCGCTGCCGGTGAGTTCGCCTTTAATATGGACTGATTTTCCGATATGCCCAACATCGGCGCGGTACGGATCGCCGGGCTTCGGTGTTTCTCTGTGCGGTGCTGGTGCTGGTGCTGGGGAATTCGGTGAAGCGACAGCAGCAGGCTGGGGGGCGGGCTGCGCAGACTGGGTCGTATTCATGCTCATAGGTTTATTGTCCTCAGGACGTGCTTTCCACATTTCTGCACCTTTTCTATATTCTTTGTTGCTTGACTGCAGCGGTTGCTTGACTGCAGCAACTCGAAAAAAATTACAGCTGAGAACGCCTGTCGCAGATCGTTCAGGAGTTTCGGGCCTAAGTCTACTGCTCAATCTGCAAATTCAATAGTTACTGTAGGTGTACGACGAAAAGGCAATTGCATGCTCACACGCGGCATTTCGCTGCCTAGTTTTTCTTATTTATATAAGAGTAAACATTAACCATTTTGCTACTCCTGTTAACAGGCAATCAATAGGCTTATTTTTCATTGGTTTACAGGCGAAATAAAAATCCACACCCTTGAGCAGTTTGGCTACATGTTTGCAATTAAGTAAAGCGTCGACCAGACGGAATGTCGCGGCGGACAGGCGAACCGAAACCAGGGGAACAGCGGTTTTGATCTGAAAGTCGCGGCTAAGAGCTAATGGGACTGCCTTTCCGAGGAGGTCGATTTTAAAGAGGTGGCTGAAAACCAGCCGCCTCTTTTCTTTTTTACAGCGTATTTCGCGCGTTTTGTAGCCATCAGCGCCTGAACTTTCCTTCCCATGTAAAATGCAACTAGCTGCTGGATTTCCAGCGTCTAAATAAGCAGCTACCCGCTGATCTTTATGAGTTATCTCAGGCCAATGTGGCGCGCGGCAATCTATTTATGCACGTTGAGCCTGACGCTCGCTCTGGCGCAAAGCCCCAAGAAGCCGGCCATAGCAAAGTCAGCCACGGAGACGCTGCCTCCACTTCCAACCGATGCCACGCAATACGCGCGCGAAGCATTCCAGCACCAGTTAGAGGCCGACCACACAGACCACACGCACTGGCGTTACCGCATTCATCGGGAAGATGACAAAGGAAGCCAGGACCGTGACGTAATAGAAACAAAAGACGGCGAGCTGGCCCGGACTCTCTTCATCAACGGCCAGCCCTTGACCACCGAGCAGCGCGCGGATGATGAAGACCGCATGAAGAAGCTGGTGGCGGACGCAAACGACCGGGCCAAGCGGGAAAAACGCCTGAAAGAAGACCACGACAAAGGCGACCAGATGCTCAAGGCCATTCCTGACGCTTTCATCTTTAAATATGATGGCGCGGAAGATGGCCAGATCCGTCTCTCCTTTTTTCCCAATCCACACTACAACCCGCCCACGCGTGAAACGCAGGTCTTCCGCTCCATGAGCGGCAAGCTGTGGATTGATCGCGCAGGAGGCCGGCTCTCGCGCATGGATGGCGCTTTATTTGAAGACGTCACATTTGGCTGGGGACTTCTGGGACGTCTGAATAAGGGCGGCACATTTTCCGTTACACAAAGTCGGGTGGGTGAAAATCATTGGGAAATTGTGGGTCTTGATGTAAGGATGACGGGTAAAGCCGTAATCTTTAAAAGCATCAACGTAAAACAAATGCAGCGGTTGAGCGACTTTCGCAGAGTGAGTGATGACCTGACAATGGCGGAAGCCTACCAGATGCTGGAGAAGGGCGAGCACCCTGTCTCCGCGGAGAGCCAGCCAGCCTCAGGCAAACCTTCCAGCAAGGAATAGTCTCTCACTTCTCTTTTTTACCTGCACTCATCAGCGGCTTACTCGCTGTTGTTGCAAACCTTAGTTCTATCGAAGTACGCTTCAAGTCTGATTGTGCTGCTTGCAAATAAGCAAAAACAAGAGATTCTCTTCCCTCTCAATTTCAGCAGCTCTGTAATCTTCTCCTGTTGCAGGCAAACCGCGATGGGCTTGCACTATCTAAGTTTTTAGCGCTGCTTCTGATTCAGTCTCGCGGCCGAGCCAACAAGGCCGAAAAGTCCAGGAGGATTTAAGAAATGAAAAAGACCCTTTTGACCACAGCGATTTTCATGCTTTCGGCTGCTTGGGCCGTAGCGCAAACAACGCCGACCCAACAACCGGTCACGCCGGGTGCAAGCTCTCCGTCGTCAACCATGCCAAGTCCACAATCCACTGCCCCCGATGCCAGCTCCACGTCGACTACGACAACGCAGACAACTGAAACCTCTACTGGCAGCTCCACGGCCATTGAAGGCTGCCTGAGCGGCTCATCCGGCAACTTTACTTTGACCGATCAATCAGGCAAGGCGTATCAGCTTGCAGGCGATACTTCCAAATTAACCGAACATGTTGGACATCAGATCCGCGTGATGGGTAGCAGTAGCGACTCCAACGCGGCCAGTTCAGCCAGCGGCAGTAACGCCTCGGCGGGCGGCGCATCCTCTGGTTCATCAACCTTTACCGTAAAGAAAGTAAAGATGATTTCCAGCAGTTGCTCAACCAAATAAACTGAGTACGTTTCTAGAAATAAGTACAGAAACCCCGTAGCGTAAAAAGCTGTGGGGTTTTTCTTTTGCATGCGTAGGATTTTTTAGGGATTGTTCACTTGTAAACGTCCGTCGCGGAGAACGGTACATTTTCTATCGCGCCAGACAATGGTGTCGCCGATGAATCCGCCGATCCATATGAAAAAACCAAGCACATCTTGCAGCGGCAGCAGCCACCACTGCTTTTGTGTGACAGGATCATGCAAAACAAAACGCGCCGTGGCCACGGCAGCAGCGCCGCGCACAGCCAAAGTAAGCAATACCACAGGCCACGCCGACGGATGTATAGCCCACAGCAGAAGTGCCCATGCCAATGGATATGTGAAGATTTGTCCCCAATAACCTGCGGGACGCGAGCGGCGCGTGCTGCGCGCCCAGCGCAAGCGGTGCCCCAGATTGCGCATCATGCGCTGGCTGCCAATGCGATGTTCAATCACATAAGAAGAAAACAGCACGCCATGGCCCAGTTCAGCGGCGCGATGGCCAATCACAAAATCTTCAGCCAGAAATTCCTGCAGATAGTTGAAGCCGCCCATCTCTTCCAGCACGTTGCGGCGAACGGCCAGGGTACAGCCCAGGGCAAAACGCATTCCTTCCATCATGCGCGCCACCAGCACGCCGCCCAGCAACTCAGTGTTCATGCCAACGGCTTCCAGCCGTGACCATAAAGTATTGCCGGGCACAGACAGATACGGGCAACTGACCAGACCAATACGTTCATCCTGAAATTCCTGCGCCAGATGCGGCAGCAATCTGGGAGTGACGCGAATGTCACTGTCTCCCATTACCAGCAGATCGTGCCGCGCTTCACGCACCATGCGATTCAGGCTGAAGGACTTGGCATTTGGGATAGTCGATTCTCCAGCAACAATCAGCCGCGCCGGAATATTCCCGCTAAATTCACGAATCACCTTTTCCGCGATAGGCACTGCCGGATCGTCAATGGTGTGTACGCCCAGAAGCACTTCGTATTCGGGATAATCCTGTATAAAAAAGCTGCGCAGGTTTTCTTCCAGGCCTTCGTCATGGCCGTAGAGCGGCTTCAGTATGCTGATGGCCGGCTTGTTTCCCGGTGCGGGCAGGCGCACAGAGAGAAATCGCCGGGTAGCCACAACAATGAGCCCACAATAGACGAGCGAACCGGCGAGCAGGATCGCCAATGCCGCTGTGAGGATGATCATAATGCGGGCTTCTTCTCCGTTTGGGATAGCGCACCGGAAAGGCCGTTTGTAAGACCATTCGTAAAAAGATATTTGCCGCCGCTTTCAACCACCTGATGCAGCCGGCCCGCGCCAACCAGCGCGCTTAAGCGGGCTATCCCATTGCGGTCAGTCACCAGGTAACAGCGCATTTTACCCCAGTCCTGCACAAACGCAGCATCATCAATAAAAACCGGCGGAGAGCCCGGTGCATAAGAACCATACTCCAGGTTATTCATGCGGCCATTCAGCAGCAACGCGCTTATATTGGAATAAAAAATGACGGAGGAAAAAGGATAGTAAGCACCATCCACAATGAGTTGGCCTTCGGGCGCGTGAAGCAACGCATTTGCCAGAGGCCGCGAAGAAAGATAGGGATCAAAGGTGACCAGCGCCATTCGGCTGGCATGCAGAAACAAAACCATCATCACAGCCAGGGCAAGAAAAGCACGGCGGCCTTTGAACCATGCGCCAATGGCGCCTACGAGAAATGCGATGCCCGCAAGTACGAGCGGCGTACGCAGATAGGCGAACGACTGCAAGGTGAGATCGCCCATGTGTCCCAGCGAAAGCGTGTACGCTTCAGGGTGTTGCTGCAGGGCGCTGGAAATATCTCCGATGGCCGGTACGTTGCGCACAGAAAACAGAATGGCGGCGATCGCCAGTGCGGCTGCGGCAGAAATTACAGCCACAACTCTGCTTCCGGCGGTTACGAATTTGCCTTCACGATCCATGGCGCAGCCCAGCAAGAGCGCCATCGCTGGATACATGGGCATGGAATAGTATTCCTGCGTGGTGGAGAGAGTAAAGAAGAGCAGCAGAAATCCGGCCCAGCAAAGCATGAGCAGACGCGTGCGACTGGCGCGATCTACCGGTTTATAACTTAGCTGCACTGTGCCCGGAAGATAGGCGCTCCAGGGGAACAGCCACAGGAGATTGAGCAGCCAGAATGCCAGCCGCGGCACCGTGTTGTAATCGCGCGGGTAGCGCAGATTCAAGAACCGCAGCACGTGCTCATTCATAAAATAAAACCAGAAGAAGCCGTGATACTCTCCGGGACCGCTGTGCATGCTGAAGTTGAAATATGGCGGCATGCGCAACGTGGCCAGAACATGCCAGGGCGCGGCGACCAGAAGAAAAATAAAGAAGACGCTCACCGGACGCAGACGCCGCCATGTCTCACGCGAAAAAAGCTGCCGCGTAATCAGCAGATAAACAAAAACTGCTCCCACCGGAACAACCAGTGCGAGCAGGCCTTTCAGCAGAACGCCAACGCCCATGGAAACGCCGAGCACTACGGCCCATCGGCGCGGATGAAGCTCTTCGCCATCTTCATTCATGAGGCGTTGAAACGCCATGAAACAAAGACATACCGTGAGCGTGAGCATTACGTCAGGAATAAGAATGCGGGTAAAAAGAAAAAGACCAATACATGTTGCCAGCGCCAGTCCGGCATAAAATCCCGCGCGGCGGCCAAAGGCCCACGCACCGTAGCGAGCGGTGGCAAGGCACAGCAGGACGCAAGCCAGCGCCGTGGGAATGCGCGCCACCCAGTCATGCACGCCCATGAGCAAATAGCAGATGGCAATGAGCCAATATGGAAGCGGCGCTTTTTCAATGTAAGGCACACCATCCAGATGCGGGATGATCCAATCGCCCGATGTGACCATGTTACGCGCCATTTGCCCGTGAACCGCGTCCACATCGTCCATTAAGCCGGGTGGAGAGATAATGCAGCCGAAGAAAACAATGACGGCAATAACGAGCAGCGCTATTTCATAATGCGAACGCGGGCGCGGCAGAGCTGCCGGCGCGGGGACATTGAGGTCTGATTGGTCCAACTGTTCCGTGAGTTCGTTCACTGGATGAGTTCGTCTAAGAATAGGATTAAGACTAACCCTCCATCATACCTTGTTAGGATGCGTGCTGGCGCGTGTGTTGGGATTGGCCAAAAGGCGATGAGTTGTAAAAAACTGTAAGCGGAGCGGGCTGAGCGAAAACGCAAAGGCGAGATATGAAATCTCGCCTGCGGAAATCAAAACGTTTTTGTAGCGATAAGGCCAGCGATCAGTTGACCAGATTTGTTTGGTCGGACTCCACGGGTTCCATCTCAGGCACGGCAATCACTGACTCCAGCGCGATTTGCAATTCTTTGCGAGAAAGCGGTTTCGTTACGTAGCCATCCATCCCGGCCTCCATACAGCGCTCGCGGTCCCCATTAAGAGCATGCGCGGTTAAAGCAATGATAGGAACATGCTCGCCGGTAGCTCTTTCTTTCAGGCGAATAGCTGTAGTAGCTTCGAGTCCATCCATTTTTGGCATTTGCACGTCCATCAGCACCACGTCAAAAGAGCGATGATTGAGCGTTTCTACTGCGTCTGCGCCATTTTCAACAATGGTTACAATGTGTCCCCATTTTTCCAGGAGACGCACGGCCAGGGCCTGATTTACTTTATTGTCTTCCGCCAGCAGTATGCGCAGAGGGTGAATCTCACGCGGCAGTACAGGCTGCGGCCCAGATTGTGTTGACTGTCCTGTTCTTTTCAATACCTGACAGATGGATTGCAATAATTCAGCCTGCCGTATGGGCTTCACCAGATAAGCGGAGATGCCCAGGGCGCGACAGCGTGACGCGTCGCCAAGATGGCCGGCGGAGGTAAGCATCATGATGGTGCAGCCAATTAACTCCGCATCTTTTTTGATCTGATCGGCCAGCGTGAAACCATCGATCTCCGGCATCTGGCCATCGAGCAGAATAAGAGGATATTGCTGGCCCGCATTTTTGGCGGCTTCCAGCGCCTGCAGCGCCGCTTTGCCTCCGTCAACACAGGTTGGCCTCATGCCCCATCGGGCGAGCATTCCATGCAGAACGCGGCGGTTTGTATAGTTGTCATCCACAATCAGAGCCGGCACATTGCGCAGTTGCTGCGCCTGCAATGGCTTTACCGGATTCGCGGCGGCAGGGTCATTTTCCAGGCCGACAGTGAAGTGGAACGTGCTTCCCTTACCCGGCTCGCTCTCCACCCAGATTTTTCCGTGCATCATTTCCAGCAGACGAACACAGATGGCAAGCCCCAGACCGCTGCCGCCATACTTGCGCGCCATGGATCCATCGGCCTGAGA
>DASXZE010000134.1:0-10695 GCA_036502105.1 Candidatus Angelobacter sp. | reverse complement strand
TCTGCATTCCGCAGTGCCTGGGCACGAGCGTTGAACCAGCGATATTCACCGGACTTGGCACACAAGCGGTATTCCACGTTGAAAGGCACGCGCTCTTTCAAATGTTTTTTGAAAGCGAGTTCCAGCCCGGCTTTATCCTCTGGATGCAGACGGTCCATGAATGAATTCAGCATGTTCGGGAACTCGGCGTCATCATAGCCCAGCAACTCTTTAAAACGCGGCGAGTAAAAAACCTGGTTGGTCTGCAGGTTCCAATCCCATAAAGCGGTAGCGGAGCCCAGCACGGCTGCTTCATACCGCTCTTTGCTTTCACGCAAATCTTCCACGGCCTGCCGCTGCTCGGTGACGTCCATCACCATGCCAATGTTTTGGACCGGCTTGCCCGCCTCATCTCGCCGGGTCACCTGGCCGCGATCATACACGCGCCGCACCGCGCCATCAGCCCGGACAATCCTGTACTCCATCTCAGTAATGCCGTCACTCGCCCAGGCGTTGGCCTGCATGGCCTTGAGCGGCTCACGATCATCAGGATGTACCAGCGCCTGAAAGGCCGCTGCATTGCCGGTAAATGATTTCTGTGTGATGCCGAAGATGCGCAGCGTTTCGTCGTCCCATATCAGGCGGTCATGGGCGATGTCATATTCCCAGCTACCCATGCCCGCAATGCGCGCAGCGCTGGATACGATTGCCTCATGGCGGCGCTGCTGGTCTTCCACCTGCTCGCGCTGGTTTTCAATCACGCTCCCAGATCGCACGCGATTATCGATGAGCCAGGAGACAATGGCCGTAAAGAGCAAGAAAAAAATCAGCCTTATCGCGGGAACGCCATGAGTAAGGAAAGAGCCAACGGGCTTGAGAAAGAAATAATCTGCTACCAAGGCCGCAACAATACCGGCCAGCAGTCCGGCGCGCCATCCGCCGAACCAGGCTGCGAGCCCTGCGGCGACAAGAAAGACAAGAAGAGGCGTCTGCGCGCTGAATGCCGGAAATGCAAAGTTGAAAGCCGTGGCCAGCCCGCACAAGAGAAGTGCAAAGCCATAGCGCCACGCCGGAGGGCGTACTGCAAAAAACCGGACAAGCTTGCCAGATTGACCTTGGGTAATAATTTTCCAGTCCATCGCCCCGTTGCAGGGCGCCCGTTGGGCATGTTCCTGAATTTCGATAAGCCTAACATGGATTACAACGATGATTAGAAGAGTCTTGAAATCTTAGGATTTTTTTAGGTTGGGGAACGATCAAGTATCATTCTTGTTAGTGCTGGATCTCTCGACAGAAGTTAAATTCGTAAAAGGCGTTGGCCCGCGCATTGCCGAATGGCTGGAGCAGAAGAGCATCACCACGGTGGAAGACCTGCTCTACTATCTGCCGTTTCGCTATGAAAACCGCTTGAATCCCCGCGGCATCAGCGAACTGCGCGCCGGCGAAATGGCCACCGTGATTGCTGAGGTGCGCAACTCGGCGGTCTATCGCACACGCAATGGCATGCCGATTTTTGAGCTCGTCGCCGGGCAGGGACGATCCACGTTGAAGTGCATTTGGTTTCACGGCGAATATCTGCGTGACCGCTTCAAGCCCGGACAACTGGTTGCGCTTTACGGCAAGGTAGAAGAAGGATGGAAGAGCCGCGGACTCCAGATTAACCAGCCACAGTTCGAAGTACTTGATGGTGGCGGCGGCGGGGGTGAAGGCGAGCTTGATCTTGAAAGCGCCAAGGATGTTGAGTCGCTTGAAGTGGGGCGCATTGTTCCTATCTATGAAGCCACGGCCAACAACAAGCTGACCTCGCGCTGGTTCAGGCGCATCATTCATGGCGCACTGCAAAATCTGGGTCCGCAGATTGCCGATGGTATTCCGCCTGCGTTGAGCCGCCGCTTGAATTTGCTGGATCGCCGTCCTGCATTTGATCAGGTCCACTTTCCGCCTGAAGGAGAGTCTTTTGCCGATCTGCAAAATAATTGCACGCCCGGCCACAGGCGGCTGATTTTTGAAGAACTCTTCTTTCTGGAAGTTGGGCTGGAGTTGAAGCGACGCAAGATGCGCTCGCGTCCGGGCATTGCTTTTGCGCTCACAGAAAATGTTCGCGCGGCGTTGAAGAAAACTTTACCGTTCAAACCCACGGGCGCGCAGAAACGTGTGCTGGGAGAAATTGCGCAGGACATGCAACAGCCCTTCCCCATGCGGCGTCTGCTGCAAGGCGACGTGGGATCGGGCAAGACGATTGTTGCACTGCAGGCGGCGATTATCGCCATTGAAAATGGCTATCAGGTGGCCTTGATGGCGCCCACCGAAATTCTGGCTGCGCAACATTATTTTTCCGCGCGGCGCATTCTGGAAGATGTGGCGGGCTATCGCATTCTGCTGCTCACCGGTTCGCTGGACGAAGATATGAAACGCAGCGCGCGCCGCCACATTGCGCGTGGAGACGTGCATCTGGTGGTGGGCACGCATGCGTTGATCCAGGAAAAAGTTGAGTTCAACAAATTGGGATTTGTGATCGTGGATGAGCAGCACCGCTTCGGCGTGATGCAGCGTTTTAAGCTGATGAAAAAAGGTGACGCCGAACCCGACACGCTGGTGATGACGGCCACACCCATTCCGCGCACGCTCGCGCTCACCCTCTACGGCGATCTCGATACCAGCGTGCTGGACGAGTTACCGCCCGGACGTACGCCCATCACCACGCGCAAAATTTCTGACAAGCGCTCTGACGAAGTCTGGGACTTTGTGAAGAAGCAGGTGAAGCTGGGGCGGCAGGCATACATTGTTTATCCGGTGATTGAAGGCGCTCCGGCGGAGCAGCAGGAGATGGAATTTGCCGCCGAGCCGGTGGGCGCGCGGTCAAAGACCGGACTCAAAGCCGCGCTTCACATGTATGACGAGATGCGGAAAAAGATTTTCCCCGATCTGCGCGTGGGGCTGCTGCATGGACGGTTGAACCCGGAAGAAAAAGAAGCCGCCATGCGCCGCTTCAAGAACGGCGAGATTGACGTGCTGGTGGCGACTACAGTGATTGAAGTAGGCGTGGATGTGCCCAACGCAACCGTGATGGTGGTGGAACACGCCGAGCGCTTTGGGTTATCACAGCTGCACCAGCTCCGCGGACGCATTGGCCGTGGCGCGGCGAAATCTTATTGCGTGCTAATGACCGGAGGTAAAGTGTCACCCGAAGGCGAGCGCCGGCTGAATGAAATGGTGCGCACGCAGGATGGATTTGAGATCGCTGAACTTGATCTGGAACTGCGTGGTCCCGGAGAGTTTTTTGGCACACGGCAGGCGGGCATGCCCGGATTGCGCGTCGCCAACCTGCTGCGTGACCGCAAGCTGCTGGAGCTGGCCAAAGTAGAAGCCGCGAAGCTGGTGAAAGAGGAAGATCCGGAGATTACATTGGAAGATCGCAAGCGGGTGATGGAGCATTTGAAAAACCACTGGCAGAGGCGGTATGGGTTGGTTGAGGTGGGGTAGTTTTGTTTTTTGTTTTAATCCCGAACGAAGTGAGGGATCCCTATCGCCAAAAAGCTCTTAAGGCATTGGCAAACCGTCTTCTCCGCGAATATTTACATTTCTAGATTGATTGGCCATTTGAGAAAATAGTGTTTCAAAGATTGTAGGGACCCCTCGCTTCGCTTCGGGATAAAGGAAAATGCCAACCACAGCCAACAAATCCGATCTCTACCGCCTGCTTCCCGCCGTGGATGAACTGCTGAAGCATCCGGCGCTGGCAGAGATGCTGGCGCGCGAAGGGCAGCCCGCGCTGACTGAGTCCGTTCGCGCGGTGCTGGCGAAGCTGCGCGAAGAGATCAGCGCTGGCACACTGGGCAATCAGGCAGCGGTGGAACTGGCGGTATCGAATTTACCGCATGCGGTCTCCCGGCATTTGAGCCGCGCCATGGAGTTTTCGCTCAAGCCGGTCATCAATGCCACGGGCGTTGTACTGCACACGAATCTGGGCCGTGCGCCGCTGGCTGAGGCTGCGCTTAAGCGGATTAATGAAGTTGCGGGCCGCTACTCTAATCTTGAATTTGATATTGCCGCGGGCGAGCGTGGCAAACGCGACATTCATGTGGAGCGGCTGTTCTCGCGGCTGCTAAATCAGGAAGGCGTGAGCGGCATTCGTACCGTCGCAGTGAATAATTGCGCAGCTGCGGTGATGCTGGCGCTGAACACGCTGGCTGAAGGCGGCGAGGTCATCGTTTCGCGCGGCGAGCTGGTGGAGATTGGCGGATCGTTCCGTGTGCCGGACGTGATGGCTAAATCTGGCGCTGTCCTGTGCGAGGTCGGCACCACCAATCGCACGCGGTTGAGCGATTACGAAAACGCTATCACCGAAAAGACGCGACTGCTGCTGCGGGTGCATCGGTCGAACTTTGCCATTATTGGATTTACCGAGCAGCCATCGCTCGAAGAGCTGGCTGCGCTGGGACGCAAGCACAACATTCCGGTGATGGAAGACCTGGGCGGCGGCGCACTGCTCCCGTTGCGCGCGCTGGGCATCAACGAGAGTGGCGTGATGGAGAGCCTGCGCGCCGGAGTTGACCTGATTACTTACAGCGGAGACAAGATGCTGGGCGGCCCGCAGGCCGGCCTGCTCAGCGGACGCGCCGAGCTGATCAAGCGTTTGCGGTCGAATCCGCTTTTCCGTGCGTTGCGCGTGGACAAGCTGACCTACGCGGCGCTGGAGGGGACGCTGATGGAGTATGTCCGGCAGAACCATGACGCGATTCCTTTTGCCCGCATGATGCGCCTGCCTGCCGCCGATATTCGGGTGCGTGCGGAAGCACTGCAAACACAGCTTGGTGCAGCCGCACATTTGCAAACGGAAATCATCGCGGGCGAATCTCTGGTGGGCGGCGGCTCTGCGCCTACCTCTTCGCTGCCGACATTTCTGCTGGCTATCACGGCAGAATCTCTCAGCGCGGACGAACTGGCCACGCGGTTGCGCCATCACCATCCGCCGATTGTGGCGCGCGTGGAAGACGGTCGCGTATTGTTTGATCTGCGAACCGTCTTCGACACAGAGGATTCGGAGATCGCACGGGCTTTGCTCAGTCTGCGCGGTTAAGCGCCGAATCATCTCATCACCGGCAATTGCCCGTACATCTGTAAGCGGCTAGTATTTTGCCATGGCTTCCTACATTGACTGGGTGCGCGCGTTTTGTCTTTCACTTCCACACGCTACTGAAGACGTGCAGTGGGAGCATGATCTGCTTTTCCGCATTGCGGGAAAAATGTTCTGCATCGCCAATATGGAGCCGCAGCTGGTCCCGACCAAGATCGCCTTCAAGTGCACTCCAGAAAAATTCGCGGAGCTGGTGGAGATTGAAGGCATTATTCCTGCGCCATACATGGCACGTAATCACTGGGTAGCCATCATAGAAATGGACGCCATGCGCCAGCCGGAATTTAAAGAGCTGATTCGTGAGTCATACAAGCTGGTTCTGGAAAAGCTGCCGAAGAAGACGCAGGCTGAGCTCGGCGCGACTATTACCGTAAAAGCTCCGCCGAAAAAGGCCAAAACTAAAGCCAAGGCCAACGCCAAAACTAAGCTCCAAATTAAACTGCCGCGGGCTGCGAAACGGAAGAAGTAATCTGCTCTGCGGCCAGCCGCGCTGACTTGATGCAGTCCGGCACGCCGATCCCATAAAACGAATTGCCGATGATATGGAAACCCGGCATGGCGGCGATAATTTTTTCCATCTCGGACACGCGCTCCAGGTGCCCGGTTTCATATTGCGCCATGGCGCGGTCCCATCGAAAAGTGCGGGCGAAGATGGGCTCGGCCTTCATGCCCAGAATACTTTCAAGTTCCTGCCGGGCAATCTGCTGCAGCGATTCGTCACTATATGTGAGCAGATCAGGGATGCGCGAGCTGGAAAAGAAGCAGCGCAGCAGGCTCTTGCCTTGCGGCGCGCGATGACCAAATTTCCGGTGCACAAAGGTGCATGCCATGAGTTTGCGACGCTCTGATCGCGGGACGAGAAAGCCGTGTCCGGGAGGCAGGTCAACCACGTGGTCATAAGCCAGAGCAACTGCCGCAGACGAGGTGTATTGAATTCTGCTCAAGCCTTCAACTAATGCAGGATGAAACTGCCGCAACATCGCGGCCCCTGAAGGCGCAGGGACAGCTAGCAGAACGGCCTGAAATCTTTCTTTGACGCCGGAGCTTTCCACCTGCCAGTCATCGTTAATCTGCCTTACGGAAATATCCTGTTGCTGCAAACGTATGGACGATTGCGGCAGCGCTGCTGCCAGGGCGTCGATAATCTGCTGCATGCCGTTTTTCATTGAGCTGAACAGTGGCTGCGGTTTGGCGACTTTAGTTTTATCTTTATTTTGGACCTTGGGATTCTGGGCTTTGGCGCGCAGCGTGGCGCGCACCAGACTGCCGTGTTCGCGTTCCATTTCGGCAAAGCGTGGCAGCACGGCCTGAACGCTCAGGGCTTCAACATTTCCGCCATAGACTCCGGACAGCAGCGGCTCGGCCACGCGATCGACCATCTCCTGGCCAAAATGGCGACGGACGAAGTCACCTACGGATTCATCTTTCTCATGTTTCGGCGGGGCAGAAAATAATTCCGCGGCCATCCGCAATTTGGTGGAGAAAGAAAAGAGCGGCGTTGTGGCCATGGGCCACACGCGCGTGGGTACCATGAATTCCAGGCCTTGCGGGATGGGTACCAGTTTTCCTTCTACCAGAATGTACGTTTTGCGGGTGGCGTCGTTGGAAGAAATGATTTCGCTGCCAATGCCTAACTCCTGGCACAGACGCGTTGCGTCAGGCTTGGCGGTGAGGAAAGAATCTGCGCCGGCTTCAAGGACAAAGCCATCACGCTGCTCTGTCTCAAGGACGCCGCCGAGGCGGCTGGATTTTTCAAACAGAGTCCACTGGATATCTGCGCCGCCGCGCCGCGCCTTTTCCAGGTAGAAAGCTGCGCTGAGTCCGGCTATGCCGCCGCCGATAATGGCAATGCGTTTCATGGCAGAGAGCGTGGGATCATCGGCCGGCCCTGGCGGAAAGCTCGGCGCTCAGCTCGCGTACAAAATGCACGAGCGCTTGCACATTTTCCACGGGCGTTTCCGGCAGGATTCCATGGCCCAAATTAAAGATGTGTCCGGGACGGCCGGCGGCCTGGCGCAGGATGGCTTCAGTCCGCAGGCGCAATTCTTTCTGGCTGGCAAAGAGCAGCACGGGATCAAGATTGCCCTGCACGGCTCCTTCAAATTTTAAGCTAGCCCAGGCCTCGTCGAGCGGGAAGCGCCAATCCACGCCCATGACCTGCGCGCCGGTTTCTTTCATGGCAGGCAGCATGGTGGCCGTATCTGTTCCGAAATAAATGATGGGCACGCCGGTCTTCTTGAGGCGCTGCACAAGGTCTGTCGCAAAGGGCAGAACGTACTGACGATAATCTTCAACGCTCAGACAGCCGACCCAGCTATCAAAAATTTGCAGCGCGTCAGCACCGGCGGTTACCTGCTCTGCGGCATACGCGGAAAGTACTTCTACCAGCTTGCGCATCAGCATCTGCCAGGCAGCCGGTTCGGAGTACATCATTTTCTTGGTGTGTATGTAGTTGCGCGAGCCGCCGCCTTCAATCATGTAACTGGCCAGCGTGAACGGTGCACCGCAAAATCCAATGACCGGCAACTTATCGCCAAAATGTTTCACCACGCGGCGGACTGACTCAGAAACATAACCCAGCTCGGCGGCGCGATTGGTCACGAGTGCATCAATGTGTTTGGGAGTACGCAGCGGCTGCTCAATTACGGGGCCTTCACCAGCCTCAAAGCGAAACGGCATGCCCATGACTTCCAGGGGCAACAGCAGGTCAGCAAAAATGATGGCTGCGTCCACGCCGAGCTTTTCAGCGGCGGTGATGGTGACCTCAGCCGCGATTTCCGGGGTCTTGCAGATATCGAGGATAGAATGGTTCTTGCGCACGGCGCGGTATTCAGCCATGTAGCGGCCCGCCTGTCGCATGAGCCAGATGGGCGTCACGTCAACGGGTTCACAGCGGCAGGCGCGGACAAACCTTGAGTTAGGAGCAGACATTGCCACTCAAATCTATCACTTCTTTATGAAACTCCGAAGCGCTGCCAGCGGCGCAGCGGCGGGAAGACGTTACTCAGGTTATCTGTTGCTTTCTAGTAGACTTCTGAAGAAACGGCACAGAGGACGGGCGCAATGAAATTTCATACGGACTATCTCACGTTCAATACCAAGAAGCATCGCGAATACATACACATTACGCCGCAGGTGGAAAAGATTTTGCAGGCCAGCGGTGTGAGCAACGGCATGGTGCTGGTTTCCGCCATGCATATTACCGCCGGAGTTTATGTGAATGACGACGAACGCGGTTTGATCCAGGACATAGACAAATGGCTGGAGCAGCTGGCGCCGTTCAACGAAGCGTATCTGCATCATGAAACGGGCGAAGACAACGGCGACTCACATTTGAAGGCGCTGCTGATACATCATCAGGTGATGTTGCCGGTGACGAATGGCAAGCTGCTGCTGGGAACCTGGCAGCGGGTTTTCTACGCGGAGTTTGATGGACAGCGATCGAAGCGCGTGGTGGTGGCGGTGATGGGAGAGTAACGCGCGCAAAACAAAACCGGCGCTGTGTGTAGCTGCACCGGTTTTGTCCCCGCTAGATGGATGACGGATAGCAGTAATAGCTTTTAGTGGACGAGATCGTGTCTGCTGCCTTGCGGCGCTGCCGGCAGCTTCAAGAGAATTTCCGGATTACCATCTGAGAGCGAAAGCTCGCCGCCGATGGAATAGACCAGTTCCTGAATGTGATTGAGTTCCTTGGCGATGATATTCTTCGCGTCGGTTACGGGAGTTGGAGAGTCGTCATTGGCTTTCCAGTTGAAGGCCAGAACGCAGCGCCCATCTTTTATTTGCGCTGAGACGGTGAGGACCAGCGGACGCGTGTTCCGTCCAATCAATTTGCTGATGAACAAAACCAGAAGCTGGCGCAGCACTGGGCTGCTGGTGACCTGAATGGTTGGGTCCCACTGGCGCTCCAGCGTGAGCAAACCGGAGTGCAGCAGCACGATAAAATCATTGAAGATGTCATTCAGCAGGCCGTCGAGCATTGTCCAGGGGCCGCTGGGGATGGGGACTTCACGCACCATGGCAGAGATGCTTTTGGTGAGTGAAATGGCGCGGTCGGCTTGCTGCTCAATCGTCTTTAGATCAGCGGGAACCGGCGGCGTTCCGGGATGCATGCCCATCACTTCCAGGAAGCAGCGCACACTGGTGAGCGGCTGAGCCAAGTCATGCGCCAGAGAGTGAATCAGGGCGCGCAGAGGCGTTTGCGGCACGCTGATGACTTCTCCCATGCCGGTGATGGCGCCGGGTTGGTGACTGTGGTGCAGCTCTGTATGCACTGAATCAGAATGCGTGCCGGCCAGCGGATCTTCGCCTGGGGAGGGAGCGGGGCGGCCAATGCGGTAGCCGGAGCCGCGGACGGTATAGATCAGCTTGGCTTCGTCAGGGAAGTCAACTTTTTTGCGCAGATAGTTCACATAGACATCGACCAGGTTGCTGTCTGTTTCTGGCTGCAGGCCCCAGGATTCGCGCAGCAGGTCCTGGCGGCTCACGGTCTCTCCGGCGTGGCGCATGAGCAAGAACAACAGATCAAATTCTTTGGGGCTGAGCTTGATCTCGCGTTTATCGCGATGGACTTTGCGGGAGGAGGGATCGAGCTCAAGATTTTCCACGCGCAGCACACTGAGTGACGGGTCGGCTTTGCGGCGCAGCAAAGCGTTGGCACGCGCCGCGAGTTCCTGGAAGGAGAAAGGCTTGGTGATGTAATCGTCGGCGCCAAGGTTCAGCGACTGGATGCGGTCAGAGACGCGGTTGCGCGCGCTCAGCACCATCACGGGGGTTTCCAGGCCATCGGCGCGGAGACGCTCCAGCAGCTTGAGGCCATCGGTCTGGCCGAAATTCAGGTCCAGAATAATAAGCTTATAGTTCTGCCGCCGCAGCTCTGACATTACGCTATCTTCATTGAGCGCGGTGTGGACGGAGTAGCCTTCTGATTCGAGGGATTTGGATAGGAATGTTGCCAGGTGGAGATCGTCATCCGCGAGAAGTATCGACATCGCAATCTACCTTCTTTTCTTGATACGCTTTTCTAGAACACGCTTTTCTTGGACATCGGGGAAAAAAATAATCTTAAGGGACTCTTTTCAGATCTAACCCCAGCCTTAAGCATCTACAAGAAACGAACGGTTAGACAAGGCAAATTCTAGAACATAAAAATGCTCTATGCCGGACATTAGCATAATTTTATAAAGCCAATCTGGGCTTACATAAGATGAAAATGTTTGCGCAATGGGCAGATCAGGGAGAATCAGCTAAGAGCCAAAGTGTGCGAAAGGACACAGTTATAGATGTACATATTCGCTATTGATTCACTCATTCACTCTCCTTATACTCAAGCAACCGTAAATGCTTGAGGATCATGGAATGATTGGAAATAACCCATTGAACAGATCATCGAACAGCTCGTCCGAACAGCTCATTGCGACCCTCTGCTGAATGAGCTTGGGCAAGGGCCGACCTTGGGCCGACCTTGGGCCGTGCAGGGGCCGCGCCTGGGCCGTCCAAGGGCCATGCAGGGTCGGTGCAAGGGCCGATTTAAAGAAGTGCCTTTGTTTGCAATAAGGAGTGGGAAATGACGGGGTGGG
>DASXZE010000133.1:0-10239 GCA_036502105.1 Candidatus Angelobacter sp. | reverse complement strand
GGAATTCTGTATGTTGCCGATGATCCCAGCGTCAACGCCGCAGGAACAACCGCAACACCAAATCAGGGACACGTCTATAGCGTAGGCCCGTAAAGAAAGCATTTTGTTCTCAAACGGAAGAGGCTGGTGGGTTAGAGAGCGTCAGCCTCTCCCGGAGAAAAAAATCAAACGTAATGACGGAAGGAAGTACGAGGTAATTTTAAGATGAGCCGGATTATTCCAATTGTTGTTCTATGTCTTGTCACCATGGGCCACGCACAGAGGAGAGGCATCCTTCCGGGCGCCTCTGATCCTCATCAACCACGGGCTTCACAGCACGCGACCTCTGCTGTTGCCGCGCCGCCGGCGGTCATCATTCAGGCCAGGAATGTGGCCAGTGAACTTGGCGGCGATGTTGCGGTAATCAAGATGAATGGCTTGTGTCCCGCCGGGGGAGCAAAGGACCAGCCAGCTTGCGCTACCACGGTGACAAAGGACCAGTTTGAAGACGTGCTTTCCGCAGTGAGCCTGGGAGGACAGGTATTTTCTCCAGCTGCGGTCCGCAACGTTGCGGATGACTATGTGCAGAACCTGATTCTGGCTGACGCCGCCGAGAAGGCTGGCATGGAAAAAGATCCGCGGATCGAAGAATTGCTGCGCATCGTTCGGGTACGCACGCTGGCTGAAGCCTACCGCCGCAAGATGGAAGAGAAATATCGCAATCCATCCAAAGAAGAAATTGAAAAATATTATCAGGACAATATTGCGCGGTATGAGTCTGTTCGCGCTGAACGGCTGATGATTCCGAAATTCCATCCCCGGTGGCCCAAAGATGTAACCGGTGAGTTCCAGAAGAAAGCGGCAGTGGTGGCGGCGGAAATCCGCGAGCGCGCCGCCGCTGGCGAGCCTTTTGACCGGCTGCAAAATGATGCGTTCCTGAAGCTTGGCATCACTCCACCCAGCATGGTCCCGGAAACCGGACTGCGCCGCCGCGCCACTTTCCCGGCGGAAGTGGGAAATGAAATTTTTGCGTTGAAGCCTGGCGAAGTCAGTCATGTAGAAAGTGAATCAGGCGGATACGTGGTGTACCGGCTCATTGACAAGCCAACGGCCTCGCTCGATCAGATGAAAGGCGAAATTGTCCGCGAGCTATATCAGCAGAAAATGGAATTGGCTGTGAAAGGAACGTTGCATGCAGTGAAGACAGAGTTTAACAATCAATATTTTGCACCACCCTCCACACCGCGCGCGTTGCCGGTTGAAGGAAAGACACCAGCGCCCGGCACCGGCAAGCGCCGCATGCAACCTTCACACAGCGTGAAGCTGCCGCCTGTTGCAGAGAAACCGGCGGCGCAGGCCAGTAAAACTGACAAGCACTGATTACAACGATTGCGCGAGTATCCGCGGAAGCAGTAAAGCACCCGGCCTGACTTTTGCGCAAGCGCAATGGATCGAAGTTAGTTAGAGCGTTTGAACAAACCAACCAAATAGCAGTTTCGCTTCACCTGCTGACGGGCAGGGAGCGGACAAAGGAGGTTTTTACTGAACATTAGGCACCTTACAACTTTTCTCCTAAAATTTGATCGCCCAATGGGCGGGCCGGGCTGTTAAAGTCCGGCCATTTTTTTGAGTAGCGATGCAGGGTTGTGGTGCTACTGACTTGTTGTTTTCTAACAAACAATCAGGCGTCTCCTAAAACTTTTCTTAATTACAGCTGTGGGCGACACAAACCCGAATGCCGCATCCTATAATCGTGCCAACAAGGCGGAATCCAAGTGTTGATCTCTCAGGCCTCCTCTTTCGTGGTCAATTCCGGAACTATCAGAATTGCGGCTTATACATTTTCCAGACAACATCCTTCGCAAGAAAAGCGAGAACGCAATGTCTAATTCTGTTGAGACATATGATCCGCGGCTGGCACAACTGGAGCGGCTGCTGGAGCAGCGAACCGCGGAGCTGCGCGACGCCAGAAAAGAGCTGGAGAACTTTAACTACTCGATTTCTCATGACGTGCGCGCCCCGCTGCGCCACATCAACGGCTACGCAAAAATTATCATGGAAGATTATGGCGACACGTTAGACCCGGAGTGCTATCGCCATTTCAAAAATATTGAGGAGGGCGCCCGCAGAATGAGCGCCCTGATGGACGAACTATCCAGGCTGTCACGCATTGGGCGGCAAGAACTCTCACGGCAGCAAGTGGCGCTGGACGCCCTGGTACAGGACGTGGAGAGCGACCTGACCCTGGAATTTCCCGACCGCAAAATCGAGTGGCGCAATGGGCACCTTCCCCAGACGGAATGCGATGCCGCGCTGATGAAGCAGCTTTTTGTCAACCTGCTCTCCAATGCGGTAAAGTTCACGCGACGCCGCGAAAATGCCCTGATTGAAACTGGCGCAATCCACGAGAATGGCGGGACAACGGTTTTTGTCCGCGATAACGGCATTGGCTTTGACATGAAGTATGCTGACAAGCTCTTCACTATTTTCCAGCGGCTGCACTCCCAGCAGGACTTTGAAGGCCACGGCGCCGGACTGGCGATTGCAAAACGTATTATCGGCAAACATGGCGGCATCATCTGGGCCGAGTCGGCGCTGAATCAGGGCGCTACTTTTTATTTCACGCTGGATGGGCTTTCACCCAGGGGCGTTAGCGCAAATGGGTAAGATGGCAGAATTCACTCAAGCCCGCACCTACCAGCTGCTGACTGCGGCGTGCGCTTCTATTGCCGTTCTTGGCAGCCTTGTGGTCATGGTGGGCTGGTGGCTCCACATTGTGATTCTCACCAGCATTGTCCCGGGCCTGGTCACCATGAAGCCAAATACCTCCGCGTGCTTCATTCTGGCCGGCATTGCTCTTTGGCTGCTGCGCGCACCGGTTGCAAATCCTACAGCGCTTAACGTGGCTGAAAAATGGGCGGCGCGGTTCTTTGCCGCGGTCATTATTATTGTGGGCGCAATCACGTATGGTGAACGGATATTTGGCTGGAACGCGGGCATTGACGAACTTCTTTTTCACCAAACACTTCTGGCCACCCAGGTGCCACGCCCCGGTTTAATGGCGGCCGCCACGGCCATGGCGTTTGTGCTGCTTGGTATTACGCTGCTTCTGCTGGATCGGGAAACACCAGGCAGGCATCGGCCTGCTCAGTGGCTGGCGCTGGCAGTGGTGCTGGTTGGATTCATTTCATCGCTGGGCTACCTGTATGGTGTAAAACTGCTCTTTGGCGTAGCGGGATATTCCGCAGTGGCTATTCATACAGCAGTCGTCTTCATGTTATTAGGCTTGGGAATATTGTCCGCCCGGCCTGACAGCGGCTTGATGGCGGTGCTTACCAGTGACCGTCTTGGCGGATTAATGGCGCGCCGGCTGCTGCCATTTCTTCTTCTCTCGCCCGTGATCATAGGATGGCTCAGGCTGCGCGGAGAACACGCAGGGCTTTATCATCCGGCTTTTGGATCAGCCATTTTCACCAGTGGCTATGTGGTCGTACTGGCTTCCGTGGTATGGTTTTGCGCCTCATGGATGAACAGCGCTGACCTGGCGCGCCGCCGTGCGGAGGACCGCGATGAGGAACTGGCTGCCATTGTCGATTCTTCTTCCGATGCGATTGTCGGCAAAACGCTGGACGGCACAATTACCAGCTGGAACCGCGGAGCGGAACGGATCTACGGATACAAAGCGGAAGAAGTGCTGGGCAGGAATATCAGCATTGTAGTGCCGGCAACTCACGCAGAAGAAATGCCACATATCCTGACTGAACTCCGCAAGGGATTTCCCATTGAGCGTTTCACCACGGTACGGCGGCGCAAAGACAAAGTGCTGATCCACGTCTCGCTTACCATCTCTCCGGTCCATGACCGTGAAGGCCGCGTGGTTGGCGCATCTGAGGTGGTGCGCGATATTACACAGCAAAAACAGGCGGAAGAACGGCTTAGCCAGAGCCAGGCACAACTCAAGGGCATTATCGATTCCGCCATGGATGCCGTGATCACCGTGGACCAGCAGCAGCATGTGCTCATGTTCAATCGCTCGGCGGAAAAAATGTTTGGTTATCACGCGGAGGAAGTGGTTGGGCTTCCGCTGGAACGGCTTATACCGCAGAGATTTCGCTCTGGCCATGGCGATCACATAAAAAATTTTGGCAAGACCGGGACCACCAGCCGCGCCATGGGAACGCTGGGCGCCTTAAGCGGCCTGCACAAAGACGGAAAAGAATTTCCGATTGAAGCTTCCATCTCGCAGGTTGAGATTGATGGCAACAGATTTTTCACCGCCATTGTGCGCGACGTGACAGAGCGCGTCCGCTCGGACCGCGCTTTGCGCGAGCAAGCCAGCGTGCTGGACCTGACACAGGTCCTGGTGCGCGACATGGACGACCGCATTGTGCTCTGGAATCGCGGCGCGGAAAAGCTTTATGGCTTTACTCTGGAAGAATCTCTGGGGCGGATTTCGCATGACCTGCTCAAGACGCAATTTCCAGAGCCGCTGCAGGCGATCCATGAAAAATTGCTGAGCGCCGGCGAATGGGAAGGAGAGCTGACGCACAGCAAACGCGATGGCAGCCAGATTGCCGTAGCCAGCGTGTGGACGCTGGAGCGCCACAGCAATGGACAGCCCTGGCGCATTCTGGAAACCAGCACTGATATCACAGGCCGCAAGCGCGCGGAAGATGCTGTGCAACTGGCGCAGGCGCGATTGCTCTCCGCACTTGAAGGCGGACGCATGGGCACGTGGGTCTGGGACATCGGCAAAAATAAAATTGATTGGGATGATGCCCTGACGGCTGTCTTCGGACGCTCCGCGGCAGAAATGGCTGACGGATCGCTGGATCCTTTTCTTGCCTGGGTGCATCCGCAGGACCGTGAGCGCGTGCAGGCGGAGATTGAAAGTATTTTGCAGGCCGGCACCAACTACGATTCTGAATATCGCCTGTTTCACCCGGACAAAAGCATGGTCTGGATCACTTCCCGCGGCCGAGTTGAACGCGATGCACAAGGCCATGCGTTTCGTATGACTGGCATCTGCGTGGACATCACTGACCGCAAGAAGATGGAAGAGCAGCTTCTGCAATCGCAAAAAATGGAGTCGCTGGGGACGCTCGCCGGCGGCATTGCCCACGACTTCAACAATATCCTGCTGGCCATTGGCGGTAACGCCAGCCTTGCAATAGAGGAAGTGCCAGCCGACCATCCGGCACAGCAAAGCTTGAGCGAGATTGCCAAAGCCGGCGCGCGCGCCAGCAGCCTGGTGCGGCAGATTCTGGCTTTCAGCCGGCGCCAGACACCGGATCGCAAACGCATTGACGTGCGAGCCGTGGTGGAAGAAGCGCTGGCGTTGCTCCGCGCCACGTTGCCCACGCGCATTGATATCCGCGCCCATTTTGCCGTGGACCTTCCTGCGATCATGGGCGATTCCACGCAGTTGCACCAGGTCATCATGAACCTGTGCACCAATGCCGCGCGCGCCATGGGAGAACAACCTGGCCTGCTTGAAGTGAATGCTAAACCATTCAACGTGACGCAAGAATTTGCCATGAGCGTTGCCCGGCTGCGCGAAGGGGAATATGTGCGCATCTCTGTGAGTGACAATGGCTGCGGCATGGATACAGCCACGGCGGAGCGCATCTTTGATCCTTTCTTTACCACGCAGCCGCCCGGACAAGGCACTGGCCTTGGTCTCTCTGTGGTGCACGGCATCATGAAAGACCATGATGGCTCCATTGCTGTTTACAGCGAATTGGGCAAAGGCACAATCTTTCATCTGTATTTTCCCGCAACTGCTGCGCCTGCGAGCAAACCAATCATCCCCGTTGCACCGCCGCGCGGCCATGGCGAACATCTTTTATATGTTGACGACGAGGACGCACTCGTCATGCTGGCCTCGCGCAGCTTAAGCCGCCTTGGTTATCGCGTTACAGGGCACACAAATCCCGCGGAGGCAGTGCAGGCTTTCCGTGAAAATCCCGCGCAGTTTGCCGCCGTGATTACCGATCTTTCCATGCCCGGAATGTCCGGCGCGGAACTGGCGCGGGCCATTCTTGCTATACGGCCAGATGTTCCCGTGGTAATGACTTCTGGCTACATTCGGCCTGAAGACGAACTGGAAGCGCGGCAAATCGGCGTGCGGGAGGTGATTCTGAAACCTGACACGATTGAAGAACTGGCGAAAGCGCTGCATCGCGTGTTTGCCGGCGTCACCACGCCGTCTGCGCCGCGCTCGTCCTGACGCGCCAACCTCAGCCAGCAGCTTCGGGATTTTTCGCCAGATATTTCTTCACTGCCGGACAAACGGGAATCACCTTGAGTTGATTGAAGCTGGCATACGCCAGCGCAGCGCGGATCAACTGCGTGCCAATGCCGCGTTTGCGCAGCGGCTCCGGCACTTCTGTGTGGTTCAGGCTGATAGTGTGCGGCGTGCGTGTGTATTGCAGGATGGATTTATCTTTGCCTGCGCCAATCTCAAACTGGCCCTGTTCCTGATTGTGTGTAACAGGATTCGTCGCCATGAAAAAAAATCCTTTGCTTGCCTCGCAGAACGCTCTTGCAAAAATTCTACGCCAATACCCACTCTGCGCAATACATTGTTTTAACCAACTGCCTTGATGCCACATATTTTGATGCAGGAAGCCGCTTCAGCGCTTGCGGCCACGCCGAGAATCCATTGAGTACGTTACGCACGTCCGCACACTTTAGCATCTCCGCGGCCGCCGAACTTCCTTGCTCCGCGGCCCGCTCCTTGACATAATTTTGCGGAATGCTTAAACGCCACATCCGCGCCGCCTCTGCCCTGGCGATTTTCGCCATGGGTTTTGGCGCTACAGCTTCCATGAAGGAAGTGGTCAAGCCGTTCTCCGTGTATCACGATGGCGACGACCTGGTCTTCTCTCCTGAACGTGCCGGCACGCGCAAGCTTGCGGCCGTGGGACCATGGAACCTGGGCGAGCGCCTGGGCGATGACAAGCCCGCTGACAAGCGCCTGAATCTTTATGTGGTGATGCCGGGCCCGCAATATCGCACGCCGGGCAAGGCCGACTATGACCACAACCTGGTCATCAACAAATACACTGTTGACGGCAAGGCACGCGACTGGGACGTTTTCTGGTGCCTCATTCTTGATCCCGCTCTGCGCCCTGACCTGCGCAGCGAACGCGACCTGCTCATGGCCAAGCACCAGACATTTCGTCCGGCCACGCTGTTTGAGTTCAAAGACATTCCTTCGCACACCATCATCGCGGAGCGGCTCGGCATAAAATCCATGGCGGAGATGAAACGTTATCGTCTGAAAGATGGCTCGCTGCCACGCCTGCTGATCCTGCCCGCGCGACTGGCCGTCCGCGCCACTGCTGAAATTCGCGATGTGACCATCACGCATCCTGCGGCTACTGCTGTTGCTGCGCATTAAGAATTAGCTTTTACCGCAGAGGACGCGAAGGTCGCAGAGGAAAATCTGGCCTGGCTCACGAGCTTCAGCAGTGACTGCGAGCACAAGGTCCTTCAGGGCTACGAACCCGCTGATGAATGCGCGTGTTCGCTACGCCCTTCAGGATGACGTTCAATTCGAGGGAGCTAAATCAGCACATCACTCCCTCGCATCCACTCTCTTTCCTCCTCACCATTTATACTGAGTGCGTACCATGCTTACCGTTAAGCATTAGCGCTTGTACTCTCGGGAGAACGCACTGCTTCCTTATATTCATCTTGGCCCGCTGGAAATACCTACATTCGGCCTGCTGATGGTCATGGCCTTTGCCGCTTCTTACTTCGCGCTTGAAGCGGAGATCGTGCGGCGCAAGCTGGGGTTCACGCCTGCCGATCTCGCGTGGCTCGCAGAAGACAAGAGCCGCAAGCTGATGAAGCTTGATCCTTATACCATTGTGGCCGTGGTGGCGTTTGCCGGAATCATTGGCGCAAAAATCTGGCACATCGTGGATACACCTGCTGACCGGCTCACCCTGGATACACTCAAGAGCTTTGGCGCATTCTTTGTATGGCTGCGCGGCGGCTTTGCCTGGTTCGGAGGCTTCGTCGCCGGCATTGCTGCGCTGCTGGTGATTGCGCGGCAAAATCGCATCAACATGCTCACCATGCTCGACCTTTGCAGCCCCGCGGCGGCCATCGGTTATGCCGTGGGACGCATCGGCTGCCTCATCTCCGGTGACGGCGACTACGGCAAGCCAACGAACCTTCCGTGGGGCATGGCCTTTCCTGACGGCCTGGTTCCCACAACGCAAACCTGCGGACAGGCCGTTGACGCGCTGCACCCGCATGGATGGCCCGCGACCTGCGCCGTCCATCCCACGCCGATTTATGAGTTCATCGCCTGCGTGCTGATCGGCTGGTATGTCTGGCATCTGGGTTCGCGTATCAAGCCGCTGCCGCCCGGAGTCATCGTTGGCGAGTTCCTGGTTCTTTTTGGAATTGAGCGTTTTCTGGTGGAGTTTATCCGCATCAATCCCCGGATCTTTCTGGGGATGAGTAATGCGCAGGTCGCTGCACTGCTTACGGTGTTTGCGGGAATGGTGTTGCTGGCTGTGGCATGGAGCAGCGCCAGGAAAACGCGCCTCGCAAATAAAGCTTCGACAACTTGACGAAACTGTAACGCCATCTTTCTGATCAGTGTTATCCGTGTAATCAGTGGTGAAATTTACTTTCTCTGATGACGCACCATGACGGCGCTATAATGCTGCTTTTATGTTCGGCCTCACGCCCAAACTCCCAATCTCAGAGCAAGACCGCCAATGGGTAGACGAAGGTTTCATGCGTCTTTCACGCCTGCTGGGCCGTAATCGAATGCTACAAACCGAAATTGTTCTCCCCGATGCAGAACACTTCCCTGACCTGTATGACAAAAGCGAAGCCGCTGCCGAGAAGATGTTTCTCCGCATCTGCGGCTACATGCAGGTTCACCCGGGTCAGATCAATCTGGAAGTTTTTCCCGATGAAATCAAAGAGCTGAAGTCGATTATGCCGTATTGGGGAGGCGACAAAGAAGGCGGCGCTGCCGGTCTATATTTTCATCCAGAAGACGAATCCAAAAAAATTGTGGTCGCACTTAAACACTCTCAGCTTGAAGATCCAATGGCGTTGGCAGCAACCATCGCCCATGAACTCAGCCATGTGATCCTGCTCGGCGGCAAGTTGATGGAACGCTCCATTAAAGACATGGAACCCCTGACCGATCTGACTACGGTGTTTCTTGGCATGGGCATCTTTAACGCAAATTGCGCGGTGCGGTTCAAGCAATGGCAGGACAACCGCAAGATAGGCTGGTCAATGAAGCAGCAGGGCTATCTTCCGGAAGAAGTTTTTGGCTATGCCCTGGCACGGTTTGCCCATGAACGCGATGAGCGCGCGCCAAAATGGACAAAGTACCTGTCTACGAATCTACGAAGCTATTTCAAGAAATCTGTGGCGTGGCTGGAAGAGAACGAGAAGGTAAAACCTATTGGTTGATTCTCTTATTTATCTGTGCTCCGCTTCACTGCGCATGAGCCTTCGGCAGAGCGGAAGGGACTTTTTCCTTTTTGCTTACCCAGCATTTACCCCTGCAGCGCGCGTTGCGCGCCTTGGGCCATGCTGGGCTAACTCATGCCGCGCCTAACGGCGCTTCTTTTTGGTCGATGATGGCAGTTACGCATGCCATTGCGATTTTGTTAGCTGAGCAATAAATCAAAATGGCACACACCACAAAACTGAGTCGCGGGTTTGTGCGCAGTTTGGGTAGGATTGAGCATGATTTGAGCCAGTTTGTGGCTGAAAGGACTGCTTTTGTCACAGGAGTGTGGACATGTCCAATTTCGTTATTGATTCGCTGCTCAGTATTCCTTATACTGCTAGCAGCGCCTCAGGGTGTTTGCGGTAAATGATCTTTGGTAATAAGCAATTAGCAAATAGAAATTGGCCAAAACAACCAAAAACAAGCGGTAAAAAGGCCTTCGACAGCCTTATGCCTGCCTTATCGAATTGAGGGTTGACCTTTAGTTTCAACAAAAGTGTCTACCCCGGGTGGGGTTTGCGACCCTCAGCCTGACATTTTGGAAAACCGAGATTGTGACCGGCATCTTGACACGTAAAAGTGAGGCCGAAAACAGCTAATTATGGCCTTCGACCGCGCGGTCACCGCCCGGTGGAATGTTGGTTTCACTTTTGTTTGCAACAAAACCTATATGCCGGGTGGGGTTGCTGGCTGAAGAACGCAGGCAGAAGGCTGCAAGAATCGCCGGGATCGCACGTGATCGCCGTGATCGGGTGATCGGG
>DASXZE010000132.1:0-4991 GCA_036502105.1 Candidatus Angelobacter sp. | reverse complement strand
AACCTTGATAACGTGCGCCGGTAACTCGTTTGCCCACGGGCGCAACACGCCGCCCGGTACGCCGGAAGAAATCAAAAACAATTTGCTCCAGATTGAGCGCGAGATCGGCCGCGCCAACCTGGATTGCGATTACAAATATTTTGATCGGGTGGAAGCAGACGATTTTATCTTTACTGATACCGCTGGCGGCGTGACGGACAAGAAACAAGACATGGCCGGAGAAAAAGACTGCCACAAAACTGACGGCACGTATGACGTGGACGATGCCGCAGTCCGCCTATACGGCACTACTGCGGTAGTCACCGGCCGCGTAACCACTGCTCACAAGAATAAAGAAGACAAGCTTGTGACCCACCACAGCCGCTTTACTGACGTTTTTGTATGGCGCGACAACCGCTGGCAGCTCGTGGCCGGGCACTCATCGCGAATCCCAGAGCCAGCCGCGCAGAAATAGCAGAGTGCGCGCTGGCTATTCAAGGTTTGCTGCGGCCTTGGCTATAATCACAACAACTTATGAGAAAAGTAATTTTGTACGCTCTTACGTTTTTGATCTTCAGCGTCACGTTCTTATTGGCTGCGCAACCCCAGCAGCCCGCCCAAACGCAGCCGTCTGCTCAAGCCCAGCCCTCTGGCGATGTCCCTGTCACTGACGGCGCTTCCGGCGACTGCTCAATCGACTTCAACGTAACGGACGCCGAAGGCAAGCCGGTTTTCGCCGCGCGTATTGACGTGCATCTGGCTTACGGATTTGCCGGCGCTCACAAGCTCGACATGGGTGTTTATACCAACGCGGAAGGCAAAGCACGCTTTACCGGTATCCCGCTCCGGGTCCGCAAGCCACCCATAGAATTTCGCGCCAAGAAAGACGACCTGATCGGACTAGCCACAATGGATCCCCTGGCAGAATGCCATGCCAGGCATGACATTGTGCTAGCGAAAGAAAAACCGTAACAGCAAGAATGGAATTTTTGGCATACAGATGAACAAGTTCCAGCTTAGGGCTGCTATCTTCTACATTTAGCAATTTGAGAAGCGCTAACGCGCGATTTGATTGAGCCTTTTCAGAATTGCATGTTCGATGCTATTTGTAGGGCCAAAGATATAGGCCGTCGGTGGTAATCTACGTTTGAAATCAATGGTAAATCGCGCGGCGGATTTTGCCGCCCACACTGCACAATCAGCAGTAAGACAGCGATCCGGAAAGAACTCTTTGCAGTGTGCCTGTTGCGGGCCGAACTTGTATCTTCCGTTCAAACATCTTTCAAGTCTTTGTTGATTTCGATGGCTACCCCAAATCTCTTTTGGGTGGGCAATAGCATTGCGTAATTCTATAAGGGCGTTTGTAGATTGATACGGCTCGTCGCCAGTGGAAAAAATGTCTTGACGTGCTAAGGTGAGGGCTAATTGGTACTTCGCAAGAATAGGCAATCGTTCGAAAGCTTCGCTCCATACACTAGCAAGAGCTTTGTGAAACTTGGTTTGTCGGGCCGGGGATTGTGCGTATTGATATAGCCCATTAATTGTGCACTCAATGAATGAGGTTGAACAGGTAATTGCGCCAACTACGCATGCAGCACGACGCCTCTGTTGAGGCTCTGACTTTTGTTCCTCTTCGCTTGCGAGGGCAGCAAGCTCGACGGACGAGTCTAAATAAAAATAATCTGCGAAGTGACGATCTCGAAGTCCATGGATAAATGTTCTAGAGAAGTTTACCCTGATACCCCAAAGCTTCGCAATTTATTTGCTGCACAAGATGGCCTTAAAATACAGTGCGAAAATATTTTGTGTTTCTTTTGGAGAATATTGCATTGAAATCCACAGACACGCACAGCCTCAGAATGGATTTTACATAGCTATAATGAGTAAAGAAATCTCACCATGTCTGAATTTACCCATCTCCATCTTCATACCGATTACTCACTGCTGGATGGCGCCTGCGGCGTCGATGGCCTGATCAAGCGCGTATCTGATATCGGGCAAAAAGCCGTGGCTATGACTGACCACGGAAATATTTATGGCACGGTGGAGTTTGTTGAGGCGGCGACCAAGGCCGGCATCAAGCCGATCATTGGCTGCGAGCTATATGTCTGCAAAAAAGATGACCACCGCGCGCCGCCGGAAGGCGATACCTACAATCACCTGCTGGTGTTGGCCGAGAATGAAGAAGGCTACCGCAACCTGATCAAGATCACCTCTGAATCCAGCATGCACGGCTTTTATTACAAGCCGCGCATCAGCAAAAAATTTCTGGCGGACCATTCAAAAGGCTTGATCGGACTCAGCGGCTGTCTGGCCGGCGAAGTCTGCGAAAACCTGCTGGCAGGGAAGTACGATGCAGCGCGCGGCGCGGCTGCCAACTATCAGGATATTTTTGGCAAAGGCAATTTCTTCATGGAAATCCAGGACCAGGGCCTTCCGGAAGAGCACCAGATTCACGCCGACCTTTTCCGCATAGAAAAAGAGTTGGGCATTCCCATGGTGGCCACCAATGACAGCCACTATCTCTGCGAAGATGACGCGCACGCTCAGGACGTGCTGGTTTGCGTGCAGACGGGCAAATCCGTCAACGATACCAACCGGCTCAAGTTTCATGGCAACCAGTTTTTCGTCAAGACCGCGGACGAGATGAAGAAGCTCTTCTCCGGCCGCGAAGACGTGCTGGCGCAGAGCATGGCCATTGCAGAGCGCTGCAACTTTAAGCTCAACAAAGTAAAAAATCCTTTCCCGGAATTCCCGCTGCCCGAAGGTTACACGCTGGATAGCTACTTTGAGCACGTAGCGCGGCAAGGCTTTGCGCGCCGCTGGGAAAGTCTGGGCCTGCTCGAAGACGCGGGCCGCCTGAAAAAAGCTCGGACAGATTACGACCAGCGCCTTACCCGCGAGATAGCCATTATCCAGCAGATGAAATTCTCCGGATACTTCCTGATCGTCTGGGACTTCATCCGCTATGCGCGAGAGAATTCCATCCCCGTTGGTCCGGGCCGTGGATCAGCCGCCGGCGCGCTTGTGGCTTATGCCATGGGCATCACGGACATTGATCCGCTGCAGCATGAATTGCTGTTTGAGCGCTTTCTCAATCCTGAACGCGTTTCCATGCCTGATATCGATATAGATTTCTGCATGAACCGGCGCGGCGAGGTCATTCAATACGTTACCCGTAAATATGGCCGTGAGAACGTGGCCCAGATCATCACCTTTGGCACCATGGCCGCCAAGGCTGCCATTAAAGACGTGGGACGCGCCATGGACATTCCGTATAACGACGTGGATCGAATCGCCAAGATGATTCCTACCACGCCCATAGGTATCACGCTGAACCAGGCGCTCGACGATTCACCGCCGCTGCAGGAAGCCTACGAAAAAGAGATGCAGGTGCGTGAGCTGATTGATACAGCGCTCAAGCTGGAAGGGCTGGTGCGCAACTCCGGCGTGCACGCCGCGGGCGTGGTGATCTCGCCCATGCCGCTCACTGACCTGGTGCCGCTGCACAAGACCAAGAACGACGAAATTGTGACCGCCTATGACATGAAGGCGATTGAGAAGATGGGCCTGCTCAAGATGGATTTCCTGGGCCTGACGACTCTCACAATTCTTGATGACGCGCTCAAGCTCATCGCGCAGCGCGGCACGGCTATTGATCTGGAAAAGATTCCGCTCGACGACGTGAAGACCTACGAAAACGTTTTTCACACCGGCCTCACTTCCGGCATCTTCCAGTTTGAATCCGGCGGCATGACCGATGTGTTGCGCCGCTACAAGCCTAGCTCCATTGACGATCTCACGGCGCTCAACGCGCTCTACCGCCCCGGGCCGATTCAGGGCGGCATGATCGATGATTTTATTGATCGCAAGTGGGGCCGCAAAAAAGTTGAGTACGAGCTGCCGCAGCTGGAACAGCTCCTGAAAGAGACGCTGGGCGTTATCGTCTATCAGGAGCAGGTCATGCAGATCGCGAACGTGCTGGCGGGCTTCTCCCTGGGAGACGCCGACCTGTTGCGCCGCGCCATGGGCAAAAAAGATGAAAAGATCATGGCCCAGCAGCGCGACCAATTTGTGAAAGGCGCGGTGAAGCTGGGCTTCCCGGAAAAGAAGATCACCAAAATTTTCGACCTCATGGCCGAATTCGCGGGCTATGGCTTCAACAAGTCACACTCCGCGGCCTATGCGCTGCTGGCCTACCAAACGGCCTATCTCAAGACGCACTATCCCATTGAGTTTATGGCAGCGCTGCTGACCTCGCAGATGGGCAACACAGACAACGTGGTGAAATACATCAACGAATGCCGCCAGATGGAAATTTCCGTCGAGCCGCCAAACATCAACGTGAGTGATTCAAACTTTACGCCGCATGAAAATGCCATCCGCTTTGGCCTGGCGGCGGTGAAAAACGTTGGCCGAAACGCCATTGATTCAATCGCCAATGCTCGCAAAGAAATGGGCAAGTTCAGTTCGATCTTTGAATTCTGCGAGAAGGTCGACCTGCGCATGCTCAACAAGCGGGTGCTGGAATCACTGATCAAGGCCGGCGCCATGGACGACTTTGGCTATCGCTCTCAACTCATGGCCGTGCTGGATCGCGCGATTGAAGGCGCGCAGAAAACGCAGCGTGATGCCGAACTCGGCCAGCATGGATTGTTCGGCGTCTTTGAGGACGAGCAGGCCAACGGCTCCGGAGAAAAGTTGCCCAGCGTTCCTGAGTGGGAAGAGCACCAGCGTCTGGCCAATGAAAAAGAAGTTCTTGGCTTCTTCATCACCGGTCATCCCATGGAGAAGTACAGGGAAAAGCTGGAAGCCTTCCGTGCCTTGTCGGTCGAAACTATCAGCGCTATGACGACCGGAACCGGCCGCGACGAATTCATCACCACCGCCGGAGTCATCACCGGCGTACGCACTCTAAAATCGCGCAAAGGTGATTTGTACGCGCAGGCCAGGATGGAAGATATGAGCGGCTCCATTGAAGCCGTGATCTTTCCTGACTCATACAAAAAGCT
>DASXZE010000131.1:0-12002 GCA_036502105.1 Candidatus Angelobacter sp. | reverse complement strand
GTGAGCCACTGAACCCTGAGGTGATTGAGCAGGTGCGCGCGGCGTGGGGGTTGACGATTCGCGATGGATATGGGCAGACGGAGACGTCGGCACAGGTGGGGAATCCTCCAGGACAGAAGTTGAAGGTGGGTGCGATGGGGCGTCCGCTCCCGGGATATCAGGTGCGGCTGCTGAACGCCGAAGGCGTCAATGCAGAAGACAAGGATGCGGACGAAGGCTAGCTGTGCCTGCCACTGGATCCTGCGCCGGCGGCGCTGATGCCCGGCTATCAGGGTGACGATGGCAACCTGATTCCGCTGGAAGGCCCGGTGTATCGCACAGGCGATGTGGTGCAGCGCGATAGCGAAGGCTATCTGACATTTGTGGGGCGGGCCGATGATGTGTTCAAGGCGTCGGATTATCGCATTAGCCCGTTTGAAGTGGAGAGCGCGCTGATTGAGCATGCTGACGTGGTGGAGTGTGCGGTGGTGCCATCACCCGATCCGGTGCGGCATGCGTTGATCAAGGCGTTTGTTACGTTGCGCACGGGCTGTGAGCCATCACACGAGACGGCGCTTTCCATCTTCCAGCACAGCCGCACGGTGCTGTCGCCGTATAAGCGGGTGCGCCGGCTGGAGTTTGTGGATTTGCCGAAAACTATTTCCGGGAAGATTCGCCGCGTGCAATTGAGGACGGCGGAAGCAGAGCGAGTTTCTCAGGGGACGCGCGTGCAGGCGGAATTCAGGGAAGAGGACTTTCCGGAGCTGAAATAGAACCTTTTACCACAGAGGTCACAGAGGAACACAAAGGGGGAAAAAAGTCTCACCACTGATTTGCACTGATGACACTGATGGGAAAAGATCGGTTGATCGCGCGTGATCGGGTGATCTGGTGATCGGAAAATAAACTTATCGCGGATCAGGAAAGCAGAAACCTTACCACGGATGAACACGGATAACACGGATTGAAAGAGGATCGGGAGATCGCACGTGATCGGGTGATCGGAAAAACCAAAATCCCCGACGAACCAAAAGGTTTTGCTTTCCTTCGTGTCCCTGTGGTAAAAAGCTTTTGCTTTTCTGGAAAAGCGAAAGGCCGCCTTGCGACGGCCTTTCTTTGTTTTACAGCATTGCGGTGTGCGAGTTTGTTACGCGACCTTTTCCTGTGATCCGCAGTCGGGGCAATCGACGATGATTTTGTCACGGCGTGCGCGCAAACGGTCCTGGAAAGCGGACCAGCGGCTGTTGAGGTTTGATCCGGCGTTTACGTCTGTGTGGCCGAGTTTGTAAATACCGGGCTCGCGAAGGTTGTCGCTGATGCGCGCGCCTTCCTCTTCTATCGGGATTTCCATTTCGCCGCCCATGGTGTCAGTGACTTCGCGCAGTGGCCGCACCGGCACTGGAGCTTCGCTGGCTCTGCCCTCAGCGTACTCACGCAGGTTTTCGCTGCGGGAATCGATTCGAGCTTTGTTCATTCGAGCTTCGTTCCGAGCGTCATTCATGGGATCTGCATTGATACGGTCTTCGTTCACTCTCATGGCGCGCGCGGCTTCGAGACGTGCACTGTCAATGGCCGCAGCGTCCAGGGCTGCGTTGTCGAGCCGGGCATCGCGGCCTTCGCGCGCGATATTTATGTTAGAGCTAATCGAACTTATCCCTTCGCGAGTTTCTATTGGCGTATTTGAGACAACGTCTTCTTTACCCGCGATGGAGGCCTTCTGCGGTTGCAGAGTTGTCTTCTCACTGGCTGAGCCGCTTACGCCTAGAAGAGTGTCTTCATGGCCCATACGTTGGGGAGTGAAATCGCGGTCAAGGCTTTCTCTACCTGCAGCGCTCAGCGGCTGCGTGCGTGCGCCTTCCACTTCCTGCACGGGCGGTGTCACGACGCGTCCGGTGTCTTTGTTGTACATCACGGCGCCACTATTCAGGCGGCTTTGATATTCCTTTTCATAGATGGACCAATCGCTCTCTGACTTGAGCACATGGTCTTCAAATTCCGGCAGCATTTCCAGCCGCTCTTTATCAAGGTCTGCATAAAATTTGTCTTCATGATTGCCGTAAGATTCAATGCGGTTGGCCGGTACGATCACTTTCTTGCCAAAGACCAGGCCGGTTTTCAAAACCACATAGCGGATATCGCCGGTGGAGTGGTCAAAGACCACGTCGTCAATGGTTCCCAGTTTTTCATCGTTCACGCCGTAAACTTCCGAGCCGCGCACGTCGTTGAGATCTTCAAACCTGTATTCGCGAAGAATGCCATAGTGGGGCATATCTGCTCCTTTTTGTCCCGAACTTATTTGATTAGTTAGATGCGGAGAGGAAAGGCGGTGAGGCCTTGAGGAATTGCCAAAATCGCCGTGATTGCCAAAATTGGCGATTGAAAAAACAAAGACTCACCACTGATTTGCACTGATGCACTGATAAAAACCAGAGCTGCGGAAATCAAAACCTTACCATGGATAAACACGGGATATGACGGATTCACGGGGATTGCCAGAATCGCTGGCATTGCCAAGAGTGTCGATTGGAAAAGCAAAGCAGGATATGAAATTTACCACGGATGATCGCGGATCAGGAACAAGCAAAGACTCACCACTGATTTGCGCTGATGACGCTGATAAAAACCAGAGCTGCGGAAGCAAAACCTTACCACGGATCAACACGAATTGAGTGGGATCAGGCGAAAGCTAAAACCTTTAACCGCAGAGGACGCAAAAGGACGCAGAGGAAATCTTTTAAGAATAATTACCTCGGATTTGTGCGGATCGCGGATGGGAATTGGAAGGTAAAGGCGGGTTGAGCAAGCGTTATCCAACCCTGAAGTGCAGCGGAGCAGATCCCTCGCCGACGCGACATAAAGACGCGACATAAAAGCGTGGCAGCTATAGACAGGCTTTCTGGCTCCGGCTCGGGAAAGCGTGTTCACAGGGGGGAAATTTTTAGAGTCGAGAGAAACGGTGAGAGGAAGTTGTAAGTGAAGTTGGAAGGATTAAGAATTAGGTGATCCTGCAGGTGGAAAAATTAACCTTACATCTCGCTCGAATCAGCTTTCCCGTTTCGGCACCCATCCGCACGCAATTTCGGACACTGCACTATTTCGTATTTGATTTGTATGCGCGAATCGGATACTATTTTCTTCGCCCCATAGTGGGCGCCTGATCTTTGAAAAACTGGTTGAAGAAATATGGCATCTCCCGCGCCTTGATTGGTTGCGACCCTCTGCCTGACTGGACGGCCCAAGGTATTCGGCTTGGACGGCCCAAGCACGGACCAAGGGCCGTGCGAGCTCGGTGCGAGCGCCGTCCAAGGTCGGTGCAAGCTCCGATTTGCCGAAGTGTATTGTTTGCAACAAAAGCTGGAAAATGACGGGGAGGGATGAAACAAGATTGCCAGAATTGCCAAAATTGGTAATTGCCAATTGAAAATCGCTCTGGAAGAGATCGGGTCATCGCCGTCATCGGGTGATCGGGAAACAAGATCTAGATATTGTATCCTGCGGATCCGGTGGAAGTTTTGAAACGGATCTTTTGAGACGGGATCTTTAAAACTTTTCGCGCAGTCTCTCTCTTTGAGAGCTTTCCCCGCAGTCTCTCTTTAGAACTTTGCGCGCAGGCGCTTATATGTAGTTGGCAGGTCTTCTGGCAGGACGCGGGTTTCGCCGATGGCGGTCATAAAATTTACGTCGCCGAACCAGCGGGGAAGGATATGCATGTGGATGTGACTGGCCACGCCGGCTCCGGCGGCTTTGCCCAGGTTCATTCCCAAATTGATACCGTCTGGATGGTAAAGATCGCGCATAACGCCTTCCAGGCGCTGGGCCAGGGCCATCATTTCTTCAGCGGCTGGGGTGGAAAGTTTTTGCAACTGGTCAACGTGTTCGTATGGCACCACCATGGCGTGGCCGGAAGTGTAAGGAAAAGCATTTAGCACGATAAAGTTATATTTGGCGCGATGGACGATCAGGGCTTTTTCATCGTCTTTTTGCTGAATCAGGGTGCAAAATACGCAGTCACCGGGGTTATTTGCGGTGGTTATGTAGGAGTAACGCCAGGGTGTAAAGAGGAAGTCCATGACCTAGAAAAAGATATCAGAAGGATTAGGGTTTTAAGCAATTTTACTGCCTTAGAGCGTTTGACAGTGCCTTGGGCGGTTGTTATAGTCGAAGGAGTCTTATGGCCCTTTCAGGACTGCCGTAAGATCCGGCCGCTGGTTTTCAAGCCTTCCGAATAATAACGGAAAGTAGTCATACCAGTGAGGACTCGGGACCCCGAGCCCACCTTCAGCACTACTGCCTCTCTTGAATGAGTTCCAGCCGTGTTTTGGGTCCGTTTGGTAGTAAATAGGAATGCTGGCAGAGCACACAGCCCGTAGCGAGAACCCTTCGCAAGAAGCTGAATCCAACAGCTCAGCCGATTCCGCACAGTCCTACGAAAACTCAACCACTATGTCCGGGAATGAATCTCAAACTCAATCTGCTGAGCAGCCCACCGTGGGCGTGACTCATAAAGAAGAAACTCACATGGACGACTTTGCCGCCGCTCTTGAATCGTACACGCTTGAAACTGAGCCGGCGCCAAGTGAAGACAACGTCTTCAAAGGCACCGTGATCAAGATCACCGCCACGCATGTTGTGGTGGATATCGGCTTCAAATCGGAAGGACTTGTTCCGATTGCTGAAGTGACCGATGCCCACGGCAACATCAAGTTCCAGCCGGGCCAGGAAATTGAAGTAATGGTCCAGCGAGGCGAGAACGAAGAAGGCTCCGTTCTGCTCTCGCACGAACGGGCTGAACGCGTGCGCGTGTGGGAGAACATTGAAAAGGCGTACCACACCAAGGAAGCCGTTAAAGGCACGGTGGTGGAGCGGGTAAAAGGCGGCGTCTCAGTGGACATCGGCGTAAAAGCGTTTATGCCAGGCTCACAGGTGGATATCCACCCGGTGCGCAACCTGGAAACGCTCAAAGGCCAGGAGATTGAAGTTCGGGTCATTAAGCTGAATAAAAAGCGCGGCAACATTGTGGTTTCGCGCAAAGCTATCCTGGACGAAGAAGTAGCTTCCAAGCGCGGCAAGACTCTGGAGCATCTGGAAGAAGGCGCCATTATGACCGGCACGGTGAAGAACCTGACCGACTACGGCGCGTTTGTGGACCTGGGCGGCATTGACGGCCTGCTCCATATTACTGATATGTCCTGGGGCCGGTTGACGCATCCGCGTGACCTGGTTCATGTGGGCGACCAGATCCAGGTAAAGGTACTGAAATTTGATAATGACAAGCTGCGCGTTTCACTTGGCTTCAAGCAGCTCACGCCTGATCCGTGGCTTGACGCTGCAGAGCGCTATCCGATTGGCGCCCGCGTAAAAGGCCGCATTCTGAGCGTGACTGACTACGGCGCGTTTGTGGAGCTGGAACAGGGCATTGAAGGTTTGGTCCATGTGAGCGAGATGTCATGGTCCAAGCGGATGAAACATCCTTCCAAGCTGGTCAATATTGGCGACGAGATTGAGTGCGTGGTGTTGAACGTGAATTCCAACGAACGCCGCATCTCTCTCGGACTGAAACAGCTTGAGTCGAATCCATGGGAACAGTTGCATGAGAAGTATCCCATTGGCTCGACAGTTGAAGGCCGTGTCCGCAACCTGACTGATTTTGGCGCATTCATTGAAATTGAAGATGGCATTGACGGCCTGGTGCACGTGAGCAATTTGAGCTGGACCAAGCGCGTGAAACATCCTTCAGAAGTGCTGAAAAAAGGCGAGAAGGTAAAAGCCATTGTGCTGGGTATTGAGCCGGAGCAGCGCCGTTTGTCATTGGGCGTGAAGCAGCTTCAGCCAGATGCCTGGGAGACTTTCTTTGAGACGCATCGCATTGGCGACGTGGTCCACGGAAAAGTCCTGCGGCTGGCCCAGTTTGGCGCTTTTGTTGAAATTGCCGAAGGCGTTGAAGGTCTCTGCCATAACTCTGAAGCCACGGATTCCGTGGGTTCTGGCGTTAAGCTGGAGGCTGGCCAGGAGCACGATTTCAAGATCATCAAGATGAATGCCGAGGAAAAGAAAGTTGGCCTGAGTCTGCGGGCAGTTGGCGAAGAAGCCAGCCGTGCTGACGTGGAAGCGTATAAGCATCCTGCGTCCAGCACCAGCGGCAGCGGCGGCGGAACCAGCACCCTGGGTGACATCATCAACTGGAAGCGTGCCGGCACCGACCAGGAATAACTCGAGTAGTTTCTAAAACAAAAAGGCCGTCCTTGAGTGGACGGTCTTTAGTTTTTAAGCAGTAATTTTTTGCCGCGGTTGGATCTTTTAAAAGAGCTGCTCTTTGCAGCAACGATCTTTTGTAACAACGGTCCTTTGTAACAACGATCTTTGAAAACCGAATATTTATTTGCCGCTGTGAATTTTCAGCGTCACGGTGACTTCCTTGCGGCTATCAAATCCGCTCAGGGTTTTGATGTCACTGTGGGAGCCTTCGTGTTCGGCATAAACCTCATAGTCGATATTCGGAGCCAGGCCGGAAAAACGAAAGCCTCCATCCGCTTCACTGATGTAGGTCTTAATGGCCAGAGTCCGAGTATTCTTGAGGTAAACAATGGCCTTTTGCTGAGGGGGTCCCTGGGCGCTCAGCACATGGCCTATGAGCGTGCGAGATTCATCGTGTGAGCCGCGTTGTTCGGCCGCTGCGGCCCTGGCAGCCGGGACGGGGAAGAAGCCGCCAAAAGCCAGAGAGATTGCCGCTACGGCGATAAGCTTTTTCATTGCGCCACCTGCTGCCTGGAATTTTATTTCAGCTACTCGGTTAGATGCAGGCCAATGTCCAGACGCTCCTCATTATCCACGTGGACCTTTTTCTCAGCCTTTAGTCTTTTGGCCTTAGACTTTTGCGGCTGACCATCCGGGCCAGCGGGAGCGTACGTTATCTCGCCTTGCACCAGATAGTCTCTTGTCCCAGCAGGTACACGCTGGGCAAATTCTCCGCGATGGTCTGACATGAGCTCCCAGCTTGGGCGCTTTTTGTCTATCAGATGAATGGTGATCTTCACGCCGTAAAGAGGCCGGTCATCGGGCCCAAAGGCAGTGCCGAAAATGAGGGCGTATGGTTTTGCCGCTTTTTGTTTTTCGCTGCTGGTGAGTGCCACCGGCTGCAAAGAAGCGGAGAGTGCAAAGACAGCGATGCACACGGCCGCGCACAGCTTCCAGCGCGGCTTAGTAATCGCCATCCTCGTCTTCCTCTTCTTCTTCATCTTCGTCGTCTTCATCCAAATCATCCACCGGGTTCAATTCCAAAGGATGTTTTGTGACGACTTCAAAATCGGTGCCACATTCCTTACAGGAAATGATGTCGCCTTCATCAATTTCTTCCTCGTCCAAATCGAGGTCTGTATCGCATTCCGGACAAATCGGCATTTCTTTTTCTCCTATCAGGTTCACAAAGGTGGCAAGAGCCACGTAATTATATTTAGAATCTCTGGGGATTGTCGTCAAGCTCTGATTGAGGGACCGAATGTTACTCCTGTGCTACCGCACCAAAATGGCTATGAATCTCCTAATTGCGCTTCTGATGCTCGCCGCGCCTTGCGCCGTTGCCCAGAAGCAATCGCCCAAAACCAGCAAGTCAGCTTCCGCCGTCAAAACGGCGGCCAAAGGCAAGCGGGAGCGTGACCCGGCAATCGCTCAAGCCATCAAAGACGTTTCGCCTCAACGCGTTCAGCAGACCATTGAGAAGCTGGTCAGCTTTGGCACCCGCAGCACGCTCTCCGTCAACAACCCTGACGCAGCTACGTCCACTCAAGGTATTGTAGCCGCCAGAAACTGGATCAAGTCTGAATTTGAGCGTATCTCATCAGAATGCAATGGCTGCCTGGAAGTCAAGACCGATACGTTTATCGAACAGTCCAAAGGGCCAAAAGATCGAATTACCCAGCCAACTGAGATCCAGAATGTTTACGCAATTTTAAAAGGCACCGATCCCGAACAGGCCAAGCGTATTTTCCTGGTCACCGGACACTACGATTCGCGCAACACTGATGTGATGAACACCACTGGAGCAGCTCCCGGCGCAAACGATGACGGCAGCGGCACCACGGTCTCGCTGGAGTGCGCGCGGGTGCTCAGCAAACATAAATTTCCCGCGACAATTATTTTTCTTACCGTAGCCGGTGAAGAGCAAGGACTGAACGGAAGCACACACTTTGCCAAGATGGCCAAAGAGCAGGGCTGGCAATTGCAAGGCGTGCTCAACAATGACATTGTGGGCGGCAATACTACGCCGGGCGATACGCTGCAAAATAAAAACTGGGTACGCGTTTTTTCTGAAGGCATTCCAGCCGCCGCCACTGAGGCTGATATCCGCCGCATACGCGGATTGGGCGGAGAAAGCGACTCAGCTTCCCGCGAGCTGGCTCGCTACATCAGCGCGGTTGGCGACGAATATGATTTCGGATCATTCGGGCCCAAGCTGATTTTTCGTCGTGACCGCTATCTGCGCGGCGGTGATCACAGCGCTTTCAACGAACAGGGTTTTGCTGCTGTGCGCTTTACGGAATATCGCGAAGACTACCACCATCAGCACCAGACATTGCGCACGGAAAAGGGCATTGAATACGGCGATCTTCCAAAATTCGTGGACTTTGCCTACGTCGCAAACGTCGCCCGGCTGAACGCAGCCACACTGGCTTCATTGGCTTCTGCTCCTGCGCCGCCGGCGGATGTTCACCTGCTAACAAAAGATTTGGAGAACGATTCCAAAATCGAATGGAAGCCTGCGGCCGGAGCCACAGCTTATGAAGTGCTCTGGCGCAAAACCACTGACGCAGATTTTCCTGAAGAAAATGTTCAGCGCACAAAAGAAACCAGGATCGACCTTACGGATTCCAAAGACAACGTAATTTTTGGAGTACGATCAGTAGATGCCAAAGGCCACAAAAGCCTGATCGTAATTCCAGAACCTGAAAGATAAGAGATATGGCCAGAAGCACTATTGGTAGCGGACTACCGCCATTCCGTGGCTCCGTGCGCAATGTGATCATTGTTTCCACGGTGATCTACATCGGCCTGGTCCTGCTGCAGGCGTTTGCGCCGGCTATTGCTAAAAGTGTTTACACTGCAGGCGTTCTCACGGCTGACGATATCCGCCATGGGCAGATATGGCGGTTGCTGACGTATGCTTTTCTAGAAGATGACCCGCGCGACTTTGCCTTTACCATGCTTTCAATTTATTTCATTGGGGCCGCCGTTCAGGAACGCATCGGGAAAAAATCCTGGCTTGAGTTGTATCTGGGTTCGGTGGTGTGCTCAGGTATTTTAGGTTTTATCTTTTATCTCATCGTGCCTATTGGTGCAGGGCCAGCACTGGGAGCAGGCGCGGCTTCCAACGCGCTATTGATGGTGTTCTACCTGCTAAATCGTGACGCCCCAATCATGCTGATGTTTATACCAATACCTATTCCAGTGAAATATATTGTTATTTTCATTGCAGCAATTGAAGGGGCATATTTCCTTAAATCCCACTTCATTCTTTATTATTTAGTGCTACTGCTAGGTCTGGCATCGGGCTTTCTCTGGCACAAATTCGCCTGGCGGCGCGCCACCGTAACGGGATCTTTTGGCTCGCGCATCGATGAAATCCGCAATAGCTACCATCGCTGGAAGCGCAAACGCGCGGGCAAAAAATTTCAGGTCTATATGCGCAAACATGATCGGGATTCAGCAGATTACTTTGATGAACACGGCAACTTCCGTCCGCCCGATGACAAAGACAAAAAGAATGGTGGAAATAGCGGGGGCTGGGTCAATTAAATCTGATAATTGAAGTAATTTGGTAAATGGGAATTAAAAGCCAGAGCTTAATTCGCGTACTTTCGCGTGAATTCGCGGCCCAATTCAGTTGATCCGTTTTTATCTGCGTAATCTGCGGCTAAAGGGTTTTCTCGCTTACGTTCGAGATTACAAAAAATGCTACCGTTTCCTCCGCTCCGTCTCTACCGGTTTCTGCCTTGGCATCTTGCGGCGCTCGTCGTGCCCAACCACCGGACGCTCGCCAGTACCCACAACATGCAGCCGCAGAAAATTTGTTGAGCCGCTGCTGGAGCGCGTTCCGGCGACCACAGCAATCACGTCGCCTGGTTGGACGGCGTGAATTTGCAGCAGATATTTTTCCGCATTGAAGACCATATCTTCTGCGTTTTCTGTCATCACGCAGGAAAGTGGCGAAACGCCCCACATGAGGTTGAGTCGCGCACACACCACCGGACCGGCTGAAAATGCATAGATCGGCGCTTTTGGCCGATACTTGGAAATCAATCGCGCAGTGGTTCCCGTCTCCGTATAGACGGCAATGGCCTTCATCTCCAGGTCCTGCGCTGCGTGCGCCACCGATTCACAAATAGTTTCAGAAATAGAAAGGTGCCTGTGCTGGCGACGCCGTTGTATCGGCTCTTCTTTGGCCGCCTCAGCTTCTAACACAATTTTTGCCATAATCGCCACAGCTTCACGCGGATACTTTCCGCTGGCCGTCTCGGCTGAGAGCATCACCGCATCTGTACCGTCAAGAATTGCGTTGGCCACGTCACTGGCTTCGGCGCGCGTGGGACGTGGATTTTCAATCATAGACTCCAGCATCTGTGTGGCTGTAATCACCGGTTTGCGCCAGTCTGCTGCCCGACGAATTACATGCTTCTGAATGATCGGCACTTTTTCCGGCGGCATTTCCACGCCCAGATCGCCGCGCGCCACCATCACGCCTTCGGACACATCCAAAATTTCTTCGAGATTTGCCGGATCAATCGCCTGCGGCTTTTCCAGCTTCGCTATCACCCATGCATCAGAGTTGTGCAAGCGCACCAGGCGTTTTACCAGCCGGACATCGTCGGCCGTGCGGATAAATGAAACAGCAATCATATCCACGCCATGCTTCACACCGAACTCCAGGTCTTTTTCGTCTTTCTCTGTGAGTGAAGGAACGCTCACTACAGTCCCTGGCAGATTGATGCCTTTATGCTCGCCCAGCATGCCGCCGTTAATCACTTCACACTCAACGTCGTCTCCACGAACAGCCACCACGCGCAGTTCAATCAATCCGTCTGAAAGCAGAATGCGTGAACCCGGCTCAACTTCTTTGGCCAATGTCTTGAAAGTCGTAGAGAGCAGCGCTGCGGTGCCGGGAATATCACGCGGCGTAATTGCCAGGCGCGCGCCGGTCTTAATAGCAATCGGTGTCCGGTATTTGAGCCGGCCTGTGCGAATTTTGGGGCCTTGCAGGTCCTGCAGGATGCATATGGTCCGGCCTTCTTTGGCCGCCACTTTCCGCAGGCGCTCAATCATGCGCGCATGGTCTTCATGCGTGCCGTGAGAAAAATTCAAGCGCGCCACATCCATGCCGGCGCGCATCAGGTCACGCAGTATTGCTTCAGAGCCGCTGGCCGGGCCAATGGTGCATACAATCTTGGCTTTGCGCGCATTGCTTGCGGCGTTCATCTCAAAGCTTTTCGTTCCACTTATCACTGGCTCACACCTTCTTTTTCCGTAACATCGTTTTCAGTCTGCTTGGGATACACCTGCGCATTCATCTCCGCCCCAAACAATACGATCACTGAAACAATGTACAACCACACCAGCAGTGCAATGGCCGCACTGAGCGATCCATAAACCACCGTATAGGTAGCATAGACCCTAACGTACCATCCAAACAGCACGGTCGCCGGAAACCACAAAATCGCGGCAAAAACCGCTCCCGGCAACACCCGCCGCCAGGATTGTGTTTTCGGCAATCCGTGGTGATACATGAGTGCCATAAGCGCAATGGCGGTAACTACAGCAATGGTCCAGCGCACTCCCTGCCACACCAGCACAATGAATGGCTTGAACAGATGCATGGTCTCGCTTTGCACCCAGTTCTCCACCACATTGCCAAACACCACCAGGATGGTCGCGAATCCCAGTGGAATCAGCGCCAGCAACACCAGATACAGCGCCACTGCGCGCTCGCGCCAGAACCCCCACGTATTGGCCATGCCATAAGCTTTGCGGAAGCC
>DASXZE010000130.1:0-4623 GCA_036502105.1 Candidatus Angelobacter sp. | reverse complement strand
CGCCCACAAACATGATGTCGGCATCAACATTGCCTACTCCAAACACCAGATTCGTGCGTCCCTTGTGCAGACGGCAGCGCGTGCAATCGCCAATATCTTCGCGAATCAGCTTCAACGCCGCTGGCTTGTCGCCAATCACCTGCAGTGCAGTCGGCGTGGGTGATATTGCTGGAGCCGCCGTTTTAGCCGCAGCCGTTACTTTTGCTAGGGGCGCACTTGCTTGAGTTTCTTTTTTTGCTGAAGACATAGTTTCTACAGGTGAACTCTCAACCTCTGTGTGCAAAATCAGTTCAGCGCCTTCTGCCACCGGCTGTCGGTAAAAATCGTATATACCCATCTCGCGGTAATAGCTCACGCGCGCGGCAAGTTGCTTTCGGGTCTCCGGATCAAGCGTTTTGGGCATACGGCAAAATAAATGTTCACACGCAGGAAGTAAATGGCTGGAACATTCTCCTTCTCAGTTCTCAATAGCGTTTTGCATCGCTGCTTAAAATCTTTCGTTGAACGAAAACTACCTGCCTGCGATCAACAAAGTAGCGAGCTTATCCGCGTATGCATGAGAGCTATCTAATTATAAAGTTTCGACTTCCCCGTTGACGCATTCCAGTTTTGCGGGTGATGATGATACAGAACTCCAGCTGTAGCGAGTTCAATTTTCCTTGAGAACAAAATATCTTCCCTGAAGAGGCTTCCATGCGCTCTGCATTCTTTGTTGCCTGCTCCGCCGTAATTCTGTTTTCTGGCTGCGCCGCTCATCATTCTGTCGTGGCGAACTCAACGCAAGCTCCTGTCATAGTTTTCAACTCAGTGCGTGAATCGCTCCCCGGAGATTACCTGCGTGTCAGCTTTCTTCCCGCAGGCGTGGCCGTTACCAGCCTCTCGCGGCCCGGAGCCTTGCGCGCCTTCACCACGGCCACCGTGCTTTACTTGCCGCCGCTCAAGCTCGCAGACATGCCCTACTATTCCGGACTGGCCAACAATGACCAGAACACTCTGGTAGCCATGCGCTGCCGCCCAACGAATCCTGAAACCGTCGATGCCGTGCTTGCCACCTGGCCCAACATATTTTCGGCCGTGCAGCGTGACGTTCCTTTGCCGCCCGGCGCGTGTGACGCACCCAAAGACGCCGCCACTCAGATGGCGTGCTATGCCAAGGGCTTCACTGATCATGCCGTCACCAAGGTTCCTCCGGCGCTGGCCCATACCCTGAGTTATGCAGCAATGCTCTATGACAATGATCACGCCCCGCTCGCGCAATGGCTGCAGAGCAATTATGGGATATATCCCGCTTTCAGCGGCCTCGGCTACTCAGTAAAAGATTCTTACTCGCTCGATAGTCAGCCCATGACCTCGCAGCAAATGCTGGTCAAATCCATCTCGTCAGAATACGTTCTGAAAAATGTGTCGCTGGCGGATGCGGGCTGCCGATGCATTTCAGTGGCACCATATGCTGGACGGTCGAATGATCTGCTTGACCCTGATTTTATTGCCAAAGCCGGAGGCGATGGATCCTGCAAAGCCGTGGATCGCCTGAGCGCGAGCCCCGCTAAACCAAAACATTGAGATTTTGCTTTAGGAATTTTATTTAAAGAATTTTTGTTTTACGACTGCAAGGTTGTTCGCCCGGTCTTCAACTTCACCACCGCATCCAGAACCCGGTGCGCCACTTCCCACTTGCTGGTTTCCGGCACAGTCTCTGCGTCGGCCTGCGTAATGATCGTCACAGCATTGCGCTCTGAATCAAAGCCAATCCCCGGCTGAGAAACGTCATTCACCACGATTGCATCCAGCCGCTTGCTTTCCAGCTTTTTGCGCGCATTGGCCAGCACGTCATTGGTCTCGGCTGCAAAACCAATCACCAGTCGGCTGCCCTTCTTCGCGCCAATCTCCGCCAGAATATCCACCGTCGGCTCCAGTTCCAGAGTCATCGGCCCTTTGCGTTTGATCTTTTCGTCAGGCGCGGTTCGTGCAGTAAAATCAGCCACTGCTGCTGCCTTGATCACAATAGTTGCGCTGTCAAAGTGCGTCAGCACCGCGTCGCGCATCTGCTGCGCCGTCTGCACTTGAATTATTTCTGCTGAAGCAGGTGGCTTCAAAGCGGTAGGCCCGGAAACCAGAATCACCTTGCCTCCGCGACGCAACGCTGCTTCCGCCAGCGCATATCCCATCTTCCCGCTCGACCTGTTTCCGATATAGCGCACCGGATCAATCGGCTCTCGCGTTGGTCCAGCGGTAATCAAAACCGTTTCGCCCGCCAAATCTTGCTCGGCTTGCAGAGCTTGCAACACCGCTTTCACAATCGTTTCATTCGTCGCCAACCGGCCCGCGCCAATCATCCCGCAAGCCAGATATCCACTGTCCGGCTCCACAATATTTACGCCGCGCGTTTTCAGCGTTTGTAGGTTGGCCTGCGTGGCCGCGTTCTCCCACATATTTACATTCATTGCCGGCGCAATCACCACCGGCGCAGTAGTGGCTAGAAAGAGCGTGGTCAAAAAATCGTTGGCTTCGCCGTGCGCGAACTTGGCAATCACGTCAGCCGTAGCCGGAGCCACCACCAGCGCGTCAATCGACTGCGCCACCGCAATATGCTCCACCGCGGAATCAATGTTGGGCTCTGATACGCCTGCACCAAACAGATCGGTAATAACTTTCTCGCCGCTCAAGGCAGCAAAGGTCAGCGGACGCACAAACTCCTGCGCCGCGCGTGTCATCACCACCTGCACGCGCACGCCCTTGTCCTGCAACAGACGCACCAGCTCAGCCGCCTTATAAGCAGCAATTCCACCGGTAACGCCCAGCGCGACCTTCATACCTAGATTGTAGTCCGGTTGTAAAGCGAATCAATAGTGACAGATATGGGACGACTGGACTGAGCCAATCCTGCGGCTTTACAGCTTAATCGCCACCGAAGACGACTCATCAAACGAATTCAAAATCACTTTGATCTCATCTTCCATATGTGATTTCAGGCAGGTCTCTGCGGTTTTCAGATAACGCTTCTCATCCCCGGATGGCGCAATGCCGGAGCGCCTGATTCTCTCTCCCAGCACAATCGCCTGCAGCCGGTCCACCGACTGCTCCAGCCGATCGTTAATTAGGATGTAATCGTAATTGGGATAATTCTCGATCTCGCGGCGTGCCGTATCCAGTCGGCGACGGATCACATCTTCGGCATGCACGTTCTCACTTAGGCTGCGCTTCCGCAAGCGCGACTCCAGCTCAGTCCGGCTCGGCGGCAGCACAAATATGCTCACCGCATCCGGCATTTTCTGCTTCACCTGCCGCTCGCCTTGCACATCGATATCCAGCAGCACGTCATTGCCGCCCTGCCGTGCTTGCTCCAGCACAGATCTTGTGGTGCCGTAATAATTGCCAAAGACCAGCGCATACTCCAGGAATTCATCACGGCTGATCCGCTTCTCAAATTCCTCATGCGTAATGAAATGGTATTCGCGGCCATCCTGCTCGCTGCCGCGCGGAGAGCGCGTGGTGTAAGAAACAGAGAACTCCAAACTAGGCACATACTGGCGCAGTTCATTTACCAGCGTAGTTTTGCCGGAGCCAGAGGGAGCAGAAATTATATAAAGTATGCCGCTCATTCCAGGTTCTGCACCTGTTCGCGACATTTCTCAATTTCAGATTTCATCTGCAGGCCCAGCTCGGTAATACGCAGGCCCTCGCCCGCCACGCCGGAAGTTTTGGAAAGCAGCGTATTGGCCTCGCGATTCAATTCCTGCAAAAGAAAGTCGAGCTTCTTACCCACTTCTCCGGCCTGGTCCAGTAGTTTGCGGAAGTGCTCAATATGCGTGTGCAGGCGTGCCAGCTCTTCCTGTATATCGCTGCGCTCAGCCAGGATCGCTGCTTCCTGCAGAATGCGGTCCTGGTCAGCATTCTCCAGCAACTCCTGCATGCGCGACCGGACTTTCTCCATGTAAGCCCGCGACACGCCAGCCCGCAACTTTGACACTTCATCCGTAGCCTGCTCCAGCGCAGTCAGCCGGCGGCGCAACTCGGCTTCCATGCCGCGGCCTTCCTGCTCGCGCATCACGTTCAGCTTCTGGATCGCATGATCCAGCGCAGTCAGGACAGAAGCCTCAAAATTTGCATCCAGCGGCGCCACCGCGCCCAGCGAACCGGGCATACGAAAAATGGCATTCAGATCAGGCTCGCCGTGGGTGCCAAATTCGCTCGCTGCTTTGCGAAAAGCCCCTACGTAACCACCTACCATCTCTCGATTAAACTCGTAGCCTTCCCCGCCCCGGCGGTCCACGCTGAGCGTTACCTCCACGTGTCCCCGCGCCAGCCGCTCTTTCAAGGTGCGGCGTATCTTCATCTCCAGTTCGTCCATTTCCATGGGCAAGCGGAGTTGCGGATCGAGAAAACGATGATTGACAGACTTCAATGAAAGAGTGAACGATGTCCCCTCACCTGCATGGGACTTCACCTGCGCGAATCCAGTCATGGAACGGATGGACATAATTTAGTTATTGGGACCTTTAGCTAATCTTAAATAGCTGATCTTGAATTTTTGGGCCTAATTTTTAATCTGCGAAACGCGGGCCACAACGCCAGCGTCGTCACCCATTTTGGGGTCTAAATCCATAAACTGCAATTCATATA
>DASXZE010000129.1:0-15421 GCA_036502105.1 Candidatus Angelobacter sp. | reverse complement strand
CTACCGCCGTGCTTGCCATGACTGCGGCTGGCGTGCCGGGGGCATAGTTGTGGAGAGTGGTATTTGCGGCCCATAAGTTATTCAGCGGACTTGGCTGAGTACCGGCTGTAGCGTTGGCCTGGGGTATATGGCTGTGCGAAGGAAGATTAGCAGAAATGAGTGCAACGCTCTCTGCTCCTCCCCGCTGGCCCTGAACGTATCCTGCTCCAAAGTGAATAGGAATCCGGCTGCGGAGATCAGGAAGGGCAAAAGTGTTCACCCCGTCGCCTCCATATGTAGTGCCAATCAAATTAAAAAGGACATCGTTATCTGAAATGGACAGGATTGCTCCGTTGCAGAAAGCCCATCCTTGCGGCGCAAAATTACCACCAAACATCCGTATCTCGCCTACAAACGGCTGTGACATGTTTGTTGCTCCTTGCGTGTCTTGATTTACCTGCCTTATCTACTGCAATTTAAATCTACCGCAATTCGATCTACTGCACAGTCAATGTAACCGGCGTGCTTGCTTGAGCAGTAGCGCTCGTAGCCGTCACAGTAATCTGGTAAGTGCCTGCTGGAGTGTTTAAACCCTGAAGGCCGGTTCCGCCGCATCCGGCAAAGCTGAGCAGAGCAATCACGCCCATAAGCAGCAAGGCCAGCCGCAGCCTGTTCTTTTTGTTCTTGCGTCCGCTCACCGCGATGCCCACCAGCCCGAATACCGGGAAGAGGAAGGCCGCGTAGAACGGAGGCTTCCGGCCCACAACAGAATTCTGGGCGCTCATTGAGGTGTGTCCGTTATGCGAAGTGTTCACGATCATGGACACGATGGTGCTTGGAGCAGATGTGCTTGGCGGATTGAAGACGCAGGACGCGCCCACCGGCAATCCGGTGCAGCCAAAGGTGATGGTGCCTGCGGAAGGATCTGCTTCTTCTACATCAAACATAAACGTTCCAGCGGTTCCGGCCCGCACGGTTACAGCAGCGTTGTTCGCCGTAATGGAGAACGGCGGTCCAAGCAGCGATGTATCAATCGCCGTGTCATTGGCAGTGTTGGTTTCGCCACCGCCAGAGACTGTGGCCGTGTTGAAGAAGCTGTTGGAAATGCCCAGACCAATATTGGTAGAGAGCGTAATGACTGGATAGCTCGCGCCCGGCGCCAATGCATCTGCACGGGTGCAGCTTAACGGACTGAGAGTGCAAGTCCAGCCAGTGCCGCTGATCGCCGTGGCGGTCATCAAAAGCGGAGGAGTATCAACCACCGTCACTGTCCCGGTGGTTGGGCCTTGTCCCACGTTCCTTACTGTAATGGTATAGATTGCGCCGATCTGTCCGGCGCGCAGGACACCTACGTGCGTTTTGGTGATTGCGAGATCAGCCACAGCAATCGTAAGACTGGCCGACGCCGTGTTGCCGGTGCCGCCGTTGGTGGAGCTCACAGCGCCGCTGGTGTTATTGAAAACGCCCGGCGTCGCGCCGGTGATATTTACCGATACCGCGCAAGTTGACGCAGCGGCAATGGATCCGCCGGAGAAGCTGATGCTGCCCGATCCCGCCGTTGCCGTGGCTGTGCCGCCGCAATTGTTGACCAGGCCATTTGGTGTAGCGACTACAAGGCCTGTTGGCAGCGTGTCACTAAATGCGACTCCAGCTTCTGCCACCGGATTCGCGGCCGGATTGGTAAGGGTAAAGGTGAGTGTGGAAACGCCATTCACGGCAATCGACGCTGGGTTGAAAGCTTTGGCGATGGAAGGCGGTCCAACCACGGTAACTGTGGCGCTGGCCGTGCCGCCAATTCCGCCTTCAGCGGAAGTAATGTGTCCGGTTGTGTTGTTCTGAACGCCCGCAGCTATACCAACGACATTGATGGAGAAGCTGCACGAGCCAGACGCTGGAAGCGTAGCGCCCACCAGGTTTACAAAGAATGCCCCCGAAGTTGTCCCTGTACTTGCAGTGCCGGTGCAATTACTGACCAGCCCATTCGGTGTGGGCACTGATAAGCCGGTGGGCAGCGTGTCACCAAACGTAATGTTGGTCAGCGCAGTCGTATTGGGGTTTGTGACTGTGAAGGTGAGCGAGGTCGTTCCACCCAGCGGAATGGTGGCCGCGCCAAATGCTTTCGCGAGCGTTGGCGAAGCAGTGACAGTGAGAGTTGCGTTGGAAGTATTGCCTGCGCCACTTTCATTGGAGGATACGGTCACGCTGTTATTTTTCACGCCGCCCGTGGTGGCCGTGACGCTTGCGCTCAAAGTGCAGGAGGCTGAAGCCGCCAGAGTCGCGCCTGACAGGCTTACCGTACCGGAACCCGCTGCCGCGGTGATGGTTCCTCCACCGCATGTACCGGTGAGGGCGTTGGGTGCGGAAACTACCAGGCCCGCTGGCAATGAGTCAGTAAAGGCGACGCCGGTCAACGAGAGGCTGGTGTTCGGGTTATTGATGGTGAAGCTCAGAGTGCTGTTTCCATTTACCGCAACAGCTACCGGGCTGAACGTCTTTGTAATCTGCGGGGCCTGGGCCACGCTCAAATTCGCTGAAGCCGTGTTGCCGGTTCCACCGTTGGTCGATGTCACATTGCCCGTGGTATTGGTGAAGTTGCCAGCCGTGGCGCCCGTGACCGTCACGCTGAATTGGCACTGGCTGCTGGCAGCGATGGTTGCTCCGCTCAGCGATATGCCAGTAGGGGCAGTGGCGGTGAGCGTTCCGCCGCAAACCGTGGCGGAGGCATTGGCGACGGTCAAGCCTGTGGGCAACGTGTCAGTAAATGCGACACCGGTCAGCGCAACAACATTCGCCGCGGGATTCGTGATGGTGAAAGTCAGCGAAGTGGTTGCGTTCAGCGCAATCGATGCTGGATTGAATACTTTAGCAATCGATGGAGGCGCTACCACGCTGACGCTGGCTGAGGCCGTTCCGCCTGTGCCGCCTTCCGTGGATGATACGTTGCCTGTTGTGTTGTTCTTGGTTCCAGCCGTGGTGCCCGTTACATTCACTGAGAATGTGCAGGAGCTGCTGGCCGCGATTGTTCCGCCAGAGAGGCTGACTGCGCCCGAGCCAGCCGTAGCGGTAACTGTTCCGCTGCCGCACGTTCCTGTGAGTCCGTTTGGAGTCGAAACTACCAGGCCTGCTGGCAGCGTGTCACTAAATGCGACGCCTGTTATTCCAGCTGTGGTGTTGGTGTTCTGAATGGTGAAGCTCAAACTGGTTGAGCCATTCAGCGGAATCGTGGCCGCGCCGAAAGCTTTGATAATTACCGGCGGTCCAGTCACTGTAATGGAGGCGTTGGAGGTATTGCCGGTCCCGCTCTCAGTGGAAGTCACGGTCACTGAGTTATTTTTTATGCCTGCTGTGGTGCCAGTTACATTGACTGACACAGTGCATGATGCGCTGCTGGCAAGAGTTCCCGCCGAGAGACTGACGCTCGACGATGCCGCAACGGCTGTTGCTGTGCCACCGCAGGTATTGCTGATGCCGCTCGGTGTCGCGACAACTAAACCTGCCGGCAGGCTATCAGTAAATGCCAGGCCGGTGAATGCCAGGCTCGCATTCGGGTTCGAGATGCTGAAGGTCAGTGACGTGGTTCCGTTCAGCGGAATCGTGGCCGCACCGAAGGCTTTGGTGATGGAAGGCGCTGATGCAACTGTCAGATTGGCTGTAGCCGTGTTGCCCGTTCCGCCATTCGTGGAAGTTACGCTACCCGTGGTGTTGGTATAGCTGCCTGCGGCTGCGCCTGTTACCGTCACGCTGAATTGGCACTGGCCATTCGCGGCAATCGTCGCTCCGCTTAGCGCGATGCCCGTTGGTGCGGTTGTGGTAAGTGTTCCACCGCAGACCGTGGCGGAAGCATTGGCAACGGTCAAGCCGGTCGGCAACGTGTCAGTAAATGCTACGCCTGTAAGAGCAACAGCATTCGCCGCCGGATTGGTAATGGTGAACGTGAGCGATGTAGTTGCGTTCAGCGCGATGCTCGTCGGGTTGAAGACTTTAGCAATCGAGGGCGGCGCAACTACGTTGACGGAAGCCGAAGCTGTTCCGCCTGTGCCGCCTTCTGTAGAGGTGACGTTACCCGTCGTATTGTTCTTAGTCCCAGCCGTGCTTCCCGTTACATTCACTGAGAATGTGCAGGAAGAAGATGCGGCAATGGTTCCACCAGACAAGCTGACGGTGCCTGAACCGGCCGTCGCAGTAATTGTTCCGCTGCCGCAAGTTCCAGTAAGACCGTTGGGCGTGGAAACCACCAGGCCTGCCGGCAGCGTGTCACTAAATGCGACGCCGCTCAGAGAAGTTGTGGTGTTGTTGTTCTGAATCGTGAAGCTCAGGCTGGTCGATCCATTCAGCGGAATGCTGGCCGCGCCAAACGCCTTGATGATCACTGGCGCGCCAATGACCGTAACGCTGGCATTGGAAGTATTACCCGTTCCGCCATTCGTGGAGCTAATGGTTACGCTATTGTTTTTCACGCCGGCGGTTGTGCCGGTGACATTCACTGCAACTGTGCAGCTTGCGCCCGCAACCACGCTCGCCCCGCTCAAACTCACGGACGAAGAACCTGCCGTCGCCGTCGCTGTGCCGTTGCAAGTTGTGCTTATCCCGCTGGGCGTGGCAACTACCAATCCTGCCGGCAAACTATCAGTAAATGCCAGGCCGGTAAGAGTTGTGGTGGCGTTGGAGTTGCTGATGGTAAACGTCAGGCTGGTCGAACCATTCAATGGAATCGTTGCCGCGCCAAAAGCTTTCGTAATAGCTGGTGCTGCAAGAACCGTAAGCGTGGCTGAAGAGGTGCTTCCGCCGGCCGCCGTGGAATTAATGGTTACGCTGTTGTTGAAAACTCCATCTGTTGTGGCGTTAACTTTTACGGTAATCGTGCAAGTGCCCGCAGGCAGGCTGGCATTGGTAAAGCTTACGCTGCCCGCCCCCGCAACTGCCGTGACTGTGCCGCCGCAGGTGTTGGTCACACCCGGCGTTGCAGATACCACCAGGCCTGTGGGAAGGGTATCCGTAAAGTTGGCGTCAACCGTGGTGCTATTCGGATTGTTAATGCTGAAAGACAAAGTGACCGGCGTCCCAACCGACGATGACGTGGGATTGAAACTCTTGGTGATCTGCACCGGTCCAACGATCGTGATGTTGGCCGTAACGGTTTGCTGATCCACCGTGGCGTCTGCGTGGCCTGCGCCCGGAGTGCCGCCGGCGTTGAACGTGGCTGTGGCTTGTGCGCTGGCGTTCAGCGATTCCGGCTGGGCCTGCGGTATGGTGCCCAGAACAGCATTATCAAATGTCACCGGCACGCCGGTTAAAGCAGCAAGATGTCCCGCGAGCGCGGTGCCAGAGCCGTTGTTGTCTTTGCTTAAATCAGCCGTCAGCGTTGAGGTTCCGTTGGTCGGGATCGAGGTGGGGCTGGCCGTGTGCGTGAACTGAATAAATGGGCTGGAAGTAACCGTGCCGCTGGCGTTGTTAATGGTGGTGGTCGGCGTGTTGGTTCCCCACCAATTGTCCGTTGCGGTGATGGTTACGCCAGAATCGTTGTAAAGGTTCTTTCCGGTTGCGGCAGTGTTGCCGGCAAGACGGCTGAATTGAATTGTCACAGCGCCATTGTCTTCGGAAGCCACGCCGCCGCCATTGCCGGTTGCGGTGTTTCCAGTAATCGTAATGCCTGAAAGTGAAACGGTGTCAGGGCTCGTGATGTTGGAAATAATTCCGCCGCCATCTGTCCCCGCTGTGTTGCCGGAGATGACCGAAGCCGTATCAACCGAAAGCAGCCCGGTGGTGGAGATTCCGCCACCCTCGCCTGCGGCGCTGTTCCCGGAAATGGTTGTGCCGTGGATGACAGTCTGTCTTTCTCCAGGGCCTGCAGCTTCAATGAAAATTCCGCCGCCCTCGCCTCTAATCGCGCCATTTATCTGGGTCGCGGTATTACCACTTACCGTGGAACTACTCAAGGACATGCGCGCTAGATCGGCCACCCAAATGCCGCCGCCGCTGCCAACAGAACCTGCCCCAGCTTCCGCCACTGAGTTGTTCTGAAAAATGCTGTTGCTGATCGTAGCCAGCCCTGTGCCGCCGGCACCAAGGCCTGAGGAAGCATTAAAGATCACAAGGCCGCCGCCGTTGCCGTCCTGCGTGACGCAGTTTGAAATCGTAACGTTGGTCAGCGTAAGCGTTGCCGTGCCGCTGGAGCCGGTGTCGTACTCCATGCAACCGCCGTCACCGTCTTGTCCGCCGACGCTGCCGCGGTTGTGCCCAAATTTAATTGTCAAATTCTGAAAACTGGCGGAAGCATTGGTAACGGTCTGAATATCTTCGTTGACGGCGAATACCAGATCCACGCCGGTAGCGGCAGAAGTACCGCCCTGAATAATGGTGGAAGCCTGGCCTGCGCCAACAATGTTTACCGAATCATTGATGTAAAGTCCGCCGTGCGCGCCCGTATTGTCGCCAGCCTGCCGGGCAATGCTCAGCGTATAAGTTCCGGCAGCAATGTTGATGGTGTCTGTGCCGGCCGTGGCATTGGCTTTAAGAACCGCTTCACGCAAGCTGCAGGAAGAAGATACATCCGCGTTACTGACGTTGTTGCAAGTAGCTGCCGTTGTTCCTGGCGTGGGATCGTCAGTGCGGTTGACGAAAAAAGTTGGGTCGGGCAGCGGCATCATCACAGCCGGTGCGAGCTGGCCCTGATGCAACGCAACAATGCCAGGACGGTTATCAATGTTCGTCCTCATGGGCAGTGCCGCTACCACTGAGCCGCTATAGGGCCGCGTGGAAATTTGTGCTGGAGCAAATGTGGTGGCGCCGGGCGCGGCATCCGGATGCGAGATCACCGCGAGCTGTCCCATGGAAGGATTCAGGACCATTACATCGTCAGCGCCGTGGTCAGAAATGCGTGTGCGGAAAAGCACTGGAAGCTGTCCAGCGGTAAAAGGCGCAGCGGAAGCAATGCTCTCCACAATCTGCCAGCCATTCTGGGGCAGTGAACGTTTTACGTTCATCGGGTTGGGATAGCCGCGCCGCGCCGCGTGCAGGCGGGCCTGATGTTCTTCAGCCGTGAAAGGCCGCGGATCAAATTCAGTATGCGCGGCAATATGCAGAGCGCCGTCAGAAGTCAGCAGCGCAATCTGCAGGCCGGGCACGCGATCATAGATAAAAGAACCGAGCGCCATGGCGCTGGCATTCACCGGCAGAGAGATGGATTCCATCTGGAAGGTGGCGGAATGCAGAACAAAAACTTTTCCGCCGGCGAGAAAAGCTGTGTCAGTGTGTGAGTCGCCAAAGTCGCCGAACACAATGTTGGTTGGGGCTGCTTCAAGAGAAAAACTGGCGGGCGATCCCAGGCCCTGCGCAGAGCCGGTGAAGACCAGCAAAGAAGAAGTCTGCGGAGTGGCCACGCCCACAATCACGTTGGAAAAAGGGACTGAGCGCAGAAGTTTTTCTGAGGCCAGCGCAGTTACGCTGCCGGGGAGAGCAACAATTTGCGGCGTCGCGCTGAAGCTGCCTTTGCCGTCGCCCGAAAAAACATAAAGACTATTTCCGCCGCGCGCTGCCACGACCAGGTCCTGATGTCCGCTGGGCGTGAAGCTGCCAAGCGCGATGAAGTCCGGACGCACCGGAATATTGATGACCTGAGCTTTTGCCAGGAATGGCGAGGGGAATTGCCCATGAGCAATGGCCTGGAAGGAAGCTTCACTCTGTGGCGCAAACGCATCCAGGTTGCCGCGATGAATCACAATCGAGCCGCCATTGGGCGCGCTGAATCCTGCGACCAGATCGGCAATGCCGTCGCCATCCACATCCGCCGTGGCCATGGAGAGCGGCTGCGCCTGTCCGGCGGCAACGCTCTGCGCCAGGCCGGAATTGCCAACCGTCTTTACCGGCACGGCCTGGTTATCACGTAGCCAGATTTTTGGGCCGCGCACCACGGGCGCTTGCTGCAACGGAGCTGCGGCAACGGAGCTTCCCAATCCACCGAGGAAAAGGAACAGAACCAGCATTGTGATGGATTGAACTTTGGTAAACACACGGGTGCAGGCAGGCAGAGACCTTCTAGTCACAGGTGGAAACTCCTTGCGGCTTACGTCGCAAAAACTTTTTAGTGGTCCGGAAGTATTGTGGGGTGCAGCCACGATGGAGGCCAGTCCCCCCTCCGAACTTTTCGGTGGACCGCTTCTCACTTGAAATCAATGAATCTGGAGTTTGTTGCTGCTACTATATGTACTCTGCTGCCTGCGAAATTGATTGTCAAGAAAAAATCCCACCTATACGCGCGTAAGGTGAGCCGGGGTAACCTGAATAGTTAAAGCATGCTCACAGAACTCATCTCAACACCTTAGGTCAGTTAGAAAATACTAATAATTCTTTCCTGAGCCAGGAAATGATTTGCAGCTTTTACCCGCATGTTCAGCGGCGAAAAACGAGTCCAGAAATTCCCAAAATGGGAAATGCCGGCTGGGCCACCGGCTGCATGAGAATGCAAGCTACCGTTCGCCCAATGCCATGCCGGAATGATTTGCGCGGGTAGGTAGGTGATAAAGCGAAAATAACGGCTCCACTATTTCGATGATTGAAGATGAAGCGCACTCTGCGGGCGTTTTTCGCTTGATGGTTATGGCGTGGGCTTGCGCAAACGATTGAAAACCGACTCATACAAAATTCCCTGCGGCTCGGCCCCGACCGCAGTAAGAAAAATTTCGACGGTTCCCAGCTTGTCATGCTCCATGCGATGGATCTGCTGCGGCAAATGTGGGGACGACGGGCCGCGAAAGTGTAATGAGAAAAGCTCAATCTGGGGCGAGACGTCGCTCTCTTTTACCTCGACAAGCTCCAAGGTGATGGGCGCTGCGGAATCGCCTTGCAGCTTGAATTGAGTGTGTAATTGCTCGGAGAGAACTTTGGCATTGAGCTGTTCAAGTGGAGTCAACATGGACAGGCCAGCGTATTGAACTGCCAACATGGCTGTCAAGTTAAGCCGGTATGCACGCGGCTGCAAGCCAGGGTCTCACGATTTACGATGGATGCATGACTCTGAAGTATCAGGATTTTAAGTGGCTGGGAAAAGTGCTATCCGCACTCCCCGGCCGTTTTTACAAGCAGGCTGGATCTCGCTCCGCCTGCCATTTCTTCTCGCCTTTTAAGCTGCTCTGGATGAATAGCGGGCGGCTCTCTTCAAACCTGCTTAGCTGAAAGCCATGCCGCCGCAGTCAAACACAATGTAATTAAGATTGAGAAAACGATGGGCACGATAAACAGGTATCTCCAACTCACAACCGTGATGGCGGCAAAGCTAAGTGCGAATGCCCACGCAGTGCCACGCATGAGCGCCAAAGTGGCTGCTGGAAGGCCAGCAAGCTGCCATGCCAATATCGCCGCGAATAGAAAAAACACGCCGACAGAAAATCCGCCCGCCACAAAGAGGTCCCAATACGTGCGGTTGAATCCCTGCACGTCAAAGTGAACGGACCGCATTGAGCTAATTAGAGCATCCACGCCCCATGCGGGATCAGACTGGCGAAAGCCGAGGGTATGTCCTGCGGCGAAAAGCAGCAGCAGAACAGCAGCGATTCGATAAAACACAGATGCTTTCATTCTTGCCTCCCGTAGACAGCGGGCACGAACCCGCCGCACCGGTTCAAAACTTACCATGAACCGATTTGCAGGCGTAAGCGCCGGAATAAAGAATTTGTACTACCTGTCTTATTACCTGTTTCCGTGGGGGCCTTTAGAAAATCCAGCTGTGTAGAAATTCTCTGTGCTTAATAATTTGCCACTTCCTTCATTGCGGATTGCTTCTTCTTGAGTTGCTCCAGCACCATTGCTCCGAGTTGCGAAACGCTGCCGGCGCCGAGGGTAAGCACCATGTCGCCGGGTTCGGCCCGGTCGGCCACTGCGCGCGCGGCTTCCTCAAACGAGGGGATGTAGTTCACCACGCCGCGCTTGTCGCCGCTCTTGTTAGTAAACGACCGGATCGTCTCTGCCAGGCTCTCCCCGGTGATGCCCGGGATGGGCTGCTCGCTGGCAGCGTAAATATCGAGCACCGTGAGCGTGTCCGCGTCATTGAACGATGCGCCGAATTCTTCCAGCAGGTCGCGTGTACGGGTAAAGCGATGCGGCTGGAAGATTACGTGAACGCGCTTGAATCCGCACTGCCGCGCCGCAGCCAGAGTCGCACGGACTTCCGTGGGATGGTGGCCATAATCGTCAATCACGCTGACGTCGGCAGCGCTGCCCTTGAGTTGAAAACGGCGGTCCACGCCGCGAAAGTTTTCCAGCGCTTCACGGATGCGGTCCGGTTCAATATCCAATCCGATGCCCACCGCAACGGCGGCCGCTGCATTCAGAATATTGTGATTGCCCGGAACGCGCAGATGGAAATCGCCCAGCGACTTGCCGCGGTATTCCACGGCGAAATGTGCGTAATGCTTATTGCTGCTGCATTTGCCCTTGCCCGGCGAGATGCGGAAATCGGCGTCTTCGTGTGTGCCGTAAGTGGTAGCGCGGCGTGCAAGACGCGGCAGCATGTTGCGCAGGCGATCATCGTCATGGCAGAGCACGGCCATGCCATAGAACGGAACGCGATCAATAAAACCAAGAAAAGCCTGCTCCACATCTTCCATATCGCGATAGCAATCCATGTGCTCGCGATCGATATTCGTAACCACCGCAAGAATGGGCGAGAGCTTGAGAAATGAGCGATCACTCTCGTCGGCTTCAGCCACCATATATTGCGATTTGCCGAGACGCGCGTTGGAGCCCATCGCATCCACCCGTCCGCCGACGACGACGGTTGGATCGAGTCCGCCGCCGGCCAGCACAGCCGCAACCATGCTGGTAGTCGTGGTCTTGCCATGCATGCCGGCAATCGCGATTCCATATTTCAGGCGCATGAGCTCCGCCAGCATTTCCGCACGCTGGATCACCGGGATATGCTCCGTGTGCGCCGCCGCGATCTCAGGGTTCTCACGGCGAATGGCCGAACTGGCCACCACAACCTCAGCGCCGGTAATGTTCTCAGCGCGATGGCCTTCAAATATAATTGCGCCGCGTTCCGCCAGGCGCTCCGTAACACTGGAACTCTTCAGGTCAGACCCGGAAACTTTATAGCCAAGCGTAAGCAAAACTTCGGCAATGCCGCTCATGCCAATGCCGCCAATGCCTACGAAATGTATTCTCTGAATTTTTGCAAACATCGTTATTTGTGGTCGCTTCGCGACAAACCGCTGAAACAGTTTGCCTGCTCTTAGATTTCTCCGCCCTGTTGCCCCGCCGCGCCGCGCGTGGTCGGCGTCGCGGCTTATTCTGTTACATTACCTGTTCCGCTGCTACGATCTTTATCCAGTCAATTCGCGTTTTTCGCGTTCATTCGCGGCTAATCGGTCTTGCCTGCTAACTCCGCTACCATCCGCGCGACTCGCCCGGCGGCATCATGGTGAGAAAGCGCTCGCGCCCGTTCTGCCATCGCTTTCAAACGGTTTGGATCCGCGAACAATTCCGTTATCACCTGCGCCAACCGTTCTGGCGTAAGCTCTGCTTGCGGCACCAGAACAGCCGCGTTACCTTGTGCGATGGCCTCAGCATTGCGCCGCTGATGGTCGTCCGCGGCCGTGGGCAACGGAACAAAGATTGCCGGCTTTCCCGCCGCAGTCGCTTCCGCAATGGTGCTGGCGCCGGCGCGACACAACAACAAATTCGCGCGCGCAAAAGCTGCTGGCATATCGTCAATAAAAGCTGAAACTTCCGCTGCTATTCCTGCGCTCTGGTACGCAGCCTGCACGTCATTATATTCCCGCTCTCCGGTTTGATGGATGATCTGGAGCGATGGAATTTGCCGTAGTACCTGTGGCGCAGCAGCCACCATGGCCTGATTGATGGCTCGTGCGCCCTGGCTTCCGCCAAAAATCAGTAGAGTGGGCGGATGATTGCGATTGAGCGGCTGCACCTGAAAGAATTCCGGCCTCACGGGCACGCCCACTACCTGCGCATTGTTGAAAAACTTCTGTGTCTGCTCAAAATGGACAGCCGCTGCTGACACGCGATGCCCCACAATTTTGTTGGCGAAACCCGGCACATAGTTTGGCTCAAAAGCCAGCGTGGGAAAATGCATCATGATGGCGGCAGCCATCGCCGGACCGGAAGCGTATCCGCCGACGCCAACAACTACGTCCGGCTCAAAAAGCCGGATGATCTTGCGCGACTCCACCACTGCCCATGGCAAATCAAACATGGTGCGCAGCCGCGTGAGCAGGCTTACATTCTTGAGCGCGCCAACCTTCACGCGCATCAGCCCAAAACCGGCCTGCGGAACCAGCTTGTTTTCCATGCCTCTGGCAGTGCCCACAAACAGCACTTCAGCGTTGTAACGGGCTTTGAGCTCGCGGGCAATGGCGAGGCCAGGTATTACATGTCCCCCCGTGCCTCCTCCTGCTATGAGAACGCGCATGGATTTAGTTTAACCGCAGGACTTTATTTCTGCATTTCCGTGGAGTTAGCGCCAGAGATACTAGTTTGCTGTCTAGTAAACAGCTTATCCAGGCAGCCATTGATTTTCGCTTTAGTTGCGCCATTTATCCCAACTATTCGGCTTTCAGCTAGTTTCGCTTTAGTTGCTCCTGTAGTTAAAATTCACGTTTTCCCGACAGAAACTAATACTCATGCGTTCAGCCAGCATGTATGCTATGTTTTTCATCAAGAATTCACGACAAGCGGTAGTGGAAAGCACGGTGAATTTGAGCAGTTATCCGGGGATTGCAATCTATGATTCTTAAGGCTGCTGAAGACTTTAAGCGGCGCACACTGAGCGCACTGCCTACATTGCTGGAAAAGGTAGCGTATATCTGCTCCTTGCAAACTGGCGCTGGAGGCTACCTGCACTGGGGTTTTTCCCGCGCTTACGGCAACCGTCCTACACAAGAGGCCATCTACGCCGCGCACATGGAAACTTCGCTGGCGCTCAGCCATGTGCCTGTAAAAGAAATTTACCAGGAATATAAAAATGCCCGGGCCCGCACAGGATCATCCGAGGCGCTCAGCCCGGAATCTTTTGTGTTGAAAGCTCCCGCTAACGGCGACGCAATTCTTTCGGCTCACCTACGTCTTCTTCAGGACTCTGTTGTTGCACTGGCTCAGCAGGAGCGTACCATTCACCCAGGCGCATAGCCACGCCCACCACCTGTCCCAGGACTTCAGCCTCTTGCGGATGTTTCAATATCCGTGCCGGCACCGGTGATAGAGGATGCGATTGCAGCACAATTTCTCCGCGACGCACCGAACACCAGCAGCACACATGGCCTTCGCGCGTTTCCACGAAATAAATCGGGCGCTCCAGTTCTGACCGCCATTTTTTCTCTTCCACGCGGCTGCGGTTTTCATCCACCTGCACAAACGTGCCCGGCAACAGCAGCGGATACATGGTGAGGTCTTCCGTGCCAATGTAAGCGTAGGTATATTTCTGCTTGGCCAGCTCCTGCAGATACTGCATGGGCACCACGCCCCAGCTTTCAATCATGCGGCCCAGGTCAGTGGAGCGGCGCACGTCAAAACCCGGATCGAGTTTTACCGGGATCTGCGCATTGCCGCGGCCTGCGGCAATCTCCAGCCGATGCGTCTTGCCCGGACGGCAGATGGAAAAGTCCGCCGCCGTAAAGCTCAGGTCAACGCCATAAAGCTTGAGCAGGTCGGTAAAGTCCGCCCGGTAAAGGACGGAGAGAACGTATAGCCGGTAAATACTGGGTATGACACCTTTGGTCTCAATATCTGAGAGACGGCTGGGGTTGATGACAAATTCTTCAATCCCTCTTGATTCAGCCAAAGAGGTGCTTGAGAGCTCCACATCCCGCAATGTGAGGCCCATCTGCTCGCGTAACTCGCGTAACTTTCTGCCCGCTGACAGCACTGTTTATTCCTCGGCCCGCGTGAATGGCTTCCTGCCGTCCGCGCTGCAAATCATCCCGTCGCAACGGAGACAAGAAAACCCTGATAATCATGCCGGAAGATGATAAGTGAGGCGGCAATCGCTCGAATTGCTGGTTCTAGTTTAACCCCAAGGCTGCCAGCTTTGGGAAAGAAACCTTTCGTCTGATAATACGAAAGAGGGGCACCCCAGGTTCCATGTTCAGCGTTCTAAACAGCCAGACCGTCGCTGACCCAAGGTCCATGCATCGCCCAGAATCTGGCGTGCTACCGGGGCTGCTCAACCGTTTTCAGTTACGAAAAGGCCCCATTACAGCTTCAACGTCAGCTTTCTGCGTTGCCGTAAGTGGAAGCAATGGCAGCCGGGGCAGACCGCCATAGTAGCCATTCAGGTCCATGGCATATTTAATGGCCGCGATCCCCATTTCAGAAACAACTTTCCTGGTCGCCGGCGCCAGACCGGATTGCTTTGATCGGGCCAGCTCCTGGTCATTGTCTTTCCATGCTGTATAAATCTCAAAACAAATCGTTGGCGCCGGTGCGGCAATGCCCAACACGCCTCCGCTGGCGCCCGCCTGCAATGAATCCAGCAGGGTGTGCGCCGCTCCTACCAATACCTGGAAGCCCACCTCTTTTGTGCGCGTCTTGAGTTTTGGCCGCGTGGCTACGGCAGTATCTGCGCCGCCATTGAGCTGACTCACGCTGATGAGCTGTCCGCCATTTTCGCCTTTCGCCGGCGCTGCCTGCATGCGTGTAGTCACTGCCTGCTGGATCTCCGTAACCGTGGCCGTGCGCTTGATATGTTTTGTGGCCGTCACCATGGCAGCCACTTTCTCCACGTTGCCGCTCGACTCTTTAATCCCGATAATATTTTTGTGCTCCGCCAGCGCAGTAATCACTTCCAGCGGCAGGTCATACGCGGTAAACGGCGGCACGGTATAAAGCAGCACTGGAATTGGCGAATGATCAGCCACCGTGCGGAAGAATGTCAGCATGGCGTCTGGTTTCATCTGCGGACGGTAAAAATGCGGCGTACGCACCAGCGCCACGTCATAGTTCAACTTCGCCGCCAGCTCCGTAAGACGCAGGGTCTCGATCACTGATTCAGCGCCTGTACCCGCAATCAGCACCTTCTCCGGCGACGCCACTTCGGCGGTCACGCGCAGCACTTCCGCGCGTTCGTGATCGTTTAACATCACGGCCTCGCCGGTTGAGCCCAGTACTACCATGCCGGCAATCGGCGTGCGCGAGTAGCGGTCAATATTGTGTTCAATCTTTTTGTAGTACACCGCACCGTCAGAATAGAACGGCGTGGTCACGGCGGGAAATATGCCTTGCAGGAGCATGACATGATTTTAAATGCAAAATCTCAACTGCGCGCGGGCTGTCACGGGTTCCATTATGGGAATGATGGAAGCGAAAAAGCCCTGCGCAATGGCACAGGGCTTCTTTTCGCCAAAAATTCTTCTAGATGGCCGTAGCCAGCGGAGCGGTCTGTGTTTGCAGATCGCCCAGCACCCGCAGGTTCTCCCGCAAAGACTGGTACTTG
>DASXZE010000128.1:0-21114 GCA_036502105.1 Candidatus Angelobacter sp. | reverse complement strand
CTTCCGGCGTGCTGGGGCGCAATGGGCGCGGAACCATTGATCACCACAAAGTTCACGGACGCGTGGATGTGCAGGTGGGCACGCTCTCCAAGGCCATTGGCGCGCTGGGCGGTTATGTCTGCGGATCAAAAGAGCTGATTGATTTTCTGTATCATCGCGCGCGGCCGTTTTTGTTTTCCACGTCGCATCCGCCGTCTGTGGCCGCCACGTGCATTGCCGCCTTCGACGTGCTGGAGAACGAACCTCAATTGATGAACAAGCTCTGGGCCAACACCCGCTTCTTTAAAAAAGAACTTGGACTGCTGGGCTTCAACATTGGCGGCATCAACACACCGGCGAGCGAGACGCCGATCACGCCGATTATTATCGGCGACGGCAAACTCACCATGGAGTTCAGCCGTGAGCTATTCAATGAAGGCGTGTTTGTTCCGGGGATCGCATTCCCAACGGTGGCTGAGGGCAAGGCGCGCGTACGGACGATCATGAGCGCTGCGCATACGCAGGACCAGTTGACCAAGGCGCTTGAAGTGTTGAAGAAGGTGGGAACGCGGATGGGAGTGATTAAATAGTCTAAATCCAGAACGGAAGTAAGGGACCCCTATTCGTGGAAATGGTCCAGAGGCGCAACGTGGATCGATTCTAAGTACAAGGATTTGCGCCCATCGCTATCTTGACTAGCCCTGATGAGCATGGAAACTATAGGGTTCCCTCGCTTCGCTTCGGGATGCTGGAACGCCTCGGGATGTAAGAAAAGCCTACTTCCGCTTCTTGGCGGCCTGTTTCTCTTTATACATGGCAGCGTCAGCGTGTTCGATTACCTGCTGGAGCGTTTCGCCCACGGCCCATTGCGCCAGGCCTACAGATGCCTCCACATTGATTTTTACTTCTTTGTCATCGGGGCCAGTTTTGATGGTGTACTCGCCGAACACCCATTTGCGCAAACGCTCAATTTGTATTTGTGCGCCGACCTGGTCGCTATCCAGGACAACAATGAACTCATCTCCACCCCAGCGCCCGGTTACATCCGTGGAGCGGCAGCCTGAGCGCAACTCCTGCGAGAAATGCTTGAGCAGGTTATCGCCTGCCATGTGTCCAAACTTGTCATTGACCTGCTTCAATCCGTTGATATCAAGCACGGCCACGCAAAAAGTCTGCTGCCGCTCAATGCGCCATGAAATCCGTTCTTCCACATTGCGCCGATTCGAGAGATTGGTCAGCGGGTCGCGCAGGGCAAGATCTTCCGCGGCTTTTAATTTGTTTTCATACGTGGAAACGTCCGCTTGCAGTTTGGCCACCAGTTTGTTGCTGTCCTGCGCCATCTGGTCCACGCAGGTCTTCAATTCGTTGGCGCCCTTCAAAAGAGAGGCGCGAACCTGCGTGATATCTTCCAGGTTGGCTATGGTGCGCAGCCGCGTGGTGAACTGGGTGAACTGGGTGGAGTAAGTCTTATCGCGCTCACCCACCGATTCCGCGGTGCGCGCCACCACCATCAGAAGTTCCTGGACTTCCCTGGCTTTCGCCTTGAAATATTCTTCGGTGCCCGCGCCCCATTGGTCCAGATGTTCGGTGACCTTGGTCTCCGTTTCTTTCACCATGGCGGGCGTGATATTTTTTGAGAGACGCTGCTCCAGGCTGGCGAGGTTTTCCTGCAAATCAGAGCCCACAGCTGGGCAGGCCTGAAGACCGCTTTTTCCCATGGCCAACAATGTGGAACGGTAGGATTCCAGGACAGCGGCAAGCAATTCAGTTGCGCCAGCATCAGCGGGTGGAAGCTTGCTCGGATCCATATCCAAATATTTTTTCAGGGAAATCAAAGTGTGGCTCTCCTAAAACTAACGTCTTCTAAGGGCCCATTGCAGGGATTGACCGTGCAGTCTTTAAGCCACGGATGCTTTATGGGACTCTTATCGGCAGGTAAGGGCGAACCCTTTAGGGGTGTAGCTTACGTTAGGATGTGAACCCTGATTCTAAGGTTTGGGCTTCCGCGGGCCAGTCTGCGCTACAGGAAACATTCCTATCCTGCTTTGTGGGCCAGAGTTCCACCAACAATTGTTGCCATTACTTTGCCCTGCATCGGGTGCCCATCGAAGGGCGAATTCCTGGATTTTGAGAGCGACTCGGCAGCGCGGTAGGTCCACTTTTTAGCGGGATCGAAAATGGTTACGTCGGCGCGAGCGCCTACAGCCAGTGTGCCGCGGCCGGGCAGTCCTATGACGCGCGCGGGATTTGTGGAAAGCAGTTCCACAATGCGCCGCAAAGGAATATTGTGGCGATAATGCAGCACGGAAATGCACAAGCCCAGCGAAGTTTCCAGCCCGGTGATGCCGAATGGCGCGCGGTCAAATTCCTGATTCTTTTCATGTGCCGCGTGTGGCGCATGGTCTGTGGCCACGCAGTCAACAGCGCCATCAGCCAGGCCAGCCAGAATGGCTTCACGATCTTCACGCGCGCGCAGCGGTGGATTCATTTTGTGGTTGGTGTCGTACTGGCCAATGTCTTCATCGAGCAGGGTGAAATGGTGCGGCGTGATTTCACAGGTCACATGCAGATGGTCACGCTTGGCTTTGCGCACAGCCCGCAGCGCAGCAGCGGTGGATAAATGCGCGACATGGTAGCGGGCTTTCGTCTCCGCAGCCAGACGGATGTCGCGTTCCACGATTGAGCTTTCGGCTTCACCGGGCCAGCCGCGCAATCCCAGGCGAAATGCCGTTGGACCCGAGTGCATGACCGAGCCGACGGTCATGCGGCAATCTTCCGCATGCTGAATCACCGGCATGTTCAGCGCAGCAGCGGCGAGCAGCGACTGGCGCATGATTTTGTCTTCAAGAATAGGCTTGCCGTCATCACTGAAGGCGATGGCTCCCGCACGTTTGAGCGCGGCAAAATCCGTGAGCTTTTCACCCATGCTGCCGAGCGTGGCGGCGGCAACGGGGAAGACGTTGACGTGCGCGCCGCGTGCCGGATCGAGCATCCATCGGGTGATTTCCGCGGAGTCATTTACGGGAGTGGTGTTGGGCATGGTGCAGACAGAGGTAAATCCTCCGGCAGCAGCAGCCATGGTCCCGGTGGCAATTGTTTCTTTGTGCGCTTGCCCAGGCTCACGCAGATGCACGTGGATATCAATCAATCCGGGCGCGACGACGAGGCCTTTGACGTTCAAAGTTTCGTCGGCCTTGCCACGCAGCTTGCCGGCGGGCGCCACTTCAATGACGCGGCCGTCTTTGAGCAGAAGATCGTACTTGCCCTCAAGGTTGGATGAGGGATCGATGAGGAAACCGTTGCGGATTGAGAGAGTAGAGTTTTTCAAGTCAAAACCTATTTTGCCGCGAATGCACGCGAATGAACACGAATTCCTTTTTTATTATTTTCGAAGATGAAGCGCTTGAAATGTGGTTTGGGCCAAAAGTTAAGCAACAGGCCTACTTCGATATCAGTTGCGCGCAGATAATTTAAGATTTGGGCCTCATGGGAAGTATCAAGGACTCGAGCCGCTTTCAGTTCTAACAGTACTTGCTTGTTCACAACAATGTCAGCTTTGTACTCGCCAATCGCGCGTCCGTGAAACCAAACTGGAGTTGCAACTTGACGGGCTACATCAAACCCTGCTTCGATCAGCCCAATGTATAGAGCTTCTTCGTACACAGCTTCGAGAAAGCCGTAACCAAGCTCGTTATATACAGAATAGAAAACGCCGACAATCTGATGGCATAAATCCCAATGTTTTCTTTCGTGTTCATTCGCGTCAATTCGCGGTTGATCTGGGTTGCTCATGCCACCCCCAGACAACTCGCCAGGATTGCCATCCGCACATACACGCCGTTGTGTACCTGTTCTTCAATTACAGACTGTTTACCGTCGGCTACTTCGCTTTGGATTTCCATTCCTCTGACCATGGGGCCGGGGTGCATGACGATTGCATCTGGCTTGGCTAGTTTCAGCCGCTCTGGTGTTAGCTGGTAGTGGGCGATGTAGCTGTCTGCGTCCAGTTTGAGGCCGGCGAGGCGTTCTTTTTGGATACGCAGCATCATCACCACGTCGGCTTTGCGGGCGGCTTCTTCTATATGGCGGCTGATTTTTACGGCTGGCGAGAGGGAAGTTGCGTAGTCGGGCAGCAATTCGGGTGGGCCGCAGAGAGTGATTTGCGCTCCAAATTTTGAGAGCAGGTGGACATTGGAGCGTACGACGCGGCTGTGCTGTATGTCGCCGACCATGGTAATGCGCAGGCCTTTGAGCGATTTTTTATGGCGGAGGATTGTGTAGGCGTCGAGCAAGCCCTGCGAAGGGTGTTCATGCATGCCGTCACCGGCGTTGATGATGGGAATTTGCAGAGCGCGTGCCAAAGCATGCGGCGCTCCTGAAGAAGGATGGCGCACAACAATGCAATCCGCGCCGAGCGCCTGCAGGGTCTTGCCGGTATCGATCAGCGACTCGCCTTTTTCAATGCTGGAAGAAGTGGCGCTGATGATTGAGGTATGCGTGCCCAGCAGCTTGGCGGCAAATTCAAACGAAACCCGGGTGCGCGTGGAGGCTTCATAAAAGAGCAGAGCAATGCGCTTGCCGCGCAGCACCGGCCTGGGCTGACCGGAATGCATCCGCCGGGCCAGCTTGAGAAAAGAAGTTATTTCATCTGCCGAGAGGTGCTCGAGTTCGAGGAGCGAGCGTTTGCGCGGCATTGGCTAAGAAATGCGTTCCACCATCAGGACCTGTTCTTCCTGGTCAACTTCAGAGAGCTTTACTTCAATGATTTCATCGTCAGTGGTCTGCACGGTGCGGCCGATGAACGCTGCTTCAATGGGCAACTCACGGTGTCCGCGATCAATGAGCACGCAGAGCTGCACGCGGCGTGGGCGGCCGTGGTCGAATAAGGCGTCCATGGCCGCGCGGACAGTGCGTCCGGTATAAAGCACGTCGTCCAGCAGGATCACGTTTTTATCGACGATATCGGTCCCCAGCGGCGTGGCTTTCTTAATCACGGGACTTTCACCAACGGTGGAAAGATCATCACGATAAAGCGTGATATCCAGCGTGCCTACGGCCACCGGCTTCTTCTCAATCTGCTGGATCAGCGCGGCCAGACGGTCAGCCAGCGGCACACCACGGCGCTTGATGCCCACGAGCACCAGGTTTTCCACACCGTTGTTTTTTTCCACGATCTGATGGGCCAGACGCACGAGCGTCCGCTCAATTTCTGAGGCGGACATGAGACGCCCTTTTACTTGCAGGGTTGGGAGGCGAGTGGAAGCAGGATTCATAGTCACCGCATGATATCCGAAGCGGGCGCTGTGCGACAAACGGTCATGGTTGAGGGCGGTTTCGGGCTTTGCTCAGCGCCACGGTCAGGGCCCCGCTGCCCATGCCAATAATCAGGAAAAACACAAGAATTGTGCCCAGGATCATGACCGTAAGGGCGATTAATCCGTCAGTGGTGGCAAACCACTGCAGCGCCTGTTGAACCTGCTGGTCAGGATTCTGGGCCGTAACTTCCTGAACTTTATCGACGATTACTTCGCGATACTTTGGCTCATTCAATGAAACGGCCACGAGGAAGAAGGCCGCAAAGAAAATAAAGCTGAGCAGGCCCATCAAAGCGCCCATTCGCGCGCCTTGTCCACTGCGGATAGGGGCGGGGCGGGTGCGCCGGTAAATATAAATAGTGGCAAACAGGCTGGCGGGCAAAAGTATGAATAGGCCCAGCGGAGGCAGGATGACAGTAAGCATTCCGGTAAAAGCGGCCATGGGCGCGGCTGTACGGATAAAAGATTTCCACTGGATACCTGACCGTCCCACCAGGTTCGCAGGCACGCCGCCGGAAACCATGGCGATCTGTTCAGCGGTGAGTTCCACCTGAGGCGGAGCAGGATTTTCAGAAGATTGTTCAGCAAGCTGTTCAGCCTGGGGAACCCGGATCTGCGGGGCGCCGCAGGCAGAGCAGAACGCGACCTGTTCTTCAATGGACTGCTTACAGCGGTAACAATCGCGTTGCATACCTACCAAGTTACAGGAAAGAGGAAAAGCGCGGCAAGGAGCGAAAGGAATTTAATATCCCTTGAGCAGGTGTTTTACTGTGGCAATCAGCGAGAGCGAATCGTGGTCCGGGACCACGGCGTCCACGCCGTCCGGCGGCTCGGTGCCCACAATTTTTCCGCGCACCACCAGAACAATGCAGACTTTCTGGCGGATCATCTTCAGTGACTTGGCCACGGACCAGCCTTCTATCTGGATAAAGTGCTCCTGGTCAAGGATGACCATATCCACAGGATTATCCACGCAGATCGCGACGGCGTGGTCAGGGGAATAGATAGTCATCAGCTGATAACCAGCGCCCTTGAGGGTCTTGGCGGTCTGACTTTGTTTTCTGTCAGCAAGCAGCACGATGGTGGCGGAGGAAGTCTTCATAGATCAGAACCAGATAGATCGGCACTAAATAAATCGGCTTTAGCGCCGGCTTCCTGCCGGCCTGAGATCAAGACCGACCAATACTCTTTCAGTGTTGGAGAGATCGCCGATAATTTTTTTCACCGGCGTAGGCAAGCGCCGCACCAGAGTGGGCACGGCGATAATCTGGTCACCGCTGGCCAGTTTGGGACGTTCCAGCAGATCGACCACCTGAATCTTGTATGCGCCGTGCATATGTTCTTCACACAGCTTCTTCAGGTTTTCAAACGCGCGGATGGAAGTCGGCGTCATGCCGGCCACGTAAAGGCGCAATTCCCAGACAGGAGGCTTGAATGGAGGATTTTTTTTCTTCCCCTTGGCGGCTGTTTCTTCTTTTTTGCGCAATAGGACTTGTTTACTCATTGCCATTTATTTCAATTCCTTTATTACTGAGTGTGAAACTGTGTTCGCGGGTATCGTGCGCCATGCCGCGGGATTTCAAGAGATGGATGGTGCGTATGCGTTCCTTTTTACCCTGGGAGAGATCGCGCAGGACCATCCAGCTATCCATGAGGGAAGAAACTCCAACGGCGGTTTCTTCAATGGTCCCTGAGCCAAAGACCAGGTTGGTGAACATGGCGGTGATGTTTTTCAGCTTTAGAAAATCAATCAGCCGCGTGAGCATGGCTTTGACTGAGTGAAGATCGCCCGCCGTGATCAGGTTTGTGATGGGATCGACAACCACGATGCTGGGATTGAATTCCTGAATCTGCTGATACATGTGGGCCAGATGCGATTCCAGCCCAGAGGCCGTGGGCCGGGTGGCGTGTATCTGCAAGAGGTCATTCTTGAGCCACTTATCCAGCTTCATGCCCACGGAGCCCATGTTGCGCAGAATCTGGCTGGGCGATTCTTCATAGGCAAAATAAAGCGCGCGCTCGCCTCGGGCACAGGCCGCGTTGGCAAAGGCGGCGCCGAAGCTTGATTTGCCGGTGCCCGCAGTGCCGGTTACCAGAACGCTGCTGCCGCGGAAGAAGCCTTTTTTATCCAGCATGGCGTCCAGGCTTGGGATACCGGAAGAGATGCGCTCTGTGGACGCAGTATGCGTGAGGCCGAGCGAGGTGATGGGCACAACGGAAATACCTTCGTCGTCGAGCAGGAAAGGATATTCGTTGGTGCCGTGCGATGATCCGCGATACTTGACCACGCGCAGACGCCGCGTGGAAACCTGCTCAGTCACGCGATGGTCGAGGACGATTACGCAATCGGCCACGTATTCTTCCAGGCCATAACGCGTGAGTGAACGATCGCCCATTTCTGCCGTGATTACGGCGGTGACGCCTGCGTCTTTCAACCAATGAAAAAGGCGGCGCAGCTCCGCGCGGACGATTGCTTCATTGGTCAATCCAAGAAAAAGCAGCTCAATTGTATCCAGCAGTACGCGCTTGGCTTTGACCTGTTCAATGGCGGCGCGCAGGCGGATAAACAGGCCTTCAAGATCGTATTCGCCGGTTTCTTCAATCTGCCTGCGCTCCACGTGAATATAGTCAATGGCCAGCTTTTTGGCCCGGATCAATGCCGGCAAATCATGGCCCAGCGACGCTACATTGGTGACCAGTTCTTCCGCTGTCTCTTCCATGGCAATGCAGACGCCGGGCTCGTTATAGAGCAGAGCGCCGCGCACCAGGAATTCAAGTCCCAGCAGGGTTTTGCCTGCGCCGGGGCCGCCGCACACCAGTGCGGTGCGGCCTTTGGGAAAGCCGCCGTGGGTGACCTGGTCAAGGCCGCGAATTCCGGTGGGCACTTTTTCCAGCACCAGAGAGGCAAGTGCGGGAGAGAGAGTTTTTTTCTTTTTTCGTTTTTGCGCGCTACATGTTGGCATAATTTAATTCAGTCTTGTACAGGAACCCCAGGACTTTTTTCTATTGTGTCTTCACCGGGTCCTCCCCATTCCGGGCGAGAACGCTCTTTACCGCCTCGACCAACAGCTGCGGATCGCCTAAAGATTCCAGCTGCTCATCGACGATCCCAGAGGCAAACTGCGATCCGCTGCAGTTACTCAGAGCAACGATCGGCACTGATGGGTTTAAGCTTTTGAACTTCAGTGCCAGTTCAAGGCGCTGGTCGGGAGGAAGGGAATCCCCGAATACGACTGCATCAAACGGCGAGCCGGTAAAGATCCGAACAGCAGCGTCCGGGTTGGTGGTGGAAATAACTTTGTAGCCAGCCCGCTCCAGAATCATGTTCCGGGTGAGCTGCGCCGGCGAGGTTTTGCTTACACACAGGACTGTCCTACCCATTGAAAGCTCTGTAGACATCCAAAAAATTTATTTTTGCTCGGCCCTGGCGACTGCCGGACGCCTCTCAATTGGGCCTGAGAAATAACCGTCGAACGTGAAACCAGAAACCTTGTGCTCTAACTGCCGAGGGGTCTCGGCAGGGTTGAAACTGGCTGAACAAATGCAATTGTTTTAGTGCTATCGTTTCAACGCTTTTTTTGATGCAGGTGCAGGCAAAAATGGATGCTTTTTTGTGATTTCAGAATAGATGCGGGAAACAGTTAAAAAAGGACAACCCGGAGTGGGCTGTCCTTTTATTTTTTATGGCTTTGAGCGGCTTATAGCTGAGCTGCGCGGTTTTCCCGCCCGCCGTTTTAGTTTGTGTCTTTGCTTCCCTGTGCGCGTACATAGACGAGCGTGAATTCAGAGCCGCTGCTCCTGGGCTTAACGGCCACAACGCGCTGGTTGTTTTCGGTGCCGACCTTTAATTCTTTCTTGTAATCATGGTCAGAGCCATGGCCATCACAGGTGACTTCAGAATTTTTATCGTGATGCTCAAAGTTCATGCTGAAGCCGCCGGTGCAATCCAGCACCTTGCCGTACTTGCCCATATCCTTGCGGTAAAAGGCCAGAACTTTGTCGGATGGATCGTCCGAGGCAAACTCCAGGGCCACCACCTTGAGGCCAAAGAAGGAGCTGGAAATATTTACATTGGCGCTGTTCTTGTCATCGTCAGAATCTTTTCTGGGGCGGGCACCGGGATACAGCGTGAGGCCGGTATCCTTTACGTCACTCTTTCCTTCTTTTACGCTGAGAGAGCCAAAAGGCGTGCGTATATCGACGTCGTCTTTTTTGCCGTCGCCTTTGTCGTGGGTGGTGATGGAGCAGCCGGTGAAGCCTACGAGGCAGAAGACGCCTGCCAAAATTGCCTGTGATGTTCCCTGCAAGAACTGCCTGCGCATACTTTCCCTCCCGGCAAAAAATTAAACAATTCGGGTTGATCTTACCCGGTAATACGCCTGAACGCGGTGAGAAGTTCCGGTTTTTTGCCAGTACTTATTATTAGGATGAACGGCGGTAAGACCAGTTCATTGGCGCGATTGCCGTGATTCCATTTTGCTAAAGCGATTTTAAAGGGCCTCCAGACAAGGATAGCAATGAAAGGGCCTGCAATCATCCGCGTGGGAGGGGCAACAAAGCAATGCGATGTGGCTATATCGCTTTTGCCAGTTCCGGTTTATTGTCCTGAACTGTCTGTGGCTGAAGGCTAAAGAAAAAAGTCGCGCCACGGTCCGGTTCAGACTCTGCCCATATGCGGCCCTGGTGCTTGATGACGATACTCTGTACCGTTGCCAGCCCGACCCCGGTACCTTCGAACTCATCACTGCGATGAAGCCTCTGAAATGCCGCAAAAAGCTTGCCAGCGTGTTTCATGTCAAAGCCAACGCCATTATCGCGCACAAATAGTATGTGTTCCCCATTCTGGATGGATTCACCCACTGAGACAATAGCGTGGGGTCTTGTGCCGGTAAACTTGATGGCGTTCGCCAGCAAATTCCAGAATACCTGAGTCACCAGGCCGCGATCACAGTCGACTATTGGCAGTGAGGAGATTTCAAATGTAACCTTGCGGCCGGCCAGGTTAGTTTCAAAGCCAGCCACCACTTCGCGAACAATTTCATTCAGATCGGTGGGCTGGAGTTCCAGTCCTTTTCCCCCGAGGCGGGCAAACCGCAGCAGATCATCGACCAGGCGCTGCAAGCGGACCACATTGGTCTGGATGCGCCCCAGGTAGTCAAGGCCGACAGGAGTAAGCTGCTGCGCAAATTCTTCATGCAGGATCTCAGAAAACCCGGCGATATTGCGGAGAGGTGCGCGCACATCGTGAGAGACGGAATAACTGAATGCCTCAAGCGCCTTATTGCGCCCCTCCAGTTCATCAACGCGGCCATGAAGTTCCGCGTTGAGGGTCCCGATTTCCTTTTCCGACTGTTTGCGGTTGCTGATGTCGTGCAAAAAAGCGTTGAAGTAGTCTTTCCCGTCACGCTGCGCATGGGTGATTGAGAGTTCGACCGGGAACTCATGTCCATGACGGTTCAGGGCCGACAGTTCCAGACGCTTGTTCAAGACTGGCCCTTCACCCGTTGCCAGGAAATGCTTCAATCCGAGCAGATGTGACTCGCGATATTGCGGAGGAACAATGGTTTCATGCAGTTTTTGCCCAACCGCTTCTGCCCTGGTCCAGCCGAATAATTCTTCGGCTTTCGGGTTCCAATCCGTTACAGTGCCGTGCAGATCGACTGCTATAAATGCGTCAGTCGAAGTAGTGATGATCTGCCGGGTTTGTTCTTCGCTATCCCGCAACTTGCGGTAAAGCGAGGCGATGACAATGCCCACGGTGAGCGACAATGCCAGAAACAGCAGCGCAATATAAGCGAGGGGGCGCTCAGCCTTCCAGAAGGCATTGTCGATTTCAATCGCGGGGATTTCCACCAATACGCCCCAGTGCAGAGAAGGCAGGGGATGGCGTGTAACCAGGACGCGCTTGCCGTTTTGCCAGACGAATTCAGTGCCATCCTGTCCGGCAAGGACCTGTTTCACCTCAGAGCGGTTGCCGGCATCGTGCAACAGGCTGGAATTATCCAGGCCAACGCCGGCCACAATGATTCCATTCTGGTCCACAACGGAAATCCACTTCATGGCTGAGGGCGAAACACTCCTTGTCCAGCTTTGTACTGTAGCGATGGTATATGTGGCGGTGAGGACGGCAGCAGGTTGCCGGGCATTGATAGGTACGGCAACAGTCAAGCTTGGTTTACTTTCCACGGAACTGACGCCGGAAACATATGGGCGTGCCTGCATTGCGGCAGTGAACCAATCCGAAGAAGATATATTCGCCAGAGGCTGGCTGCCGATATCAGGATAAGTGGAGATACGTACCCCATTTGCGTCGTAGATCGCAAAAGAAACGACCTCTGGTTTCAGCCCATGGGCAGTGCTCAAATACGCTTTTAGACGGTCCCTATCGTTGTGTGACCATGCATCGAGTAAGGCAGGATCTGCCGCCAGCGATGCGAGAGAGGCTTTTGCATATGTCAGGCGTTCTTCAATTGCGCCCGCTGCCAGGTCCGCAGCTGGCCCGGTCTGCTGCAGGAGATTTTTGATGCTTGTCCTGCGCAGGGACCTGTCCGCTGCATAGATAAAGAGGATCAACGGGAGTGCGGAGCACACAACCAAAGAGACGTACAAACGCCACCGAACGGCGGAATACCTGTTATTGGGAAGATTCACCAAGAGCGGAACCTTACTTCGTGCTACAGTCTTGCGTCTTGCCGGGGCAATGGGGACACCCCAGTAGTTACGAGAGGATGCTAACAGTTATTGATGCAGGCAAAATTATTTGTTTCTTAATTTTGAATGTGGACGGTAAAGATTTCTTAAGCAAACAAAGAGAGATTTGGAGAGAAATGACCAAACCGGCTCAAACAATGGCCTCGTAATATCTCTCTCCCGCGCAGCCCCGGCAAACGATCTTGGAGCCGAGAGTGACTTCGCGATGGAAATTGATGCCTTCTCCACACTGCGAGCAGACAATGCGTTCTCCTTTGTATCCGGGAAATTCTTCTGGCGGCAGTTCTACATGGACAAGCTGGGTTTGAAAGAGCTGGTCGCCTGGCATTTCACGATAGGCGAGCATCTGCTGCTGGTTCTTGTCCGCAATTTCCGGATGCATGCTTTTGGCCAGTGCTTTGGAGGATTCTTTGGCGGCCACGCGGATGGCTTTGCCGGTTTCCACGTCAACGAATGTAGCGGCGACTTTGCCCCAGTCGCGAAATTTGAGCGCACGCTTGCCCAGGCGGCAGCCGGTGACAACCATGACCGCGTCTGTGGCGCAGCGGTCAATTTCCACAAAGGTGACAATGCGCTTGCGGTCTTTGCCTTGCGGATCTTCCAGGCCGAGTTTTTTGAGGCCAAGCATGGCCATGCGGACACCGAGGACCTGTCCGGCGCAAAGGTGGCCGTGGGCTATGGCGGCATCGTCAAGATATTGGTCAAATGTTTTCATTGCTGCTCTCTTCTTATTACTGGTTCTCTTCTTCGGTTGTGTCTGTCTGTAGATCAGCGCTGTGCGCGTGCACCACAAAGCTGGTCTTCTCTCCGGCGGCCACGAAGGTTACGCGGCTGGGGCCGCGCTCCCATGTGGGAGCAGCGCAGGCTGTGCCGGAATATTCTTTCCTGACAACAGGCTTGCGCTTGCCAAATTGTGAAACTACCAGATAGCTCTTTGAACCATCGTCAGAGGCGCCGCAATAGGCCGCATAATCACGATACCAGCTTGCGTCAGAAGTATCGCCATCAAAGGCAGGCAGATTCAGTTGCGAGACGCGGCCGGTCTGGCGGTCAATGCTGATCCATCCGCTCAAGCGCCAGATCCACTGAGGATTTTTGGAGTCTTGCGGAAGCGAGTCATTGAGCAGAATGGCGCGCTGGACAACAAAATATCTGTCCGTGACTTCATGGATGGAGCCAGTGGTGTATTCGCGGGGACGGCCGTCAACTATGAGTGTACGGACTTTGATGGGCCGGGGATTTGCGGGCTGGCCGTCTTCTGAGTCCGGGCGAACTTCCACGGTGCGGGGCTTTCCGAAAATAATGACATGCGGTTTAGTGACAGCAAGGCAGCTGCCAGCCAGTAGCAAGACAGTGATCCAGAGAAGTACCGGGCGCATGCCTGCTCATTATATGGGTTCCTGCTTGCTTCATGCTGAAACCATGCGCTGGCAGGCCGGAAGCAGAGGGCTGATTGAGGGCCGTTTTGCTGGTTGAGTTTGTAAATACGATAAGGGAAAAGGCCTTAGATAAAGCCAATGAAATGGGCAGATTGCCTAATGAAAAAACTATGAAACATTCGTACCTTTCATTCCGGATCAAAAAAATCTAATATGTATGTTCCCCTCAATTTAATCATTTGCGGGCTCGCACATATACTGATATGAGCGATTCATGCGGGGTATTTGTGCTTTTTGATGACGACCCACAGCAACGAAAGCTTCGAGAGTTGCTCGATACAACCCTCGAGCAGACTCCGCACTCTCATCTACTGATGGCACCCATATCGGAGAGGGCAAGAGAGGAGTATGGCCGCTTTAAGCAGCGTGCTCCCAAGATCCTGGTGGTTGATGACAAGATTGATACCCTGGTCCTTCTGCGTGAGCTTCTTTCTTCCCGGGGCTACGAAATTATTACTGCCAGTGAAGCGGAAGAAGCCAAGGACCTGGTGCATAGCGACCGGCCAGACTTGATACTGCTGGATGTGGTGATGCCGGGCAAATCCGGCTATGAGCTTTGCCACGAACTGAAGGAAGATCCTATTACCCGCCTGACACCTGTGGTGATGATTACCGGGCTTTCCGATCGCGATGACCGGGTGCGCGGCATTGAAGCCGGCGCGGACGATTTCCTGAGCAAGCCGCTTTATCCTGAAGAATTGTTTGCCCGCGTTAAGTCTCTGCTCAAGCTCAAAGAATTTACTGATGAACTGGAAAATGCTGAAGCTGTACTGGTGGCGCTGGCGCTGGGTATTGAGTCGCGCGACCCGTATACCGGCAATCACTGCGAGCGGCTGGCGCGCTATGCTGCCGAGCTGGGACATCACATTGGCCTGGATGGCGAAAGCATTGTTGCGCTGAAGCGCGGCGGCTATCTGCACGACCTGGGGAAGGTTTCCATTCCGGATGACATCCTGAAAAAAGGCACGCGGCTTACCGCCGAAGAATGGACGATCATGAAGCAACATCCGGAAATCGGCGAGTCGATTTGCCGTCCGCTGAAATCTTTTCGCACAGTGCTGCCGATTATCCGCCATCATCATGAGCACTGGGATGGCAGCGGCTATCCGGACCAGCTTACGGGATACAACATTCCGCTGCTGGCACGCGTGCTGCAAGTAGTGGATGTCTATGACGCGCTGCGCACCGCGCGCCCTTATAAACCCGCGCTGAACCATGAAGACGCCAAGCGCACGATGATGGAAGAAGCAGCCAGAGGATTCTGGGACCCCAACCTGGTATCGGAATTTTTTGCCATGCTGCGGAAGAAAGAACAGGCCGCATGAGCCTGACGATAGAGTCCCCCTTGTTTGATCCCGAGCTAGAACTGGCCCAGCCGAAGTACAGCATTGTTATCCCTGCCTACAATGAGCGCAAACGCATTGGCTCCACGCTGGAGCAGGTGCTGGAACATCTGCGCGAGCAAAAGTGGAATGCGGAAATAATTGTCGTGAACGATGGTTCGCACGACCAGACGGCGAGCTTCGTACAAAGTTTTGCCGCCGAGCATCCGCGGGTGCGGCTGATTGAGAATCCCGGCAACCAGGGCAAAGGCTATGCTGTCCGCAATGGAATGCTGAATGCGCGGGGGCAGGTGCTGCTATTTACTGACGCAGATATGTCTTCTCCCATTACGGAGGCGGCCAAACTTTTTACTGCGCTCGAAAATGGCGCGGACATGGCGATTGGCTCGCGCTGGATGGACCCATCACTGCAATTTCAACGGCAGTCTTTGAGGCGGCAGATTATGTCACGGGCGTTCAACCTGTTTACACGCGCCGTGCTTACGTTCCCGTATCACGACACGCAGTGCGGCTTTAAGGCGTTTACGCGTGAAGCCGCGAAAAAGATTTTTCCCCTGCAGCGCATCACGCGCTGGGGCTTTGACGCCGAGATTATTTATCTGGCCCATCACATGAAGTTCAAAGTGGCGGAAGTGCCGGTGACGTGGGGCCACGATGAAGGGTCAAAGATACATCCGTGGCGCGATGGCATATATATGGGGATTGATACGTTGAAGGTCCGGTGGAATTCTTTGACCGGCGGATATAGCGGGAAGTAGTTGGTATCGCGCCTCTGGCGCTGGTGCACCCCATTCGCAATCTCAAATCTATTCATGAAGTCTCCCGCACTCTTCGCCATCCCGAAACCGTAGCTACCCAAATGTGATTGTATTGATCATCGTGGGCGAGGTTGAGGGACCTGCTCCGCCAGTCTTACGGCTCACCACACATTGCTTGACCCTTAAGAGTGGCGGAGCAGGTCCCTCGCTTCGCTTCGGGATGGCGACTCGTGGTGGGGAGGCGGAGTGGAAGGGTTTAAGTTTGTGGATGTAGTTGAAGTTTAGTGTGCGCGTTGATTTTGTTACTCAAGCACAAAGTAAAACGTCGCTACTCCAGTACAAAGTAAAAGCCGCTACTCAGGCACAAAGTAAAAAGCTACGGCCACGATGGCATAGACGGCGAGGAGTTGTGCGCCTTCAAACCAGTTGGTTTCGCCGTCGGATGAAATCATTTCCACGATCAAGACAGAAAGCACGATGGCTACGATTTCGAAGCCGTTGAAGACCAGTGTCATGGGGTGGCCGATGGCGAAGGAGATAAAGACCAGCACCGGCGCCACGAAGAGCGCTATCTGCGTGCTTGCGCCGGTGGCGATGGCCATGGAGAGTTCCATCTTGTTGCGCCGGGCCATCATAATGGCGGTGGAATTTTCCGCGGCGTTGCCGACGAGCGCCACCACGATTACACCGACGAAAAGTTCTGTCATGCCCAGCGCTTTGGTCACGGGCGCGATTTGGTCGACGAGAATTTCGCTCATCACGGCGATCAGGATGGTGGCAAGGGCAAGAGAGAAGATGGCCTGGCCTCGGCTGGTGGTGGGCTCGGCGTTTTCTGCGTCTTCTTCGTTTTCTGCGTTGGCCGTTTGTTGAAAGACGGCACGATGGGTGCGAAAGACGAAGAGCATATTCAGCAGATAGAGGAGGATGAGAACGCCGCTGGTCCAGAGGCTTAGATGTTCCAGGCTGATGTCGCGGTGCTGGAGCGTGTCGAAAAGCGTGAGGTTGAAAACGGCTGGCATGACCAGGGCGGCCACGGCGATCATGAGCGTGGTGCTGTTCATGGTGGAGGTGGTGCGGGAGAAGCGCTGCACTGGATAGCGCGCGCCGCCAATGACCAGACTCAGTCCCAGAACCAGAAGCAGGTTGCCGATAATGCTGCCGGAGAGCGAGGCTTTTACGACATTGATGTGTCCGGCGCGCAGGGCGAAAAAGGCGATGATCATTTCCGTGGCGTTGCCCATGGTCGCGCTCAGGATGCCGCCGACGGCAGGGCCGCAATGCGAAGCGAGCGCGCCGGTGGATTCGCCGAGGACGCTGGCGAGCGGCGCGATGGCCAGCGCTGAGGCAATAAAGATTGCCAGCGGCGACGCATGCATGACGCGGAGCGCGATGGCCGCAGGGAGAAAGAGCAGGAGCAGATTCAGCCAGCGGTGCGAGGTTTTGAGCGGAAATTTGCTCCAGAGGGAATTGGGCATCAGACGGAATTGTAAACCTTTGAAATATCGCGGACGGAGAGATGTTTCTTACCGCAGATTCACGCGGATTATCGCGGATAAATCTTTGAAACACAGAGGAACAGAGTAAGCGGAGGATTGGGGGCGAATTACGATTTAAAAAAATCGTGGTGGCGGATGGAAAGAATGTTTCAAATCAGGATGCGGCACGGCGTGGGGCAGGGACGGTTTTTGGCACTACCTGGACGCCGTGCTGGCGATCAAAGGTGATGGTGAGGCTGGAAGAGCAGGAACCACACAGCCAGAAATGCTCCACGCGATTCTGCGCTTTGGAGGTTAGCTTCAAGGGTGCGGCAATGTCGTTTTTTAAAGGGGTAGCAACATCGTTTTTTATAGGTACGGCAACATCATCTTTTAAAGATGGTTGTTTTAAAGATTGGCGCGAGCCTGATGGCTGCGCACTGGATGTTTGCGAATCTGATGGTTGCACCCCTGATGGTTGCGAACCAGCGGGTCGCGAAGCCGATGATTGTGAGCCGGGCGAAGACGGGCTTGATTCAATCATGAATATCTTGCCTTCGCGGAGATAGAGCAGAGGCGTAGAGCAGGAAGGGTTGGCACATTTGGCGAGCATGCTATTACCTCCATCCGTAAAAAAATCACCGGCACAGCTAGGATGCGCTGATGCAGAAATGCAGATGCCACTTCTCGTCAAGTAAGTGAGTCAGGTAGTATTCTTTTTTGCAACTGAGCTGTTTCTGGATTTGTGCAATATCGCTCAGATTCGTATTTTTTTCGATGGCTTCAGTACGCGATCAGTTCCTAGTTCCATAATGGTTGATTAAAAAGGACTTAAGTCGAATTTTGGCTAGCCAAGTTGAGCAGGAGCTTGTAATATGGTCAGCCAGTTCCATAGAATTGCCTCTCACTTAACTCGCTTTTTCAGGGACATAAGGACTAGTGAACAAGCTGCAAGAGGCCATGCGGAGTAAAGCTCAAACAAACTTATGATGCGTCGAGTTCTCATTGTTGAAGATACGCCGGCGGATGCCAGGCAATCCACGGCAGTTATGAAAAAGCTTGGCGCAGAGGAAGTGATGGCGCTGAGCAATATTGCAGCAGCACTTCTATTTTTACAGGACGTGGTGGAAGGAACGAAGCAGTCGCCTGACCTTCTGCTGCTGGACCTCTCCTTTCCGCAAGAGAGTGGGTTCGAGGTATTGCGGTACTGGAAATCCAATCCCAAACTGCAGCCGATAGAGATTGTGGTGTGGACGGTGATGGGCGATACCGAGAAGAAATTATGCGAGTTTTTTGGAGTAAAACATGTGGTGCCCAAGTGGGCCGGCCCCAAAGAGCTTGAAGCAGTACTAAAGACTTTTGCCGACGGCAATTTTTCAGCCAGGCAGCCTTAGGGCGGCCAGCATTTAGGTATATTCCTGCATCAAACCGGATGCTGCATTTGTGATTTGCCGCGTCCGATGGTTTTCAAGTCTTCCATCCGTTCCATTTCACTTTTTCTAATTTTGGCGGTTACGCCGCAGATACCTTTGGAGGAGTTCATCCGATGAGCAAATTGCCCGAGATCATCAGCAAGCATAGCGAAGCGATCCGCGCAGAATGGATCAAGCAGATGAGCGGCGCGGTACGCCGTTCTGACCTGATCAGCAATGAGGAAGTAGAGTCACAGTCCCGCGAAATTATGGCGGGTATTGCCGCCGGCGCAAAAACTGGCGATGTAACCAATATCGATGGGCCGGTGTGGGCCCCGGTGCGCGATACGCTGATAGCCGTTTCCGCTTCCCGGGCTAAGCAGGGTTTTACCACCAGTGAAACAGCCACTTTTGTCCTTTCACTCAAGCAGCCGCTCTTCAATGTGATACGCAAAGAGCTGACGGCTTCTCCTGACGCAATGTTTGATGAGCTATGGAAGACCACGCAGCTGATAGACAAGCTGGCGCTGGTTACGGCCGACGCTTTCCAGGCGACGCGCGAAAAGTTTATTACACGGCAGCAGGAAGAGTTGATGGAGCTTTCCACGCCGGTGGTGAAACTCTGGGACGGCATTCTGGCGCTGCCGATTATTGGAACGCTGGACAGCGCACGCACGCAGGTAGTAATGGAATCACTGCTGCAAGCGGTAGTGCAGACGAATTCGCGTGTGGCGATTATTGATATTACCGGTGTTCCAACTGTGGATACGCTGGTGGCGCAGCACTTGCTCAAAACCATCACCGCGGCGCGACTGATGGGAGCGGATTGCATTATCAGCGGCGTGCGTCCGCAGATTGCGCAGACCATTGTTCACCTGGGCATTGACCTGGCCGGCGTTATAACCAAAGCCAAGCTGGCGGATGCGTTCGCACTGGCTCTGACGCGCACCAACCAGGCAGTTATAAAACTTGGCCCCGAAGGCGCCAGGAAATCGTTTTTCAAAAAGGAGGAGTAAATGGAGCGGATTCCTATCCTCCGCATGGGCCAGTTTTTGCTCGTGACAATTCAGGTGGACATGCATGATCGCCTGGCTTTGCAGCTGCAAGACGACCTGACAGAAAAAATTTCTGAGTGGAGCTCACGCGGCGTTTTGATTGATATCTCAACGCTGGAAATTGTGGACTCATTCATTGGACGCATGCTGGCGAATATCGCCGCCATGGCGCGCGTGCTGGACGCTGAAACGGTCGTGGTCGGCATGCAGCCGGCTGTTGCCATTACGCTGGTTGAACTGGGCATGTCACTGGCAGGAGTGCGCACGGCCCTGAACGTTGAAACCGGCATGGAGCTTTTATACGAGATGCGCGGGGACTTCCACGCGGGGATGAGTGAATGAACTCCGTGAAGCAGGAAAAACTGCCAATCCTTAATTCGAGCGACGTAGTGCTGGCTCGGCAAAAGGTGCGGCAGTGGGCCCTGGAGATGAAGTTCACGCTGGTGGACCAGACCAAACTGGTCACTGCGGCCAGTGAGCTGGCACGCAATGCGCTGGAGCACGGCAAGGGCGGCCACATGGTAATCGAAAAAGTTGTCAACTCCACCAAGGACGGACTGAGATTGATTTTTGAAGACCAGGGTCCCGGAATCGCTGATATTGATACTGCTCTGCGTGATGGATATACATCTGGCGGCGGCATGGGCCTTGGTTTAGGCGGAAGCAAACGGCTCGTCAACGATTTTCATATTGAATCAGAACCGGGTAAAGGGACGCGAATTACCGTTGTGCGCTGGAAATAGATGTTTCTCTCCCAAAGCATTCCTCTTGCAGATTCCAGTTCCACAGCAGAAGCGCGCCGGGCTGGCGCACGCATGGCTGCTGCTCTGGGCTTGAATGAAACCAAGGCCGGCGAAGCAGCGGTCATTATTACAGAAGCAGCGCGCAACGCCGTGGTCTATGGCGGCGGCGGGCAGCTTTTGCTTTCCGGCATAAAATCAAAGTACGAGACGCGCATGGATATTCTGGCGCTGGATAAAGGGCCGGGAATCGCTGACCTGACACGCGCTCTGCAAGATGGTTACTCCAGCGGCGGCACTCCGGGAACCGGGCTGGGCGCGATCCGCCGGATGGCACAAGTTTTTGATGTGTTCACCAACGCAAAGGGCACAGCGCTGTTTGCCAGAGTTGTGCAGGATGAAGATGCGGAACATTCGAGATCGGCCGTGGATTTTTCCGGCTTTACGGCGCCGTATCCGGGAGAGACTGCCTGCGGCGACAACATGGCCTGGGAAATCAACGGCGACAGGTGCATTGTGCTGGTGGTGGATGGATTAGGCCACGGTCCGCAGGCGGCCGAAGCCGCGGATGAAGCTGTACGAATTTTCACGGCCTATAGCAGCGATCCGCCGGCGGGAATTATTACCCGGCTGCATGATGCGCTGAAAAAGGTGCGGGGCGCGGCCGCTGCCGTGGCGGAAATACGGCGTTTGGCCGGGACTGTGATTTATGCGGGGGTCGGAAACATTGCGGGAAGCATCCTAATTAATACGCTTAGCCGCAGCCTAGTTTCACATAATGGCACATTAGGCCATGTAATGCCGCGGGTGCAGGAATTTAAAGCGGAGTGGCCGAAAGATGGAATCCTGATCATGCATTCTGACGGAATACAGTCGCGCTGGGAGTT
>DASXZE010000127.1:0-4210 GCA_036502105.1 Candidatus Angelobacter sp. | reverse complement strand
GCGGCGGCATACACCCCAAAATGCTTCCGCACATAGTACTCACTCATGCGCTTTGCCTTCTTTAACTCGGTCAGCGTTGGTGTGCGCCCTGATTCCTTGGCCGCTTCTTGGATCACGCAAATCAATTCTTCACGGGTCATTTTTTTACTCCAGGGGCGATGTAGTCGCAAAACTGCTTAAGGTCGAATAAAAAGCATTGGGATAGAAGCATGCGGATCAAAACTTGCGGATCAAAACATGCCAGTAAAAAACTTGCAGAAAAACATCTCCTCGGAAAGCCGCTGTGGACGTAGGGGGAGGCTGTTTTTGTTTAGTCGCGTCTCCTGAAAAGCCGCTTCTGGCGAAAAGGAGCCCCGTTGTTATTTTGGACAAATTGGCTTGAAACGTCTCATTTTAGCCAGGAAAACATATAAATGTCAATAGACTTAAATTTTCACATTAGTCTAAATCGCGAATATCGATTCCTATAAGGCAGACACCTTAGGCAGACGAAAGAAATGCCTGTTGATGAAATAGCAATCGAAATGATTCGTATCAGGGCACGGGCCAGCCCATACCTTTAGGTATGGGTGAGCGTAGCGAATGAGTGCCGCAAAATGACTAAAAATGATTAGGCTTCAGCCCTGCGCTTGTAAAGCCACCTTCAAGTGTCGAATCGGCTATATTGCGCAAACGAATCCTGTAAAAACAAAGCAAAACAAAAATCAGTGCCACCTGTTTTAGGCGAACAGCCAGAGTTGATTGGCAGCACCCGGCTATACGTTGTCCCCAACCCCAGTCCCGCCAATGCCCATTTCACCTTGGCCGACCAAATAACCTGGTACAACAATCTCGCAGATGCTCTTTCGCCGGGCCGATCCTAGTTTCCTCGGAAGACACAGAACCGCGCATGATGTAGCAGTTCGGACGGGTGCCCCATCCTTTCGCGGTGTTTGCGAAAGGGTGGGATTCGATGCAGCAGATCCCTTATCGCTATAAAAATTTTGAACCCAGAGTATTTACAAGTTTTCTCCGCGTCTCCGCGGTAGATTTTTCCTCTTTATTCAGGCGACCCGCCCCAAGGTTTTCTCCGTGTCTCCGTGCCTCCGTGGTGAAGATTTTGTTCTTATACTGCTACCATACTGTTGAGCCCCATGCTTCGTTACATCACAACCCGCCTGCTCTACATGGTTCCCGTCATATGGCTGGTTGTGTCCGTGGTTTTTCTGCTGATCCACCTCGTCCCCGGCGACCCTATCCAGCAGATGCTGGGTGAAAACGCCGCCAGCACTGACATACAAGCCGCCCGCCACGCCTACGGACTCGATGTCCCGCTGCCCAGACAATATGTGAATTACTGGAAAGGCGTGCTCCACGGCGATTTCGGCCGCTCATTCCGCTTCGATCAGCCCGTCCGCGGCGTGATTCTCCAGCGCTATCCTGCCACCATCGAACTGACCGCAGCTTCCATGCTGGTCGCTCTTCTCATCTCGATACCCGCCGGCGTCCGCTCCGCCCGCCGCCGCAATCGCTGGGATGACCGCGTGCTCAGCGTCGTAAGCCTGTGGGGACTGTCATTTCCTAACTTCGCTCTCGGCCCAATCCTGATTTTATTTTTCGCCATCCGGCTGGGACTGTTGCCAGTCTCCGGCTCCGGCACACCCGCGCATCTGATCTTGCCCGCGATCACCATGGGCGGCGCGCTCGCCGCCATCCTCACGCGCATGGTCCGCACGGCCATGCTGGAAGAACTGGGCCAGGACTACATCCGCACGGCGCGCGCCAAAGGTCTTTCAGAAAATGTAGTGGTGTATAAACACGCGTTGCGCAACGCCTTGGTTCCTGTTCTCACAGTCGTAGGCTTGCAATTCGGCGCGCTGCTCGCCGGCGCCATCGTCACCGAAACCATCTTCTCCTGGCCCGGCATAGGACGCCTGACCATCACCGCCATCAGCAGCCGCGATTACTATCTGGTGCAAGGCTGCATCCTGATGATCGGCCTAACCTACGTCGCCGTAAATTTCATGACCGACCTGCTTTATTCGTTCGCCAATCCGCGTATCAGGCAGTAGGCTTTTTTTGTTTTAATCCCGAAGCAGAGCGAGGGAACCCTATTGCCTTGATGAATTCATGGGAACATAGATTCACTATACTCACGATGAGTTTTGCGCCATAGCTGTACCAAACAATAAATCCTGATTCGTGTTCATTCGTGCAAATTCGCGGCCCAAGCGGTTTTGGCTAGCCCTTATTACAAATTAAATCTCTAAAATCTCCGCGCCGACTTTCCCATCCACAATCTCCATCCGTCCCACGCTGATAGGCAGCTTAAATCTTCTCGGCCCTGCGCTTCCCGGATTGAAATACAGCACGTCATTTTTTATTTCCTGCTTCGGCTGATGTGAGTGCCCGCTGATTACCGCCGCAAAGCCGGCAGCTTTAGGATTCAGGTCAAGTGCGTTAGCGTCATGAATAATGTAAAAATCCACCCCGCCCAGCTCCACTACTTCAGTTTCCGCGAACGCTCGCGCCCATGTTTGTGTGTCCACGTTGCCGCGAATCGCCGTGACCGGAGCAATCTTCCGCAGCTCAGGAATAATCTCAGGATCACCAATATCCCCGGCATGAATAATGTGCTCGGAGCCACGCAACAACTCCACCGCTTCAGAGCGAAGCAGCCCGTGCGTATCGGAAATAACACCAATAATCATCAGAGTTCATTTGCGCAAACGGCGCAAATAGGTTTTTGGTTGGCTAATGGCTAACTGCTAACTGCCAATGGCTATCTGCTATCTGCCAATTGCTCTTGAACGACCTGAGCTATTTCTTAGAGCTTTCTCCGTGCCTCCGTGTCTCCGTGGTGAAAATTCAGAGCCCCGCTTCAATCCGTGACCGCGGATCCATATAGTCTCTCAGCGCATCGCCAATAAAGTTGAATGAGAGCACCGCCAGCATCACAGCCAAAGCAGGGAAGAGCACCAGGTGCGGCGCGTCAAACAAATGTGCGCGACCGTCATTGAGCATGGCTCCCCAGCTTGCCGTGGGCGGCGGAACGCCCAACCCCAGGAAACTCATGGTGGCCTCTGCCAGTACCGCTCCCGCCATTCCAATCGCAGATTGCACAATCACCGGCTGAATAATGTTGGGCAGAATGTGCCGCGTCACAATGCGCCAGTCACTTGCGCCCAGCGCGCGCGCTGCTTCCACAAATTCTTTTTCCTTCACCGCCAGTACCTGTGCGCGGACAAGCCGCGCATAACCAACCCATCCGCCAATGCACAAAGCCAGTATCAAATTAAAAATGCCCGGACCAAGAAAGGCCACGCAGGCAATCGCCAGCAGAATTCCGGGAAAAGAAAGAAATGCATTCATCAGGATCACGCTGAAGAATTTATCTACCAGCCCACCGTAATATCCGGCAATGGACCCCAGCGCCAGCCCGAGTAGGAGCGATCCCACAACTACGCTGCTACCCACCAGCATCGAGATGCGTGCCCCATAAATCACGCGCGAGAGAATATCGCGCCCCAACTCATCCGTGCCGAACCAGTGCGCCGCGCTGGGCGGCTGCAGCCGCGAAGGCAGATCAATGTTGCTGGGACTTTGCGGCGCAATCCACGGCGCGAACAGCGCAAACACCACAAACACTACGACCAACACCATGCCAATCGACGCAAGCACGTTGCGCCGCCCGAGTGTGGCCGCAGTGTTCCATGTGGTGGAGATTGCCATCGTATGTCAGTTAATCATAAAAGATGTGCAGCCACAAAAAAGATATGTGTGTAGTTTTCTGCGTTTGAGTCTAGCGAGCCACGGTCTGCTGCATGACTTTTTTCAGCGCGCGAAAGAACGTCTCATTCTGCTCCGGCGTGCCAATGCTTACGCGTACGGCATTGGGAATGCCCCACGGCGTCAGCGAGCGCACTATCACGCCTTCGGACTGCATGCGGCCGGTAAAAGCGCTGGCGTCTTCGTCCACGGTAAAGTAGATAAAGTTTGCGCTGGTCGGCACGGCGCGGATGCCAACTTCTTTGAATCGCTCCATGAGCCACGCTGCGCCCACAGCATTGTTTTCCACGGTCTTGCGGATGTGCTGTTCATCGCGGATCGCCGCCAGCCCCGCTGCCTCCGCCACCACAGAAATGGAAAATGAATTTCGCACCCGCGCAAAATAGCGCAGCAGTTCCGGATCGCCGCAGGCATAACCCAGCCGTATGCCGGCTAGTCCGTG
>DASXZE010000126.1:0-5104 GCA_036502105.1 Candidatus Angelobacter sp. | reverse complement strand
GTCTGGTTCAATGCATGTGCGCTGCCATGAAGATGAAAAAGAGGTTCAGATTGAAACGTTGAACGATGAAGAAATGGGTCAGCACTTCTGTTTGTGTTACTTACAACAATTTGGCGCGATGATTTGCGGCACGTTCGGAATTCGCAAGTGTGCCGATTTCAAGTTGATTGGAAATCGTTTTCCACGGACTGAGTGGAAGCACGTTTCCAGAAGACTTGAATTTTGTAGAAAAAATTTCGGTGAGAAGAACTCTTGAGGAAGCGGAAAATGGAAATGGTCCCGCATCTCGTGTTGAGCGTGCGGAACCGTTGTTTTATGCGAACAAGATTTTCTACCCGTGTGCGTTGCGCAAGCCTGGTCCGCTCACGCCGGGAGGGAAAATCCGGTACTGCTTCATTTTGTAGAGCAATGCTTTATAGCTGATTTTTAGCTGCATGGCAGCGGTCTTGCAATTCCATTTAGTCGCGATCAGTACACGTTCAATAATCTTGGGCTCAGCCCTTTCTTTTAAATTCTGCACCATGGATTTGAGATCATCCCCTGAGCCGATCATGCTGTCTTCGTCATCAAGGCTGGCCGCAAGCTGTGCTCCGGCATTTGTGATCTCTAGTTCGGCAATGGCCTGCGCTTCGTCCTGGAGCACCAGATAGCGCTTCACAAAATTTCCCAGTTCGCGCAGATTACCCGGCCATGAATGCTGCATACATGCCCGGATTAACTCCTCTGAATATTCCACCGCAGGGCAGTTATATTTCTCAGAAAACTGCTGCACAAAATGTCTGAGCAAAAATGGAATCTCTTCGTGGCGTTCGCGCAGCGGCGGCACGTTGATGGTAAAAGCGTTCAACCGATAATAAAGATCTTCGCGAAAAGCTTTTGTTTCGATGGCTTCTTTTACGTTGATATTGGTCGCTGCCAGCACCCGGAAATCAGATGTAATGGTAGTGCGACCGCCGAGCCTGGAAAATTTCCCGTCTTGCAGCACATGCAACAGTTTGGCTTGCAACACCGGACTCATCTCGCCAATCTCGTCGAGAAAAATTGTTCCTTTATCGCACAGCTCCAGCAGGCCGGGCTTGGACCGCGTGGCGCCAGTGAATGCTCCAGCTTCATAGCCAAAGAGTTCGCTTTCCAGAAGTTCATGCGGCAGCGCGGCGCAATTTACTTTGATCATAGGCTTGCCCGCACGGCGCGATAATTTGTGTATCAGCCGGGCCAGCACTTCTTTGCCCGCTCCACTTTCTCCCAGCAAAAGTACAGGCATATCCACTTTCGCCACTTGGGCCGCCTGGGCGCGGATCTTCTGCATGGCCGGGCTAGCCGCGAGGAAAAAGATATCATTCTCAACTTCTTCAAAATATTCGCGTGTCTGTTTAGTTGAATTCAAAGAGCCTGCGTTGCTGGGTGCAAGAAAACGCTGCACCATCGCCAAGAATTCCGGTTCATCGCTCGGATGGCTAACATAATCCAGCGCTCCCATGCGGATCGCTTTCACCACCGTGCTGACGTCACTTGCACATGAAATCACAACAATCTTCTGCTCTGGACGAATGCGTTTACAAGCCTGAATCATCTTGAAATCATCCACTTCAGGATTGCTCATGTACAACAAAATCAGGTCAGCTTGCAGCCCATCTTCCAGCCGACAAACCGCGTCTTCACAGCTGGACGCCGCTTCGGCGTGGAAATGCGCGCGCTCAAGCGCGCTTATAGTTAGTACCAGCGCTTCAGAGTCGCCGTTGACGACAAGGATCTGTGCTTTGCCGGAAGTCAAAGTGGCTTTCATTGAGTTTGTCTCGCCTCGCAATCGCCGCCGATAAATCTGCGTCACCCGTCTATTCCGTATTCACACGAACTGGCTCCGTCACAGCGCCGCATGTGCGATATCAAAAAACTATTGCCGCTTTCAATCACAGCGAAACTTTTTGGAATAAATGGTAAACACGCAGCCAATCTGGCTGTCGCCTGAATCGAATAAGAAACTGCATCAACGACCAAGTTGCGCGAGGTGTGCCCAGAACAGGCTATACAAACTGATAGTCGTCACTTAGAACAGAGAGCGTTTATATGAACTTTTTATTTGCTCTTCAGTTCAGCACAGAAACTTACCTTTTCAGGTAAAAACACTTTAAGGTTTCTACCTCAGTCTGTAAATCGTTTTCCGGATTCGCGTTTCATGTTGCGTCGCGAAGCATGCCTATCTCTAAGAAAAGCAAGCAGGTTACACGTCCGGGATCGCGATCATGAAATCCTGTGCCCATGGTGGCCAAGTTAAAATTTCTAACAATTGTCAGCAGATGCGACCTCCAATCCTTCTAGCTGATTGCTCTATCAAAATCAGGAGATTTCATTGAGACACAAGGACTGCCAACAGCGAAATCCTGCCCGCTGGATTAGAAAGGACATCCGGCAGGAACTCTGCCGCATCTTAACTTGAGCTGCATCTGAGAGGTGGGTTTTATGTTTAGGGCGAGCGCAATTTTTCTCATCGCTACGCTAGCTTTGTCGGGGATGGTCGGCTGCGGTGCTGCAAGTTCTACCGTGGCATCCAATACGGCTCCGGCAGGCACGCCCACTCCTACGCCGGTATCCCCAGCCCCAACGCCGGCTCCATCCCCCACTCCAGCGCCTTCGCCCACGCCCGCTGTACCCGCGGCTGCTCACGTATTTCTCGTCGTGCTGGAAAATCACGGGTTTACTGATGTCATTGGCAATCCAACGCTGCCCTATCTGAATTCACTGGCCACACAACACGCTTTGGCAACGAACTTCTTCTCTAACACGCATCCGTCGATTGGAAACTATTTCATGCTGACGGTCGGCCAGATTGAGACTAATAATGATGCTTTTGCCGGCGCCATCACCGATGACAATTTAGTCCGTGCATTACTGGCAGATGGAAAAACCTGGAAAGCCTACGTGCAGAGCCTTCCCTCCGCTGGATACCTGGGGAATGACGTGTATCCGTACCTCAAGCATCACAATCCTTTCCCTTACTTCAGTGACGTGGTGAATTCAGCGTCTCAAGCCCAGAACATCGTGCCCTTTGGCAATTTGCAGGCAGACGTTGCCGCCGGCACGCTGCCCGACATGGTTTACTTGTCGCCAGACGCAGAAAATGACGCGCATGACTGCCCCGCTCCCAATGGCGGTTCTGCCTGCCCAGATGCCGACAAACTTGCCGCCGCGGATTCATGGCTGAGCACCAATTTGGACCCACTGATTAACAATCCAGCGCTTGCCAACAGCGTATTCATTATTGATTTCGACGAAGCCCTGGATTCAGATATCACCCACGGCGGCGGCCGGATTCCTCTGGTAATTGTGGGATCGCATGTGAAAGCAGGCTTTCAGTCCGTCACGCTATATCAGCATGAAAGCGTTCTGCGCCTGATGACCGACTTACTCCGCTTGACGAATCATCCTGGACAATCAGCAACGGCCCCGAGCATGGCAGAGTTTTTCCAGTAGCAGGATTGTTTGCAAAAATTTGGTGGAGTAGGGATGCAAGACAACAACCGCACTTAAACAGCAAAACCATCTAGATATTTTAGGACTGTAAACTACTGGATTTTATGGCGCGCCCTGAGAGATTCGAACTCCCGGCCTTCTGATTCGTAGTCAGACGCTCTATCCAGCTGAGCTAAGGGCGCACTTAGGCGAGAACAGCTACACGCTTATTCTAACAAAGCCTTTCAAATCTGTCTGCCTGATGCAAAGGTGTCTGGCAAAATTCAGATTATGAAATTTAGCGCCGAGACTTTACAATCGGCGGAATGCTCACAAGCTGGCATACAGTCCTGGAAATCGTGCTCCGCACCACGGTGGTTTATGCCCTGGTTCTGGTGGGCATTCGTTTAACCGGCAAACGTGAAGTCGGGCAGATGACTCCATTTGACCTCACTCTTCTGCTTCTGCTGAGCAACTCAGTGCAAAATGCCATGACCGGCCCGGACACATCTGTCATGGGCGGCGCAGCGGCAGCCGTAGTGCTGCTCGGTCTGAACTTCCTGCTGGCTGAAGTTTCTGGCTTGAACCGGCGCTTTCGCAAATTAATCCAGGGATCGCCCACGCTCTTGATTCATAACGGCGAATGCATCACCGCGCACATGGCCAAAGAACACATCTCCATGGACGAACTGAACCGTGCTCTACGCGAGCATGGCGTATCCTGCACGGGTGACGCAGCCTTGGCGGTGCTGGAAGTGGATGGCTCCATCAGCATCCTGAAATATGATGATGTCCCGGACCACACGCGTCCGCAAAAAAGGCTCAAGTTTATGCACCGGAATTAATCGGCCAATCTGTTAAATCAAAATCGTGATTCATGAATCCACATTCGAGAATAAAAAATCATGGGCATTGAAGAAGAATTGAAAGAAGGCGTTGAACACGCAAACAAAAGCGGCGAAAAAGGCGTTGGCCTGACCATGGCGGTCGTGGCTGTCTTATTGGCCATGGCTACCCTGCTAGGCCATCGCGCACATACTGAAGAGGGTTTGATTCAGGGCAAAATTGTGGATCAGTGGAATTTTTATCAGGCAAAACATATTCGCGCCCATGAATATGGCGCAATGGCGGAACTTGCCGCAGCCATCGCGAATCCAGCCGTTGCAAAAGACCTTGCCTTGAAAGATTACAAAAAATCTCTGGAAGAAGAATGCGGTACGCCGGCCGAGCATGGTTGCAGCAGTCCGGCCAAAGATTCACAAATCCTGAAGGCATTGCTGGCGACTGCTCCCGCTGATGGCAGCAACAAGGAAAACAGCAGCAAAGAAGGCAAAGGGGAGTCAGAAGCGGCGGCAAAGGACGGCGCTGCGAAAGAGCATGTTAAAGAGTCGCCTGATTCCAAAGAAGCCAAAGAACCGGATCAGCATGAAGCCAAGCCTGCCAACCAAAAGCCGGGTGCGGTCAATGTTCAGGAAGACGCCAAAGAAATGGAACACGAGAGAGACTTGGTGGGGCAGCGGGCCAATTTTTACGACGGCTCGGAATTATTTCTGGAAATCTCTATCGTTCTATGTTCCATTGCTCTACTGGCAGAGATGAAACTTTTCTGGCAGCTTTCTTTCATCTCCACCATTATTGGAATCGGCGTTGCAGC
>DASXZE010000125.1:0-12695 GCA_036502105.1 Candidatus Angelobacter sp. | reverse complement strand
GCGCGATCCGATAACTCCTTTTTGCCGCGAAGCAATCTCCACCATAACGTCCAGCTCACGGCAGCTCACCTCATAGTTATCACGCAGGCTGCAATGCGAGCGCCGCATAAGTTCGCCGAACCAGGATAGATCGCGCTGTCGCAGAGCATGGGCGCCATCTTTGACTCTCTCAATCTCAGAGACCACGTGCCAGCATCTTTTGCGGATGAGTTCAGGCAAGTCAAGACAACATTGCTGGAGTTGCGATGCGCTCACATCGCGCAAGGAAGAGATATTGGGTAACAACTGCGCAAGCCGATCGACGCCCTCTTCGCACTGCGCGCGCCGCGTGTTGTATTCACCGCTGGCATTCGCGTGTTTCACCATGGTGTTGCATACCACCAGACAGATGTTGCCTGGTATGCGCAGACTGCTGTATTCCAGTGATCGGCAATCAATCATCAGGCAGTGTGCCTGTTGGCCCATGCTGGAAATAAATTGATCCATGATGCCGCAGCGTGCTCCCACAAATTCGTTTTCAGCTTTCTGGCATAGCTTGGCCAGTTCAACTGGATCAATACTTTTTCCTGCAAGTTGTGTAAGCGCGAACGCAGTTGCGATCTCCAATGCAGCAGAAGAGCTAAGCCCAGCGCCAAGCGGAACTTCACCGTGAATCAGGATGTTTGCGCCCTGGAGAGGGAAGTCATGTTGTTGCAAACCGATGGCGACTCCCTTGACGTAGTCCGTCCATTGTCCGCGCTTGCCGCTTATATCATCCAGTTCAAATTCAAATGACTCGGCAAACTGGCGGGAGTACACCACAATCTTCCGGTCGTTGCGCGGAGCAACTGCTGCCCACACTCCCATGCCAATCGCCGCAGGCATAACCAGACCCTGGTTATAGTCAGTATGCTCGCCAATCAGGTTGACCCGGCCCGGTGCGCGAAAGAGCCTTGGCGTCGCGCCAAATCGTTGACGAAATTCATCCACCAGATTTGCACGGACTTGCGCGTTTGGCGCATCTGCTCCGCTGGTTAAATCCGCGCCGCGATTTGCAGCCAGCGTCTGTACTCGATAATCCAACTGCAAAGTGGTTCTCCTTATTCATGCAGGCAGCAACCGCTAACCCAAATGCAAGACGCTGAATTGCTCAACGCACTCCTAACAGAATTTCAATGGTCAACTGATCAAGGCGTTCATAATCCAGTCGCTTGGCCGCCAGAGCCGCGCGGTCATAAGCACGCGCCGATAATTTTCGTGCAGACTCCGGCGAGTAGGGGCCAATCACATGCTCTTTGCATTCACCATCACAGCTCTGGCGCAGCAGGGCTTGTATTTCTTTGTCAGCATTAAACTGCGCGGCTTTCTCGCGAAGAATCAGATAGGTCTTCATGCAGCCACGAGCAAATTCCTTTACGCCTTCGTAATCTTCCGTGCGGTATGCGTGAGCGTCGAAGTGTCGCGGCCCGGTATAGCCAACATCTTCAAGAAATTTCACCAGCCAGAAAGCTGATTTCGGATTTGCCGATCCAAAGCGCAGGTCCTGATCGTAGCGACCCATTACTTGATCGTTCAGATCAATATGAAATAACTTGCCGGCTTCCCACGCCTGCGCAACTGCGTGGACAAAATTCAAACCAGCCATCTGCTCATGTGCAACTTCTGGATTCACACCTACCATCTCAGGATGATCAAGTGTTCCGATGAATCCCAGATAAGAACCGGTCGTGGGCATGTATGTGTCACCGCGAGGCTCATTAGGCTTGGCCTCCAGCGCAAACTGATATCCATATTTTTGGTCCAGCGAGTAGTTGCAGAGGTAATTGATTGCCTCGCGCAATCGCTTGATGGCATCATCAGGACGACGGCAAGCGTCGGTCTCAGTGCCTTCACGTCCACCCCAGAGAACAAAGATGCCCGCTTCCAGTTCCATGCCAATATCCATGGCCTGCATGGTTTTCTGCACTGCGTAGGCGCGCACCGCCGGATCATTGGAGGTGAATGCTCCATCGCGAAAAACGGGATCGGTAAAAAGATTCACCGTCGCCATGGGAACGCACAGGCCTGATGCCGAACAGGCTTGCTTAAATTCGCGGACGATGCGGTCACGCTCCGCGGCCGTAGCATTAATGGGAACCAGATCGTTGTCATGCAGGTTCACGCCCCATGCGCCGACTTCGGCCAACAAGTGCACCAGTTCAACTGGAGAGAGTGCGGCGCGCACCGGTTCTCCAAAAGGATCTCTTCCAAGATTACCCACGGTCCATAAGCCGAATGAAAATTTGTGCTCTGGCCTGGGCTGATAATTATTCATTGACTCTCACTCCACGTTGCCGAATGAAACTCTAAGCCGAACGTATGGGGGCCGCCGACTCTACCTGATAATCTGCAACTTCCTGAATTTGTAGTGCATGTACTTCATGTGAAATTTGCCGCAGGGCCGGATAAAGCTTCTGATACACCGCATATTGCCGGTCCAGTAAGGAAACAGTTTTCGCGTCAGGCTTGATTCTTTCAGCCACACGGACAGCAGTTTTGCACGCTGCGTCCACGTCTGGCCAAATGCCTGTTCCCACGCTTGCCAAAAGAGCGGCTCCAAACGCCGCGCCTTCTTCGGCTTCGAGAAGATCTACAGGCATGCCATAAATATCCGCCTGAATTTGCCGCCAGAGTGGAGCGCGAGCCCCACCACCGCCAAGCCGAATGGAACGCGCAGGAATATTTAATTCTCCCAGGATCGTGAGCGTGTCGCGCAGGCTGAATGCAACGCCTTCCAGAATTGCACGGATGATATGCCCTCGCGTGTGCCGTACAGTCAATCCAAAGAGCGCGCCGCGTGCTTCTGGATCCAGATGCGGAGTTCTTTCACCCAGCAGATAAGGAGCCCACAACAGACCCTCAGCGCCGGCCGGAATGCCCGATGCTTCCTTGATTAGTGATTCATATTGATTACTGCCATTGGACGAAATTGTTCCGAATTGGCTGCGGAACCAGTGCAATGAAAGTCCTGCGGCCTGCGTTACACCCATCACATGCCAGCGATTGGGAATGGCATGGCAAAAAGTATGCAGCCGCCCTTTGGGATCAATACATGGCGCGTCTGTGGCAGCGAATACAACACCGGAACTACCGATGATCGCGTTGACTGAACCTGGCTGCACGATGCCCATACCTATTGCACCGGCGGCCTGATCGCCGGCTCCGGCGATAACCGGAGTACCCTGCAGCAGACCGGTAAGTTTCGCGGCTTCGACAGAAATCTTTCCGGTGATTTCCTGTGACTCAAAGAGCTGCGGAAGGATCGATGCATCAATATCCGAGATTTCCAGCATCGCCTGCGACCACTGACGACGTGCAACATCGAGCAAAAGCGTTCCCGAGGCATCTGCTACATCAGTGGCTTTAGCGCCAGTAAGACGGAAGCGCACATAATCTTTTGGCAGTAATAAGGAGCGAATCTGACGCCAGACTTCAGATTCATGCTGGCGTACCCACCATAGCTTAGTCAGCGTAAAGTTAGTAAGTGCAGGATTTGCCGTGAGATGAATGAGTTCGTCAGCTCCCACGCGTGCGGTGATGGCTTTGGCTTGCTCCTCCGTACGCTGATCACACCAGATGATAGATGGGCGCAGCACTTCTCCGTTGGCGTCGAGAAGAACCATGCCGTGCATTTGCCCGCTCAGGCCAACGCCCAGGATCTCCCGCGGGTTTGTTCCAGATTTAGCTATGCATGTGCGTATGGCTTCAAGCGCTGCGCGCCACCAGTCAGCAGGTTCCTGCTCAGCCCAACCTGGGCGTGAACAGAGAATAGGGGCATGCTCTGACGTGGCAGAGCACACTACGCAGCCGTGCTCATCAATCAGAAGAGCGCGTGTTCCTCCTGTGCCGACGTCAATCCCCAGAACCATCATGGTTGAGTAGCCTTTGAATCCTGCAACACGGCAACACCGTATTGCGCCAGTTCTACACTTGTGATGCGTGTGCCATCGAGCACTGACAGCATGCTGCGCGGCAAAGCGACCTTTTGTTTTTCCTGTGAGAAATTGATCAAGACAAAAATCTGTTTTCCATCGCCTATGCGGCGGCTCACCTCAATACCATTTGGAATAGGTCCGAAGGCAGGCGTAATGCCAGCCTGCTTCGTCATCCAACTGGCTGCAGAGGTCATAAGTTTGTCATCGAGAACCGTACCGATGTAGGTAATACGCCCCTTGCCCACAGCTCGGGTAATTACTGCTGGCTGATCGTCGAGCCATCCGTTGCTCGCGCCATAACGCAAGAGAACTTCTCCGTTGGGAGCCGCGGATTTGAGCTGCTCCGCCCATACGCTTGCTTCGCCCGTCCCCCAGGTTCCTGCGAGTGGCGCATCTTTATCCAGCGCGTAATATTGCTCCACGCGAGCGCCCAGCGCTTCAGTGAGAAATCCGGGTTGCCGTTGCGGAAGCAGCGCGTTGTACTCATCCTTCGTGCCGGAGCGAGGCCCAAGCACCAGATGACCACCCGACTGCACATACTCAAGTAGATGCTTTGCCAGAGTTTTCGGCAGGACATTCAGGCATGGTGCCACAACCAGCTTGTAGCTTGAAAATGGCGCGTATGGACTCACGATATCGATGGACTGTGCAATGTTGCGCAGCGCGCGATAGTAACTTTTGGTGACGCTCATCGCGCTATAACGATTGGTGTGTTTCTGAAATTCAAGCGCCCAGCGGCTGTCATAATCCTGAAGTAAAGCGACTTCTGAGATGACTCGAGTCCCCTGAAACGCATTTTGCGCTTTCGCAAATTCAGCAGCGGTCTGCGCAACTTCTTCTAATAATGGAACGCCTGTGCCGTCTGGCCCAACCAACGTGCCATGCAACTCCTCCTGCCCGTTGAGAGCGCTGCGCCACTGCCAGTAATTCACATCGTCCACACCATGTCCAATACCGTGCCAAGCCATGGCGCGAACCTCGCCTTTGTTAAGGAAGTTGTTTACGTCCGCCCAGTTCACAGCGCCTGGCTGCGTCTCCATGATCCAGAAATTTTCCTGCTTAAGTCCACGCATGCCATCATGGCTCATGCCATTTGAGATTGGATCAAGGTGCCCGCTGCCAACGTAGTCGTCCCAGGAAACAAAGGTCAGAGGATTGCTGATGAGGAATTGATCGATTCCATCCCAGCCAATTCCCATCAAGTTGCCGGTGATGAATTGACGGGCGTCAGAGTGTGCGCGAATAATTTCTAATTCGTTCTGCTGGTAGCGTGCCCACGCGTAAGAGACAAATCGCTTCCACTCCAGCATCAGGCCAGGATTATGTGGGCCAACTGGAATAGGAATTTCACTCCAGTTATCGTAGGTCTCGCTCCAGTAAGCGGTGGCCCAATGCTGGTTGAGAGATTCCAGCGTCTTATATTTTGTCTTCAGCCAATCCTGAAATTGTTGCCGCGAGACATCGTCATAGGACATCAGGGCATAGCCATATTCGTTATCAATCTGCCATCCGATGACGTTTGGATCGTGCCCAAAGCGCGTGGCCATTTCCTGCGTGATCCGCCGGCAAAGCTCAAGATACTTAGGCGACGTTACCGACGCGTGCGCGCGATTGCCGTGAACCACCCGCTGGCCATCCGTTTCCGTGCGCAGCGTTTCAGGATACTTTTGCGTGAGCCAGGCTGGCGGTGTTGCCGTTGGCGTGCCAAGAACAATGGCGATGTGATGCTTGTCAGCCAGACGTATTGCGCGTTCCAGCCAACCGAACTCAAATCTGCCTTCCGCTGGCTCCATGGTGCTCCAAGCAAATTCGCCGATGCGCGGATGCTTCCATGAGCGCCAGGTCTTGTTCCCAAACGGCTTCTGGCCATTGTTCCGGATACCAGGCCGCTCCCATAAGAATTGCGTCGTGGCTAGGGATCTGCGTAGGAATCGGAGTGTCAGCAGGGCGGGCAATCGCCGTCATAAATCCGGCGACGAACAATAGCGCCCACGCAGTGCTGATTCGCAATCTAAACACTCAACCCCCGATACAACAGCAATCGATACTCTAAGTCAGGGAACAACGGTAAGTTGTTTTCCCGAATACGTTACAGTTTTGTCAGCTCTTCCGGTGAGCGCGCCGCCCGTTCCATGGTTTTTGCTTACAAAAACCACATGGAACGTTCGCGACGCGGACATTCCCGGGAACTTTCCCTGGCGCTCACCGATCGATAAAACCTGTTTTGCTTCATCCCAGTGAAAGGCGGTAGTTGCATGCGCGCCTTTTTCATAGGCGTAACCATCTCCTTCATCTTCATAGAGCGTGAAATCGCCATCTGCTCCGCGATAGACACGCAGCTCCATTGGGTCAGCAGCTTTCGCCGCCGCAAATTCCACGTCAGGGCCGAGTGGAAGAATTGAGCCAGCGCGCACAAACAGCGGCAGAGATTCAATCGGAGCGCTGGTTTCTACATAACGACCGCCGTCCGTGGCTTCGCCCGTCCAGAAGTCGTACCACTTGGCGCGAGGAAGATACAGTCGCTTCACCGCAGCGCCCTGCTCCGTGACCGGAGCCACCAAAATCGCGGGGCCAAAAGAATATTCATTGCCGATATTTTGAGCTTGTACATCTGTGCGGAAATCCATGACCAGAGGCCGCATCATGGTGTATCCCTCGCTGGTGACTTTCCACGCAACGGAATATAGGGCATCAGGCGATAACGCAGCCGGTCGTACGCGGTAAGAATTTTCTGCGCATCAGGCCCGTAAGACCAGATCTCATTTTGGTTGGTGCTGCGCGTTCCGTGAGCGCGAAAGATCGGACAGAAAGCGCCAAACTGAAACCACCGAATATACAGCTCGCGATAAGCAGGATCATCAGGATTCGCCACGACAAAGCCGCCAATGTCGGTGGTCCAGTAGGGAACTCCGGAAACGGACAAGTTCAATCCTGCCGGAATCTGCCGGCGGAAGGTCTCCCAGTTAGGATCAACATCTCCGGACCACAGAGCGGCTGCATTGCGCTGCACTCCTGCATATCCCGAACGGGAAAGAATAAACACGCGCTTCTTTTCTGATTCACTGCGCTGGCCTTCATAGACTGCGCCCGTGGTGGCGGTTGGATACTCGTTGACATAGCGTGCGCCATTTCCCAGCGCTACTTTATTGGTCGCCAGAATATTGGTTTCGCGACCTTCGGTTTCAGGCTCAGTTGTATCCAGCCACCACGCGTCAGCACCAATCTTGAACAGCGCATTGTCCATCAGCTTCCAGTAGTATTTGCGCGCTTCTGGATTGAATGCGTCATACAAAGCCTGACCCGGCGGATGAAAGCTCTGGACTTTCGTTTTGTCGACGAAGAAACCGCGCTGGTCCATGTCGTTGTAAACCGGTGAGCCGGGGCGGAAAAACGGCCACACTGAAATCATCAGATGAACGTTGTTCTGGTGCAGGTCGTCGATCATCCCTTTTGGATCGGGATAATTTTTGTTGAAGACCGGCTCGCCCATGGTGTTCCACCAGAACCAGTCCTGCACAATGTTGTCCAGCGGGATATGCAGCGCGCGGTATTTGTGTGCGACGTCAAGAATTTCCTGCTGCGAGTCATAGCGGTTCTTGCATTGCCAGTATCCGTAAGCCCACTTGCCGAAAAGCGGAGCAGCGCCAGTCAACTCCCGATACGCCGCTACAATCTTGTCGAAATCTGGCCCGTAGATAAAGAAATAATCCACCGCGTCCGCTACTTCTGAACTCATGTAAAAAGCGTGGACAAACCGGTTATTGAAGCGACTGCGCGAGCCGTTGTTCCAGAAGATTCCATAACCATTACTGGAAAGCAGTAGCGGGATAGAAATATTTGTGTTGTCCTGCGAAATATCAATCGCTTCGCCACGATAATTCCACACGCCAGCCTGGTGCTGGCCGAGGCCATAGAAAGCCTCCTGCGTGTCCCACATGTTCACAAAGCGCTCGGCATGCAGAGTCTTTTCGCCATTTACTTCCACCGGGTTGAGCGTGCGGCTGTCTTCCTGGGCAATCTTTTTGCCGGCGGAATCCTGAAAAACTAAAGAGCTGTTGGCCCGGTCAATCACGATTTTGATTTGGGCTGTGGCTAGCGTGATGATCTTCTCGTCCGTGGTGTTCAGCGTGAAATTTGCTTTAGGCCAGGATGTCTTTACCAGAATTAAATCAGGGCGTTGGGGAACTTCTTTTTCCAGAGAAAATGTGACGCGGACAATGGAATCGCTGCAAACCTGGAACTGCAGATAGCCATTTAGCAGCTTGAGTTCTGCGCCGTCGGGTGTTTGTTCTTCGTCCCGCACCGGGTTGAGCGGAAGCCACTGGCTATGCGCAGGGATGGCAGAGAGCAGAAAGAGCGGCGCCAAAGCCATCAAAATAAGAAGTCGGGACATTTTTAACCTGAAAGAAACCTTCGATTTTCACAATGCGTAAACGTTTACGTAAAATCTGACCTCGCACTTTCGCATTTGCCGGATAGACTTGTCAAGAGGGAGTTGGAATCTTAATCTGGAAACAGAATATTGCATCCGTTCCAATTTGAGTTAAACGAGCGGTAGAATTTTTACACAGATAGCGTAATCGCAAGGTCTTTCTAGTGGCACTGTGACGCGCAGCCCTCGCTCGTCCTGTGACCATACAATTTTGCCCTGGTATCCGAGAAGTTCTACCCGGCCTGCTTTTACAGCATTCTCTCCCGTCAAAGCCAAAGATGGAATGGCAATTTCTCCCGTCGGCTGGCCCATGATAAATGCATAAAGAGCGTGGCCTTTCGTCGTGAATCGGATTTCTTCCGGCGTCAGGTCTTTCCGGTCATTTTCATTGAATCCGGTTTTCTGTTGTCCTTCAGCGTGGGCGAGCGGGCCGTCACCAAAGATTTTCCACGGACGAGTCGCGTAGATCGCTTCGCCATTCACGCTCATCCATTTGCGAATCTCTTCCAGGATCGCCAGTTCTTGCTGGTCCAGCATACCGCTGTTCGGTAGCGGAAAATTCAGCAGCAAATTGCCGTTGCGGCTTACGATGTCCACCAGCATATCGATGATTCGTTTTGGCGTTTTGTATTGAATGCCGCGCGCGTAATGCCAGTTGCCGATGCAGGTATCGGTTTGCCAAGGCTGCGGCCAGATGCCATTGACCATGCCGCGTTCGTGATCGAGAATGCATGTGCCGGTCGCGCAATCTTCTTCGCGTTTGCTGGTGTAAACCGCTTCAGTCTTTCCGTCATGGTTTCTGGCGCTGATGTTATAGAAGTCCGCCAGCAGTTGGCGGCCATAATTCTGGAAAGGAAGCGGACCGTCGCTATAGAGATAATCCGGCTCGTACTGATTTACAAGGTCTTGAATTCGCAGCAGCCAGTGCTGCTTCCATGATTCCGGAATGCCATCTTCGTTCCAGGGTAAATCGTCGGTGAGCAATTTGGGATCAGTGATGGAATGGTAGAGATCAGCGTTTTCTTTTTCTGTTCCGTCATAAGGCACGCCAGCCAACGGCCCTTCACGGTCGCTCATGTGGCTTACAGCGAACCATTTGTAGCTGATCCAGAGATGATCACTCACGCCAAAGCGCAATCCATGCTTGCGCGCTGCCTTGCGGAATTCACCCACAATATCCCGTTTGGGCCCATCTTTAAGGAGTTCCAGCGTGTGTGCCTGGAATTCCAGAGATCGAAATTGTCATGGTGCACGCCCATGCTGACAAAATATTTTGCGCCTGCCTGTTTATAGAGAGAGACAAGATGGTCGGGATCAAAGCGGTCACCTTTCCATGTGCCGATCAAATCCTTGAAGCCGACCTTTGCAGGATGGCCATAATTTTCAAGATGATGTTTGTGTTGAGGTTCACTCTGGATATACATGTTGCGCGCATACCAGTCGCCATTTTCAGCTGCTGACTGCGGCCCCCAGTGCGCCCATATACCGAACTTGGCGTCACGAAACCATTCCGGCACGGTGTAGGTCTGGAGCGACTCTTCCGAAGCTGAAAAAGGGCCGCGCGGGGCGAACATCTGCGCCGATTGCTCAAAGGCGTTCCCAGACTTCAAAGCGGGCAGTGAGAGAGCCAGCATCTTCAAGGCGGTTCGTCGGTTCATCCATCCCTCGCTTTCAAATCAAGAGAAGAACCCAGGTATTGCGATGACAAAATCGGTATGCGCAGATCGTCTGCATTGTAAACCTTTACGAATCGTTCACTTTTTAGAGAGCCCTTGTATTTCGACGAGTAATGGCCCGTTAAAAAAATCCAATAAACAAATAAAACCCATAAATTATCTAGAGATACACTCCGCCATTTACGCTGCCCTGTACTTGACGGCATGCCTCAGAGAGATGTAAAACCCTTTAGATTTTAACGTAAACGATTACACATAAAAGTGCGAAATGATTTCCATGAGAGGTGGAAGGTCATGTCTCAATCAGAGAAGCTGAAAAACACTATTTGGCTGATGGTGGCAATTCTGCTGCTCCTGCCGCTGAGGAGCCGAGCTTTACAGGGCTCCGCCCATATAGAGGGGGTAGTCAGCGTCACGGTAGACGCCAGTAAGGTGCAGAACTTTGTTGCGCCACGCGCCATGGGAATGCATACGTCGGTTTATGACAATCATCTCGGTGGCCAGCAGCTCGCGGAGATATTGCGTTCTGCTGGAATTACCACACTGCGCTATCCCGGCGGCGGATTCTCTGACAACTATCACTGGTCCTGCATAAGATGACCAAATCGAAAGCTACTGATCCGCCGCAATATGGTTATCTTGGCCCAAACACGGACTTCGGCCATTTTCTTCAATTGGTGGAAGCGATCCAGGGAACAGCGATCATTACCGTGAATTATGGCTCCAACCTTGCCGGCACAGGTGGAGGCGAGCCGGCTGAAGCGGCTGCGTGGGTGGCTTATGCCAACGGCTCTCCGGCCGACCAGAAAGTGATCGGCAAAGATTCAACCGGATACGATTGGAAGACGGTAGGTTACTGGGCATCGCTACGGGCGTCAAAGCCACTCGAAGCCGATGACGGGCAAAACTTTCTTCGCATCGCCCACTTGATGCAGGATGGCGCGGCCAACATCGACTGGCTGGAACTGCATAAGCCCAGCTTTCTGGATGACAGCAATAAGCCGGGCCCGGTTTTCTTTGCCCTGCAGATGATTTCATCGGCTGGCGCAGATCAATGATTCCATTGTGGCTGCGCACAGTAGCCACAGCCTCCTTGCCGTCCATGCGATTCAACGGAAAGATGGAAGCCTTGGCTTGCTGCTCATCAACAAAGATCCCAAAGAGCCGGCAACGGTAAAGATCAAAATCAGCGGCGTTCAATTGGCGACGAACGGGCTGCGCTTGGACTATGGCCCTGCTAATCCACCGAAATGGGTATCTCACAACAGGCGGTCCTGTCTCAGACCTGGGCAATATTTTCACTCTGAGCGTGCCTGCTTATTCGATTACTGATATCGTGATGGCAAACGCGAAGTAAACAATGCATCAGACCAGGACTACGGGCATCAAAAGGATTTTATGGAAACGGGCATTGTTTTTTCAGCGATTGCTGGCCGTTACATTCACTTTAAGTTTTATTCTAGTTACAGCAGCACCAGCGCATGCGGCCTCCATGAAGAAAACCGATTTTGGAAGAATGCCGGACGGCACGCACATTGATCTCTATGTGCTGACGAATCGCAATGGGATGAGTGCCGCGATCACCAATTTCGGCGCAACGCTGGTGTCGCTTAAAGTCCCGGACCGAAATGGAAAATCAGCGGACGTGGTTCTTGGCTACGACACGCTTGAGGGCTACATCGGCGACAAAGCCAATTTTGGCGCCACGATCGGCCGCTATGCCAACAGGATTGCTCGTGGAAAATTTCAGTTAGACCACACGGAATACAAGCTGGCCACGAACAATGGCGTAAACCATATTCACGGAGGCATCAAGGGATTCAACAAAGCCGTATGGCAGGCCAAAGATGTTTCTGCAAAAGACGAATCCGCGCTGGAACTGACTTACCTGAGCAAAGATGGTGAAGAAGGCTATCCGGGGAACCTGAGCGCGAAAGTGGTTTATACGCTGACTGAGAAAAACGAATTGCGTATCGAGTACAGCGCAACCACTGACAAAGACACGATTGTGAACCTGACCAATCACAGCTATTTCAATCTCGCGGGCCAGGACGCTGGCTCTATTTTGAATCACCAGCTAACGATCCATGCCAGCAGCTTCACGCCAGTTGACGCTACTCTGATACCGACTGGCGAAATCAGGAGTGTACAAGGCACGCCATTTGATTTCAGAAATACAACTGCGATAGGAGCACGGATAAACCAGAACGATCCGCAACTGGTCATTGGTCATGGCTACGACCACAACTGGATTGTGGACCGCAAAACAGGAGATGAAAAGACACTGGTGCCTGCGGCTGAAGCATTCGACCCTTCTTCAGGGCGCGTGCTGGAGGTGTGGACGACCGAGCCGGGAATTCAGCTTTACACCAGTAATTATCTGGATGGCGTCCATGGCAAAAGCGACCATGCTTATCAGCGCAGGGATGCGCTCTGTCTGGAGACTGAACACTTTCCTGATTCGCCGAACCATCCTGCTTTTCCCTCAACCGAGTTGAAGCCGGGAGGACACTACGCGACTACGACTGTCTATAAGTTTTCAGTCAGATGAGAGCCTAAATTCTTCGAAGCGCTGGGAAAGTCACGCTCTGGGTTAAATCGTCTGCGTATTCCGTGCATCTGAGCTTGAGAGTT
>DASXZE010000124.1:0-12290 GCA_036502105.1 Candidatus Angelobacter sp. | reverse complement strand
GAGAAAGTTGGTCCAGCTCAGGCCATCGCCTTCACCGGGAGGCGCGCCGGTATATTCGTGGAACTTGTGGCTCACCCAATCAGTGAGACCGTCAGCCCGCGTGGTAAAGAAAAAGTCAGGACAGACCTGCGCCATGGCGCGCAATTTCTGATCAGTCTCCTGCAGCGCGATGTCAGCTAGTCGGCGCTCGGTAATGTCCTGGGATATTCCGACAACGCCCACGGGGTTCGAGTCAGAGTCGCGCAGCAAGGTGAGATTGAGGTGAATGTAAATCTCTGCGCCGGACTTGGTCTTGCTGCGCTGCTCCGTATCAAGCCGTCCATGCTCCATGAGGCTTTGCAGAATGGATTCACGCCGAGTAGCGCGTCCTTCCTCAGAATAAAAGATGGTAACGTTTTGTCCGATCAACTCCTGCTGCGTATAGCCGAACATCTGCGCGGCAGCCAGATTGCAGCCGGTAATATTTCCCGGCAGGTCAGTAATAATGATGGAATCATGGAGCTGATCAAGAATGCTGGGCTGAAGAAAGAGCCAGTCTATTGGACTGCGGGGCGTACGCAGTTGTGCTGCTGGCTCAGCAAAGGGCTGAGGCGTGACATGTGAGTCACGAGGAACATTCGATTCTTTCGACGCCATGGGCACTGCTCGAGGGCCGGAAACACCCCGAAATTTTCTTGAGAATATATCTTTCCGAGGAAAAAAGCTAAGAATAAATTAAGATTCGCTTCATAGGGAATGTCTATTGGCGAGTTCCGTGGGCCCATAAGATGCGGCCCGTTGGCGATGAGCAAAAGTTTTCAGATATTGTGACGTGCGATTGCCGATTGTTGATCGACGATAGATGTCAGTTGTTTACCTGATGCTAACGTTAAGGGTGCTAAAGCGCTATTATCCAGCGCTGAATTAATAATACTTATGTCTGCTTAAAACTACTTATGCTTGCTGCGTTTAGTTTTGTTAATACTATTCAAAAGTTAACTATTGCCAGATTGAATACGGAAACGAGAGTTGCTACTCTAACCCGAGAGGTTACTCTCATGCTAAAACGTGTGACTGTAGTTTTTCTGCTGCTTGCCATCTGCCTTCCTGCCTTAGCCAAGCCCAAAAAGAAAATGTTTGATAACGAAGCGACCGATGTTTTCACTGCGGCCCTGCGCACGGCGCGTGAACGCCACGTGGTGACCTTCGTGGACGAAAAGATGCTGATGTTCACCTTCCAGACCGGTCACTCGACGTTCACCAAGGGCTTTATTGCGAATGCGTCGATTGAGCCGCAGGACAACAACCGGGCCACGCTTGTAATCAACGTGCAAACCAAAGACGGCGAGGCTGCATGGGGCGCGGGTGATCGCATGGCAGACAAGTTTTTTGACCAGGTAAAAGAAGAGCTGGCCGGGTTGGTAAAGCAGAAATCATCTGTGAAAGCGAGGAGCAGAACGTACCGGTAGCGCCGCCAAAAGCTGTGCCTTCTGAGCCCGCTATGACGGGAGCCGCAAAGTCAGCGCTCGGCACCGTGGTGCTCTCCGCGTCGCCCGAAAATGCTGAAGTATCCGTGGACGGCGACTTTGTGGGCAACGCTCCGGTGAACTTAAAGCTTGCTTCAGGCAAACACACCATAGCGGTCTCGGCAAAGGGCTATCAGGGATACTCGCGTGAGATTACCGTGATGCCAGCCTCAGAAGTGCATTTAACGGCGAGCCTGGAGCACTAGAGCTTTGCTGAGTTTTGCTCCGGCGGATTTATTCCGCTGGAATTTTATTTTGCCGGCTAAAGATATTTTTCCCGCAGCACGGCAGAGTGATGGGCCACGTGTCCGCCAACAATGTAGGCGCAAGCGCGCACGCTGAACGTATTGCCGCTGGCAATGCCGCTGCGCGTCCAGGCTTCTTCCGGCATGTTGCGGAAGAATGAAAGAGTCGCCATGCGAATGTGCTGGAACTCTTCCACATGGCCGGCCCACGAAATATCGTCACCTTTGCCGGCTGTGGCGGCGATATCCTGATCAAAGCTGGGCAGCGCGCTGCTCAGATTGCGGGCAAACCACAGAGCACGAAACAGAAAGATGCGCTCAGCGTCATTCACATGGTTCCACATCTGGCGAATCGTCCATTTATCTGGCGCGTAATGGTACAGAGATTTCTCCTCTGACACGCGATGCAGCAGCGGCAGCGTCTCATCCAACTGGTTTTGCAGCGCATGAACTATGTTATCGCCATGGATGCGGTTGATGTATCCAAAATAATATGGAGCTGCTTCTGTTGGCTCTGGACGACCGGTCATGCAAATAATATTACCAGCCTGAACCAGAGTTGCGGGAGGGCAGGCAGCAGATTGGCGCGCGCGGCGCTGGCTGCTAAGATGACAGCCGCGTCGCCGTGAGACGCGCACAACATGCACACTGCTTACAATCGAATTGCCGGACAAAGCGTGGAACGGCTGGCTGCCCTGAGCGACGGAATTTTTGCCGTCGCCATGACGCTGCTGGTGCTTGACCTGCGTGCGCCCGCGATTGAAACGATTCATAGTGAACGCGATCTCTGGCATGGACTCGCTGCCATTGCGCCGCGCCTGCTCATGTACCTCATGAGTTTTCTCACGCTCGGCATTTTCTGGATTGGCCAGCAGACGCAGCTGAATTATCTTGAACGCTCCGCGCGCAGCCTCACCTGGATGCATATCCTCTTTCTGGCGACTATCTGTGTCATGCCGTTTTCCACCTCGTTGCTGGCGGAGTTCACAACCTACCGCACGGCGCTGGTCGTCTATTGGCTCAACATACTTTTGCCCGGACTCGCGCTGTACTGGAGCTGGGTCTGCGCCGTGGGCCTGGGCGTGGTGCAGCCGGAAACGCCGCCTGAAGTTCTGAAAGCGGTGAAGCGGCGCATTGTGATTGCGCAGGCGCTGTACGCTTTTGGCGCGTTGCTTTCCGTGGTTAATACTTATTGGAGCATCGGATTCATTGTGCTGGTGCAGTTGAATTACGCCATTGCGCCGCGCTTTGGCAAGCGCCAACGCGCTTAACTTTCCGCGAATCCTCAGGTTTGCCTGCGCCGCGATCAATTGAACTCCGCTCCTTTCTGCAACTTTGCATTTGCGTATTCCGCGCACAATCGGGAAAATAGCAATATGTTTGGCCGGTCAAAACCGCAACCACAAAAAGTTACCAGCGGCCGTTTTGAAATTGAGCGCGATGGCAACATCGCCTATCTTGATTACACGCTGGCCGGCAACGTGTTGCAGCTCATACACAGTGAAGTGCCAACAGCTATGCGCGGCCAGGGCATTGCTTCAGAGCTGGCACAGTCGGCGCTGGAATGGGCGCGCGCGCAAAATGTAAAAGTCGATGTCATCTGCCCCCTGGTGACTGCTTATGTTGAGAAACATCCTGAATTCGCCGACCTGATTCTCTAGAGCGGCCATATCAATCGAATATCATTCCAATGACCGGCGCTTACTCATTCATCTGCGAATTTTCCTCGACTGACACGCTCTGTGCGCGGCTGCGGCAAATTGCCTGGCACTGGCGCCTGGGCGACAGCCACTACTACGGTGACTACGTTGTGTCCGTGCCGTTCCCCGGTGTACGCATCCGCATTGTTGATTTTCCTGAACGCGCAGATAAAGGATGGAGATACGAATCCGATATCCGCATAACCAAAGAGTGCAAAACGCCGATGGCCGAAATTGATGCTGCTTACCGCAAGGTACTGGCGCAACTACCAGCAGAGGACGTAAAAGAAATTGAATGGTTCGACTAAACCAATTGCTCCAGCATGAATACAGCCGTCTTGCGGGTACTCAATCAATCTTCTTAGAGTAGTGCTCGGCCTCCGCACAATTTGGTGGCGCGGGCCACAGCATCTGCCGTCTGGTTCGCGGTTTCCTGCGTGCGAAAAAAGAACATGCCAGACACCCGGCCGCGGTGCATGGTTTGCAGCACATAGCTTTCAGGGGAAACCTTGCCCACCCATCCGGCGATGCCCATTCTGGCTGTCTTCTCCCGGATCAGCCGGCTTTGCGTCTGCACAGCAAGCGCGGTTACATCGCGGATATACACGGTGTCGCGGCCATGCGTTTGCGTTTTGCCATCCTTGGTCATGTGAACGTCAACCGATATGGTGCACGCCGCTGCATCAATCAGCGCCTGTCCGGTCTGCACGGCATATTTATTTTCCACTTTCAGTTTTTTCGCGGCATTTTCTGAGACCATGGTGTACCGGATCTCACCTTGCTCATTGATCTTGCCTTGGATCACCTTGAGCGCCTCAGTCACATTTTTATTGTCCGCAGACGACTTTTGCGCTGAAGTCTGCGCCATGGCCCATGAAGCAAGCACAAGCAGAAGGATGACTAACAATCGTAAAGTCATCTAATAGTTTCGCAGCCTCTAGTTTTAGGAATGCAGGCTGTTTAGACTAGCAAATCCAATATCTGCAAGCCAAGAGAAAACTATAAGTATTAAAAAGATTTTTACCTGGAAGGATAGGCGTACGAGTGATCCATTATTTTGCCAGAGTAGATAATTCCGCCACCCCTCGCAAACAATCGCGAAGGATGGGGAACTCTACTTTATCTTGTTAAAGCCCAGCGCAACCACTAGCGGGCCGCCGTTCAAGCATCAATCCGGATGGCTATGGCGCCACTCCCAATACCGTTCCCGGTCCGTAGCGCGCAGACGGCCAAATTCAACATGCCTTCTGTGGCCTTCATGTTCCCAGCGGACATAAGCTGTTGATTCGCCGTCATTCCACACATGGTAGTCATGGTGTTTGCGGTCGTAGTAGCGGTGATGGTCGTCGCCGTTGACGACTGCCGTGGCTGAACTTACCACGGGCATTGCCATGGCCGCCACCAGGGCGAGTGAGCTTACATATTTCATTAAACGCATTTGCACCTTCCTTCTGTTGGATTCACGGCCGTTGTTCTGCCGCATGCAGAAATTTCAAGCTGGATAGCGAAGCTGTTTTACAAGCTGAGCGATTTTCAAGCTGTTTTTCTTGAATAAAACCCAGAGCTTTATAACGTCCGGATCTTTAAAAAGACGGCTGCCCATTCCAGCCTTATATTCCTGTCCACTTGTTTATTTGGATGCCCACCAGCAAGCTGCGGTTGTGGCCTGCTTGACTGTGCAATTCAGCACAATCCATCTAAAGGACATATGCTGGATCGTTTTTCTCTTAAGTCCTTTTTTTGTAGAGTCACAGTTAATTTCTTAATTGCCAATGCCACAGGGTTAAAGATATTCTTTCCCAACTTTATGCAGCTTTGGTTTCAACCCACATTCGTCGCCATGGATAAAGATTTCATCGAGCTAATTTTGTTTGCACTCATCTGCATTCTTATCTTTGCCGGATTAGCCCGAATCGGATACCGCCGCTGGCGTTTCCGTTTCGGCGCTTCCCACTGGATCCCGGCAGGAGCCACGATTCAGGGCGAATACGCTAGTCTGCTCAAAGGCGGCAGGGGCAGAGATATATGGCATGCGGTGCTCCAGTACTCTTACCAGGTTGCCGGTGAATCCTATCCCGGCTATCTTGTCCTCGGTGATGGTTTAATTCCGCTGAAGATGCCAGCGCCGCCGCACGGCCCTGGCTGCTAAAAAAGATTTCTGTCCGTTATAACCCTCGCCGTCCAAATGAATCGGTTTACTTGCGCTCAGACGGCGCACCAGCTTGGTCGCGCAGCATGAGTCACCAGCCCCCTGTATCCAGAGGAGTGATTACTCTCTTCAAATAGCCTGCGCTGCTTGAAGTAGCATCCTTTTTCTTCATTGTGCAATCGGGCATCTCCAGCGATAATCTGCGCATTACGGATTGTCTCGCGATAGAAAACAAGACTACTAAAGGATTCAGAGAACGCGCCTATGAAAAAGATGATCGTCCTGCAATCCCCTATGTCACCCAGCGCGGTGGCTGACGCGCTCCGGCGTTCCATGGACGAAGAGCGCAGAACGCTGTTCTCTTTCTCCGGATACAAAGGCGACCAGCCGATTCTGGGCGAGGTTACGGCAGACACTTTTCACATGCAGAAACGGCGCTTCTACCGGAACGATTTCGCCCCTCACTTTTATGGAACCATGCACCCTGGTCCCGGCGGCACGCGCATTGAAGGGCGCTTTGACCTCTCCACCTGGGTGCGCGCCTTTATGTGGTTCTGGCTGGGCGGCGTGGTGCTGATCGGGGGAACCATCTTTGTGTTTTCGCTGACAGATGTTGTAACCGGCAGCCATCACATCACTGGAGATGTTCGGGTCGGCCTGATCGTCCCACCGGCCATGGTTCTTTTCGGCATCGCCCTGCCCAAGTTCGGACGCCTGCTGGGCCGCAGCGAAGAGACATACATTCTGCAACACCTGCAGACCGTGCTCAACGCCCGGATTGAAGAGCCTGCGGCGAACGGGTGAATCCTGGCGAAAAGGAACCGAGAGATAAGAACAAGCGAGCATAGCGAGTGAGCATTTTCTTTTCAACTTCCAATTTTGGCAATTTCGGCGACCTGTCCCGGCTAGCCGTGGGTTTTGGCAATCTTTCTCAGCACCCCACCCCTACCCCCCGTTTTAACCCATTTCAACCCAAGGCAACCCAAGTCAACCCAGAGCAGGCTGATGGGTCGCAACTATTGCGTAACTACTTGCTTTGCAACATCTCCGCCCTCGATCTCAGACAAAATGTCAGGCAGAGGGTCGCGAAGCATAACTGAACCCAACGCATCAAGCTGCCGCTAAGAGCGCCCCACAACACGGGACCATCTTCATGCCTTCAATTTGCAAAGATCATACGCTTCTTACCCCTAAGCAATGGCCTACTTTAGCTGGTTTTTCATTACGAATCAATTGCGAAAAAGGACAATAGAACGCTGGACTTGCTCCAGCGTTGATTGTCCTCAACGGTCATAAGGATTTGCCCCGGGCTGCTTTACCAAATGTGGAGACCCTTCATCTAGAACGCCGCGGCGCAGAATCCCTTGGCCTGAATATTCGTGCTGAAACCCAGGCCTGGTATCACAGCTTGTACCAGGATGTTGTCAAATTTGTTCACAGCGAAGATGGATGTATTCGAAGCACCAGGCACATCAATCGTGGTATAAGTTTCATTTTTGAGGGCAAATCCATGAGAGAGCTGGTCCGCCGCCCCCTGAAAGCTTCCCACTACTACGCCCGAATTGCTGACCTTGGTCGTATTGATGAAACCTTCATTACCTGGAGGATTAATGTTGCTGAACACCCCGTCTTTCCACATAAAGGACGGGCCGCTGTTCACAAACAGAATGAAATAGTTTCCCACAACCACGCCCTCATCGTTGATGCTGTTGGGCTGCGTCCCCACCTCTGCTCCAGGAAATGAAAGGATGGTCAGTTTTCCATTCTGCAGTAGAAAGCCGAAGCCGTTGTTTGCGTTAGGATCAAAGAAAGTCCCAACCACGTCGCCATTCGCATTCACTCCCGTCACCATCACATCTGCATTGGGATGGCCGGGCAGAATGATTTCATGGAAACCACCCGAACGGACCATAAATGAATGCTGCTTCGGATCGTTGGCAACGTTGTATACGCCCACAATGATTCCATTACTGCTCATGTCGATGGCGCCTGTACTCGAGGATCCAGGAAACATAAAGGTGGCGACCTTCCCTTGGAACTCCAGGAATCCATGGCCCGCGCCCTGGCTGTCAGCGAAAGCTCCCAGAATGGCCCCCGAATCATTCAGGGCTACCACTTGACCCTTAGCGGCCGGCGGCGGAAAAGTTAACGTTTGAAACGAGCATTTCCCAGCCGTTGCTTCAGCAGTCTGGGCAAATGCGGCACTTGCGGTGGCGGCGATGAAACATACGGACATCAGTAGACAGACGGTCTTCCTTTGGCTTGTCATAAAACTGGATTACCTTTCTTACAATGTTCGCGCCAGGGAATCCTTGTTCCCTTGCGGAACGTTGCAAAATGAGATGAGCTGCTGGATGGCTGAGGTGGGCCATCTGTGCTGCTGAATTTGTACCTAGATACTTTTAGGAATTCTTTAACTAAGAGAGTGCCGACTCGTGACGGCTGGTTTACATTTGGTCATTTTGCAACGGATACACCGGGTATGAAAATTATCGAGAGGGAGGAACCCATCGAGTAGTCGCAAAAAAAGGGGACGTCCATAATCTATAGCCGGGGACCGCAGTCCCCGGAAAAAGAAAAGAAAATTTTCTCCCTCTGCAGAAGGCGTTCGCGCAGCAAAGTGGAGCGCTAGTCTCTAAGGGCAGAGGAGGTCGAGCACAGAGATTAACCCCTTAATGGCATCCTTCCACGTTTGCGGAATGAGCGGTAAATTAGACAGAATTACTAGGATCGACCGCACTGCACCCTTATAAATCGGGCAAAGTTGAGGCAGGGCTAAAGCGGGATTTGCCTTAGCAGCCGCACTGATGTTTGCTACTGCTGCCTTGTGTACCCCAAGGTCTAGCTTGTTGATTGCTGCATCGATTTGCTCAAAAGTCATAATTTGATCGGCCACATACACCTCCATTGAGATTTCATTATCACTACCAGCATCCTGAAATTATCGTGGTCAATGAGCCGGCCAAGCTTCGACTGAGCATGATCAATTCCATGGGAGATCGCGTAAAAGCCGGAGAGAAATTCGAACCCGGCAAAGGCTATGCGGACATCATTGGCGGCGGTTTTGATGTGCAATTCCGTCCCATGCATCCCAGCCATTATTTGGATTGGATAAATTCCGCCTGCTGGTTTTACGATGATGATCCCAATAGCTTTCCCGTCCTTCAGTGCTTCTATCCAGACATGAAAGGCAAATTCCCCTGGCAGCGCGGATGCGAGAAATGGGCCGTCGAACAGCAGCCATTCCATGATCAGCTCAAGGCTTCCGACGAAGCAAAGAATTGACAGCGGCGAAGCACCTACCAATCCAGCAACAATGGCAACCGATGCGTAACAGACAGCAGTGCATGGCGATGGAACAGCGCGAATCCGAATCGCGCGGCCACTTGCAGCGGCGAGCCCGCTTCGCATCCGTCCATAACGCATTGGTCGAGTTCAGACTCATTCATGTTCCAGGTCTTCCGATTTAGCTCGTTAAGCTCCTGCGCCAGCGAAACGCTGGAAGCGATCCTGACTTTCTTTCCGGAAGCATCTGGCGCTTCAAAGACAAAAGGAAAGCGTACTGGAAACCAAAACTGCGCGTTAGATAGCAAAGATGGATAACTGGTTTGCGAGTCCGCACCCATGCCGCGCTGAATTGCAGGATCTTTATCAAAGTCTTTCGGAATTTCCACGGGAATCTGCAATCCCGGATGCTCCTGGTAAGCCGCCCGAAGCAACAGCCCCTGATACCCATCCCACGCGGGCTTGTCTGTAAAGTAGGGCGCGTCCGCACTCTCGTCCCAATCAAGCGGTTCGGGCAAGTGAGAAGCCAGTGAATAGGCTAGCCCGTTGCGCCATTCCAGGACGATGGAACGGATTTCATCAGGATCACGAATTGCGTCTGGCGGATTGTGCTGGCGAACTACTTCAAATGTCGCCCCAAGTTCCCGTGCCACGCGCGCCGCAACCAGTTCCCAGTTGCCGGCGTAATAGCGCGTGAATGAACCTACATAGATATCGAGACCCAAACCGCCTCCGTTTCAACTGAATCAGAAAGTATAACGAAGGCTTGCAAGAACGCATCGCCGCCTGCGCATAAGTGCCGAGGCGCCTTTCCGAAAATCCGTACGAAGGCATTGCGATAGTCGTCCAGAGTAAATTGAAAATGGACGGTCATGGAGATTTGAAGTGTATTTTAGATTCGATCGGTTGGGAATATGAAAAACTCACATCAACAAGCCCAAATAGGCGATTGCGAGATTTAGAATTAATAGTATGAGTTCCGAATCAAACGAAGTAATAAAAAAAACAGCGAACCACAGCTATCGGCTGGTTGTGGATGCTATTCCTTCACATAAAGGAGCATGGCATACAACAAAAATTTCCATCTATTCCGCGCATGAATTACCTGAAAGAAAGCTGGGCGAATATGTCCGAAATTATCCTGGTTTTGGATTGGAAACATGGTTTCCATTCAGCCGAGGGGCTAAAGATTATGCTTTGTACTCGCCTGACTACACATGCACACGGATTATGGAACTTCCTTCCTGCCAGGACATTGGTGGCGAAGATTCGTATGCTCATGGGTTCTGTCCTGTTGAATTATACGTTCCAGAAATTAAGTTTTATAAAAAGCAATTTGATGAGTCAGGCTCCTATCAATTTAAAGAGTGCAAGGTGCCGTCGAATGTCGCGTTTGTTGCTGGCTGCTTTTGGGGAGACGATTCATCATGGAAAATCCAGTGCTTGGATATTTCGCAAGTAGAATCTGGGATTTTACGAAGAGATGAACGCTTTGGTTATCTGGTTTTACCAGAAGGGTTGACACTGGCACAAAGCATTTCCATTCGGCGCGATGAGGAGATGGGCTTACTGTACGCCGAAATGGCGGTTATGCAGAATTACGACCTCAATACCGGCAAACCTATTGACATAGATCCTTACCGTTGAACCCGTTCTCAGCTAGGACGGCATGGCGAAGAAATCCGACTCACCAAACTTCTGTCCATCTGGACATGAACCATGTTTAGGCAGAGGGTCGCAAAAGACATGACCCATGCCAGTGAACTAGTTCGCACGTGATTCTTGACACGGATTGCGCTAAAGTACAACAGCTCTCAGGAGCAAAATGGTGGCTGATCTTTGAAATCAAGTAAATGGCAATTGGCAATTAGCAATTAGCCAGCAACGCAGGCGGGGGCGCCTGCGCTCCACATTTATCTAAACCCTGCGCCAATTTGGGGGTACATAGCTCAAACCCACGCCAAATTGGGATGACCTTGGGATCACCCCTCTCAAGTGCACGCCAATCTGGGATGGGTATAGGAGGGGGAGGGGGCGCTAGATCGGGTGATCTGGTCATCGGGAAATCGGGTGATCGGAAACCCAAGAACACCATCCCTTGGGATGGGTGCCTGCAAATCCTTTGGAATCCTAGTTAGAGGATGGGGGGTAAGGGTAGTCCAAGACCTCAACCACAAAGGCCAAGAAAAGCCCGCCTTGCGGCGGGCCGGTGTTTCGGTGTTTCGGGTTATCCTAGCTACACCCGCTCGTGCTGCCGCAACTCATACACCGGTAGCAGCTTCCATTCCGCGTCATGATCGATCCACATACATGGCATGATGGCGCGTCGCCCAGGTCGACGAACTCTTTGAGCGCGTCGGCTGAGTGATATATGCCGCGGTCCACGAGTGAAGAGCTTGAAGCATTTTTCGCCACGCCTTCAACTGACGGCGTCTGCGCTCCGGGCTGGCTTCCCAGTCCGCCTTGGGGCGGCATGGTTTCCGATACGCTGCTCTGGCTGATGGCCGCTAACTCATGCACCGTGGAAGGTGGCTGCGCTCCGGGCAACACCATGTCTTTGAACAGCGGATACTGCCGTCCGGTAACGAACTTCAATTCCAGCCAGCGGAAGATGTAATCCATGGTGCTCTTGGCGATGGGAATCTCTGGATTGCCGGTGAAGCCGGACGGCTCAAAGCGCGTGTGGCTGAATTTGTCACACAGCAATTTAATGGGCACGCCGTGCTGGAGAGCCAGTGAAACCGCGGTGGCGAATGAGTCCATGAGGCCGGAGACGGTGGAACCTTCTTTGGCCATGCGGATAAACAGTTCGCCCGGGGTGCCATCTTTATACAGTCCCACGGTGATGTAGCCTTCATGCCCGGCGATGCCGAACTTATGCGTAATGGACGCGCGCTCAGCCGGCAGCCGGTGCCGCACAGCGCGTGGCGGCGCTGATTCCTGCTGCTCCATGGTCAGCGGACGCACGGCGGCCAGCGCCATGGCCTGCTGCTCTGGTGAGAGCTTTTGGAAATCCATCTCCGGGCCGCTCAGCGGACGCTGCGTTGCCGTCGCGTCTTTTTCGCTGCGGGTCCCGCGTTTGGCGGCTTCGTCGCGTGAGCTGGCAGCCATCAGCGGCTGTGCTTTTTTGCTGCCGTCACGATAGATGGCCACAGCCTTGATGCCGAGCTTCCATGATTGAACGTACGCTTCGGTGATGTCTTCCACCGTGGCGTTTTCCGGCAGGTTCACGGTCTTGGAAATTGCGCCGGAGATAAACGGCTGCGTTGCGGCCATCATCATTACGTGTCCCATGTAATGGATGGTGCGCGTGCCTTTCTGCGGTTTGAAGCTGCAGTCAAACACCGGCAGATGTTCCTCGCGGATGCTCGGCGCGCCTTCAATCGTCCCGGTGGAATCAATGTAG
>DASXZE010000123.1:0-45035 GCA_036502105.1 Candidatus Angelobacter sp. | reverse complement strand
GCTTACGCCTTTCGACATTGTCGCCAACTTAGACAAACTCTCTGCCAGGAAGCAAGTCATTAGTGCAAGTGCGGCGTTACAGGCATTTCAAAAATCAGCCGATAGTCTTCGCGCGACCTTAAGCTGGCAGGTTATTGTTCGTCTCGAACGGACGACAAGCAAATGGAAAGCCTTGAGCATAGACAATGCGACAACTGCTGCGCTCATATCTGTTCTTAAGCTGCTTGTGCTGCGATTACGGGATGAACAAAAGCCAATACGTAACAGAGAACCTTTTTACCGCTTATTTATTGTTGTACTCGAATTCAGTACGCACCATGCCCGTTTCTCCATTGAAGCATTGCAACTCATCGGCTATTCGGTAGATTATTTCGGGGCTGAATGCGAGCATTTTCTTGAGGAAAACCAGAACCATTATTCTATATTTTTGAAAATCATTGAAAATTTTCATGCCGTCCTAAGGAAGTACTGCATTCAAGGAGACGTGCTCGCGCTAGAATCTGCTATGCGAGGAGCGTTTAGAAGCAGATTTATAGCTCCTTTAGCCAAAGCGCAGGCGGAGAAACTTTGGGCTGAGCATGACAACTTTCCCTCTGAAATTCAGAAAAATCTCGCAGTTTTGACAAATCGTGAAACAGACTATATTGATCCATTGGCAGGAATTGCAGGTAACCCCAACTCCGTCGCGGAACTGCAACTAGCAAGTTTGCTCATCAATGCATGGGAGACTACTGAAAAAGATATCCAAGGCCAGTCCTTGTTCAAACAAATGCAGGTTATCCTGAAAAACAATTTTGGTTTGGAACTGTTTGGGACCATAGATTCCGAAGTAGAATTCAACTCACGCCTGCATGAATCAGTTTCGGCAATTGCAGGTCAAAAGCCACCTAGGTTTGTGCGGCCTGGAGTAAAGACTGAAAGTATCGCCGGTAGTCGAATACTGATTAAGGCCTTAGTAGATTGAGCATTGAGTAAAGGAGAACACACGTGAGTTCCACTTCCTTTTTAGGTATCGACTGGGGCACTCATTCATCGAAATCAGCTTGGTATCGATCAAATCTTAATCGGTATGATCCCCATTTGCCTATTTTTCCTTCTGACCTGCGTAAAATTGACGAAACGATTATTTTCGCTGCAGAGCGTGAGACGCACGCTCAAGATCTGATTCGGAGTATTAAGGGTGTGCTGATAATGGATCCGCTGGGTACTCCATTCTGGAGTAACGAATCGCGCGGTGATACGGGCACATCGTTGGGCGAAGCAGTCGCATTTTCTTTGACCGCACTCCTAAATGACGCTATTAGCAGCTCAAGCTCTGATGAGGATTTTGAGATTGGATTTTCTTTTCCAAACTGGCTAGCTGCAGATGACCGAAAGGCACAAGCAGCTGCGCAGAATTTCAGGGAAGCCGTTGCTGTTGCGGCCGAAGTAGTTGCTCAATATAGCTTCGACGAACTACCTCAACCAACAAAACCGTTTTCAATTTCACGCTGGCGTGAAATCGTAAGCACAAGCAGACCCAGAATCGATGCTGGGAGGCAATTTGATCTTCAGACGATCATGAGCGTTCGGAACGTTACTTCAAACGGGCGTTTACGATGGGGTTTTATCAGTGAATCAGGAGCCGCCGGATTACCTTATCTTCGCGCAATGGAGATTGAAGATGTACCGGGGGCACACGGTTTAGCAAAGTTACTTGTTGTTGATGTCGGTGCAGGATCGACGGATATTGGCTACATGTTACGAGTTCAGCACCGCGAAACCAACAAAGCGAACCTGTATTACTTCGCACCAGCCCCAAGTTTACCGGTCGCTGGCAATGTTCTCACGCGAGAACTTCTAAACTTCCTTAGAGCTAAGAATCAACGGATTACAGAAATCGAGGCTGAACTACGCAAAATGCAAGAAACCGGCTGGCATGAGTTAGCATTTGTTCAAAATTGGATTTCTCAGATTGCCCAACACGTCCGGGAATATGTAGAAGGCATTCCGGACGAGCGTTGGCTGCCACTGCCGGTTACCTTAAACGTAGTGGTAACAGGTGGCTCGGGTCTTGTTCCTGGATTAAAAAAAGCTGTCACAGATGCGGTGCGGCAAGGGCTACAGTCCCGTATAAAAGAAAAGAAAGTGCTTGAGAAGATACAAACTCCTGGAGAACATTTGCCCAAGCTAAGCTTTGGAACCGAACCCGAGTACGCTAGAAGGGCAGTGTGTCTTGGTGCTTCTGATGCTGATCGCCCGAGCTGTAAGTTTATGTCGAATATGGAAGCGCCTGGCCCTCAATTCAAGATCGCAGGAGCGCCTAAATGGACCTAAGGAAAGTAGTTTATCTACGTCCCCGTTCCCGTTGATCCCAGCGGCAGGAAATATTGTGTCCCGCGGATTGGCTCGCTTACGCGGCGCAGCAGCTCTTGCAGGTCGGTATGGCGCTCTACGAAGTCAATGTCATTGGTGTTCACCACCAGCAGGTCTGACGACGTGTAATGAAAGAAGAAATGTTCGTAGGCCTTGACCACTTCTTCAATGTAATCGTCGCTCACGGCGGTTTCACCGGAGACGTTTTTCTTGCGCAGCCGTTTCTTTAGCACCTCTGGCGAAGCCTGCAGATAAATCACCAGGTCTGGCGCAGGCAGTTGCTGGCGGAAGAGCTGGTAATAGCGGTTATACACTTCCAGTTCGGGGTCGCTCAGGTTGATGTAGGCGAAGATCTTGTCTTTTTCAAAGATGTAATCCGCCACCACGGTCTTGCGCGAATTTGGGCCCACGTCCAGCCGTTGCAGCTGCTCAAAGCGGCGGATAAGGAAGGCGAACTGGGCCTGGAATCCGGCGCCGCGCTCGCCTTCATAAAACGGGCGCAGAAAAGGATTCTCTTCTGGCTCAATCACCCGCTGGGCATTGAGCCGGTCAGCAATGATATTGGCCAGCGTGCTCTTGCCCACGCGTATAGGGCCTTCCACTGCTATATATTGTGGTGGTTCAAAAAGCTTGGCCATGGGTCACGGAAGCAGGACTAGATTCGCAGGATATATGGCGGAACGCCTGCTGGCAATGAGCAATCGGCCGGCGAGCTGTGGAAAGTGGACCAAGTGCTTTCCGGTGAAGCGGTTGAAAGCTGGAAATGTTGTGAGAAATGTTGCGCTTGCGTTGGGATTGGCAGGAGCAAAAATTTTTAGCCGCGTTGGGATTGACTGAGCATTCTTTCGACGGCGTTAGCGCTACTCAAGTTTCTTCTTCAGCAGCTCATTCACCAGTTCGGGCTGGGCCTGACCTTTGGAGGCCTTCATGACCTGTCCCACGAAGAAGCCGATAATGGTGGTCTTGCCTGCGCGATACTGCTCCGCCTGCTTGGGATTGGCCGTGACGATCTCATCAATGATCTTTTCCAGCGCTGAAACGTCGGTGATTTGCTGCGGCTTTTCGCGATCATAGACTGCCGGGAAATCTTCTCCGGCGGCAAACGCTTTGTCGTATAGATCTTTGAGAATCTTGCTGGAAATTGCTCCGGACTCTACCAGATCCGCTGACTGCGCAACACCTTTCATGGAGATGGGCGACTGCTCAATCTCCAGGCCTTTGGCTTTGAGGCGTCCCATGAGTTCGCTCTGCACCAGGTTGGCCACGCGCTTAGGATTTTTCGCCGCCTTGGCCGCTTCTTCAAACTGGTCAGCCAGAGATTTGCTTACGGTGAGAACGCTGGCGTCGTAGTCGGTAATGCCGTAGTCTCTGACCATGCGCTTGCGCCGAGCCTCTGGCAGCTCCGGCAAAGTCTTGCGGATGGTCTGCTGCAACTGCGAATTCACTACCAGCGGAAGCAGGTCAGGCTCAGGAAAATAGCGGTAATCATGCGCCTGCTCTTTTGACCGCATGCTGTAAGTCTTGCCTTCATGCGAGTTATAGAGCCGGCTCTCCTGCTGCACGCGTTGGCCGGATTCAAGCACGTCGATCTGGCGGTCAATTTCATACTCAATGGCGTCACGCACAAAGCGGAAGGAGTTTACATTCTTGATCTCAGCCTTGGTGCCAAGCTTCTCTTGCCCGCGCGGACGCACGCTCACATTGGCGTCACAGCGCAGCGAGCCTTCTTCCATGTTGCAGTCGCTCACGCCGGTGTACAGAATAATTTCCTTGAGCAGCGTGAGATACGCAAACGCTTCGTCGGCAGAGCGCATGTCGGGCTCGCTTACGATCTCCACCAGCGGCGTGCCGCTGCGGTTCAAATCAATGGAGGTATAAACCGAGGAATCAACCAGGCCATCGTGAATGCTTTTGCCGGCGTCCTCTTCCATGTGTAGCCGTGTGATGCCAATTTTCTTGGTGCTGCTATCCAGCGCAATTTCAATCCAGCCATGCTCGGCCAGAGGCTTGTCGAACTGCGAGATCTGGTATCCCTTGGGCAGGTCAGGATAGAAATAATTTTTGCGGGCAAAGATAGAAGTCTCGCGCACCTGGCAGTTCAGCGCCTGTGACGCCAGCACCGCAAACTCTACCGCACGCTTGTTCAGCACCGGCAGCGCGCCCGGGAGTCCCAGGCACACCGGACACACATGGCTATTCGGCGGAGCGCCAAATTGCGTGGAGCATCCGCAAAAAATCTTGGTCTGCGTGAGCAGCTGTACATGCACCTCCAGTCCAATGACCGGCTCGTATTTCTCACGCAACGCTGACTGTGTGCTGGGTGCCATGGAAAAGATTATAGGGCCAATGCCCTGCAAATTTAACGCCGGCGAATCTAACGCCTGCGAATTTAGGGCCAGCTATTTCGGTGCAGGCGCTGGCGGCGCAGGAGCCTCTGCTTTTTCAAACGGGATATCAAAGTAAAACAGCTCTTTGCTTCCCGCTCGAATACCAGAGATTTCAAGATGCGCGCCGGGTGCGGGGCTTTCGTCCAGAACGTCAAAGAAAAGATAGCCGCTGTTCGTGGCGTGCGCCGTGACCGGCACATGCTGGAACTGCGCAGAGTGGTACTCGTCAATGGTCTCAGCGCTGATGGGCTCTTTCTTTTTGCCCACGGGGAAAGGTAGTTTCAGTCCGGGCTGCCCCTGGTCAGCCTTATGCGGCTTCACCAGCCGGCGATAAATATCGTCATCGCTGTCCGGCTCAAGTTTGTCGCGCCGCGCCGTAATGTATTCAATCTTCATATCGTCCAGCATCAGCGTGCTGTCACTGTCATTGGAGATAATCAGCCGCACCGGATACAAACCATAGCCCTTGTAGTTCACCTTAAACACGCCAGCCGTTTGCGGCGTATTGCACGGTTCAATCGCAATCGTCACCTTCTCGTCATCGTGTGACTCATGCAGCCCGTAGTTGCGCGCATGTGCCGCCGGCGGCGGATTGAAGTGTTTTTCGCAGAAAACCAGCGTCGTCAGCAGGGCCACACAGGCGGCAATCCTTACGGCTCTCATAGCCTGATTATATCCAGTCAGAGCTAAGGTTTGCACAACTGCGCGGTTTCCATAGAATGGCCAAGTCCACAATGTTTATTTTTTACAACTTGCTGCTGGCCGCCCTGGCGATCCTCTCGCTACCGTGGTGGCTATTGCAGATGCGTTTGCCAAAATATCGCGCGGGACTGCGCGAGCGCCTCGGCTCTGTGCCGCAGCGGCTGAAAGCTGCTGGATCTAGCACAATGAAGCCCAGCACAATGAAGCCCAGCGCAATCTGGGTGCATGCCGTCTCCGTGGGAGAAGTGCTGGCCGTGAGCCAGCTGATTGCCGCCCTCAAAAGTAAATATCCTGACCGCCAAATTTTTATCTCCACCACCACCGCCACCGGACAAGCCCTGGCCCGCCAGCGCTTTGGTGAAGACCACGTCTTCTTTATGCCGCTCGACTTCGGCTTTGCTGTGCGACCCTATCTCAAGGCACTGCGGCCGCAACTTTTGATCCTTGCTGAAACTGAGTTCTGGCCCAACCTGCTGCACCTCGCCGGCAAACGCGGAGTGGCATTAGCCACGGTCAACGCGCGCATCTCTGACCGCTCGTTTCCGCGCTACCAGAAATTCAAATGGTTCTTCAGCCGCGTGCTCTCAGAAATGGATCTATTCCTGGCGCAGACCACTGAAGATGCGTCGCGTTTGCGCGCCATTGGCGCAGCCACTGAGCGCGTGCGCGTGAGCGGCAATTTGAAATTTGATATTCGCCCCAGCACGCAATCAGCTCTGGTGAATGATCTTCGCTCGGCACTGAACAGAGATGTGCCGGTCATCGTCTGCGGCAGCACCGCTGAAGGCGAAGAAGAGTTTGTGCTGCAAGCCTTCAAAATCGTGCAGCAAAAAATTTCATCGTGTGTAATGATTCTCGCCCCGCGACATCCCGAACGCTTTGAAAGAGTTGCTGCGCTGATTTCAGCAGCAGGCATTGCTCTTCAGCGCCGCAGCACATGGACTGCGCCTCAGCCTGTCACACCGGGCATATTCCTGCTTGATACCGTCGGCGAACTCGCCGCCGTGTATGCCTTGGCTGACATAGCTTTTGTCGGCGGCAGCCTGGTTCCCACCGGAGGCCACAACATTCTTGAGCCCGCGCAATATGGCGCTGCCATTGTAGTTGGTCCGCATACATTCAACTTCCGCGAAATTGTCAGCCTGTTCGAACAAGGCAATGCAGTCAGAGTCGCTACTCAAGAAACACTAGGCCCACTGTTTCTGGAACTGCTCAAGCAACCAGAAGAGCGTGAGCAACTGGGCCATCGCGCTAAAGATCTGTTCGCGCACCACGCCGGAGCCACGCGACGGACATTGGAAGCACTCACACCTCTTCTCGCCAACCAAGCGCCCGCACAGCAAAAGCGAGAGAGCCAGTGAATCCGCTCTCGGCCATCTTCGGCGCTGGCGTCGCCATGCGCAACGCACTTTATGACCGCCGCATTTTCAAAGTTGAGAAACTCACGCGCCCCGTCATCAGCATCGGCAATATCTCCGTAGGCGGCACCGGTAAGACTCCGTTTGTAATCGCCCTGGGAGAGCTGCTCAAACAGCGCGGTATCACCTTCGACATTCTCTCGCGCGGCTACGGCCGCAGTTCCACAGAGATCACCGTGGTCGATCCCAACGGATCGCCGGCCCAATTTGGCGACGAGCCGCTTCTGCTCGCGCGCAAGCTGCAAGTGCCGGTCATCGTCGGTGCCGATCGCTACCAAGCCGGCCTTCTCGCGGAAAAACAATTCTCCACCACACTTCACCTGCTCGACGACGGCTTTCAGCATCGCCACCTGCACCGGGATTTTGACATTGTCCTGTTGCCCCACGCCGACCGCTTTGGCTCCTTGCTCCCAATCGGTCGGCTGCGCGAACCTATCTCCGCTCTCCGCCGTGCGGACGCCATTGTTCTGCCTGATCCAACTGGCCATTCGCCCAATGCAAGGCGCATTTGGGCAGTCCATCGAAAATTAGAACTCTCCAATCCCGGCGGCAAACTCATCGCTTTCTGCGGCATTGGACGCCCCCAACAATTCTTCGACGGCATAAAAGACGGCCTGAAATCCGCTGGCCAGTCTCTCGCCAGTGAAGTCTCCTTCCGCGACCATCACTCTTACAGCCAGCCAGACATTGATCGCCTGCTTGCCCTCAAACAGCAGACCAGCGCAGATGGTTTCATCACCACAGAAAAAGACGCCATCAACCTTGGGGCGCTCGCCACGCAACTCCAGCCGCTGCTGGCAGCCCCGCTCCGCATGGAAATTGAGTCTGCTGAGCAAGTAATCACCGAGATGCTTCAGGCAATAGAACAGCGTTCCGGCTGCAGACTATAGCTCCGGCATGAGAAAATCGTGAGTCCATGCAAAAGAACTCCAAACCGGCCGACCGCCTCGTCAGGATCATCGAGCAGTTTTCCAAGCTCAGCATCACCGTGCTGGGTGACCTGATTGCCGATGAATTTATTTATGGCGAAATCTCTCGCGTCTCGCGGGAGGCGCCGGTGCTGATCCTGCGCCATCGTGAACGCACCGTGGTCCCGGGCGGCGCCGGCAATGCAATTTACAATCTCGCGGACCTCGGCGTAACCGTGCTGCCCGTGGGCGTCATCGGAGACGACGAAGCCGGCCGCATGCTTCTGCATGCCTTCCGCAAGAAACATATTTCCGTTACAGCAATTCGCCGAATCAAAGGCCGCGGCACTGTTACCAAGACGCGCGTCCTCGCCGGCAGCGTGCACTCGCCGCGCCAGCAGGTGATCCGCGTGGACCGTGAGCCGGAAATTCCGCTGGACCGCGCGACTGTCCGCGATCTCACCTTCCAGGCCCGAGGCTATGTGCGCGCCTCTGACGCTCTGCTCATCTCCGATTACGGCTACGGCTCCGCCACCCCAGAAATTTTTGACAACATCCGCGCCCGCGCTGCGCTCAACGTTCCCGTTACGCTCGATTCGCGCTTCCGCACGCTGGCGTACAACGGCATCACTGCAGCCACGCCGAATGAGTCAGAGCTGGAAGAAGTTTTGGGAACTACCATTGGCAATGACGATGCGCGCCTCATGGCCACCGGCCGTGCCGTGATGCAGAAAATGAAATTGCAGTCTCTGCTCGTCACGCGCGGCAAAGATGGCATGGTAGTTTTCTCGCGCGGCAACAAGCCCGTGAATATTCCTATCCACGGAACTGACGAAGTGGCCGATGTAACCGGCGCCGGCGATACCGTCATCGCAACTTATACGGCTGCGCTGGCCACAGGCGCTGATCCAGAGTCGGCCGCCCGCCTGGCAAATTATGCCGGGGGCATTGTGGTAATGAAGCGTGGCACAGCCACCGTAACTCGCGCGGAACTTCTGCGCGCCGTAACGGAGGGCTAACTGCCAGCGCCTGCCCAAAAAGTTTTTGCCGCCCAGGAATTGGCGACGCTCGCGGAGCTGGTTCGCCAGTGGCGTGCAGCGGGTGACAAGATCGTCCTCACCAACGGCTGCTTTGATCTGCTGCATGTGGGCCATGTCCGCTATTTGCGCGCAGCCAAAGAGTTGGGTGGCAAGTTGATTGTCGCCGTCAATTCTGATGCAAGCACCCGCAAGCTGAAGGGTGAAGGCCGTCCGCAGGTGCCAGAGCACGAGCGCGCAGAGCTGCTAGGCGCGCTGGCTGACGTAGACGCCGTAACCATTTTTGATTCGCCCGACGTGAAGGAGCTGATCCTTCTGCTGCGCCCGGATGTTCACGCCAAAGGCACGGATTACACGGTTGAAAACGTGCCCGAGCGCGACGTTGTGATTGCCTGCGGCGGACGTATCGCTATTGTCGGCGATCCTAAAGACCATTCCACCACCGAAATATTGAGAAGGCGCGCATGGCAAAAATCCTGATCGTGCGTCTCGGCGCCATGGGCGATATCCTGCATGCGCTGCCGGCAGTCACGTCAATTCGCGCGGCTCTGCCCTATGACACCATTGGCTGGCTGGTGGAAGAGCGTTGGTCTGAATTGCTTACCGCGCAGGGCAGAAAAGCCAGCCCCAACAGCGTGAGCCCGCAAAAGCCGGTGGTCAACAATATTCACACCGTGGATACACGCCGCTGGCGCAAACAGTTTTTTCGCCCATCTGCTACCTCAGAAATTCTTGGCACGCTCAGAAGAATCAGAAAAATCGACTACGATTTTGCTCTGGATTTCCAGGGCGCAATCAAGTCCGGGGCTTTTGCGCGGATCGGCGGCGCTGCCTCGATTGCTGGATTTGAAGATCCTCGCGAATCCGGCGCACGCTTTTTCTATCGCAAAAAGTTTCCGCGCCAGGGCGAGCATGTGATTGAGCAAAATCATGCTCTGGCTGCACAGGCGCTGCAATCTATTCTTGGCGGACGCGAACTTAAACTCTGCGCACCTCAACTCCCGGTTGATCCCACGGCAGAGGCCTGGGCTAACTCTGAAATTGCACGCCTGGGCATTGCCAGCTTTGCCATCGTCAATCCGGGTGCGGGATGGGGAGCCAAGCAGTGGCCGCCACAGCGCTTTGGTGAAGTGGCCAAAGCTCTGGCAGCACACAACATCAAGACCCTGGTGAATGCCTCGGCGGACGAAGCCGCTCTTGCCCGCGCAGTCATGGAAGCCAGCGGCGGCAACGCATTTGAACTGCGCTGCACCATCGGACAGCTCATCGCGCTCACGCGCCGTGCCCGCATCTTTGTGGGCGGTGACACCGGCCCGCTGCACCTGGCCGCCGCGCTGCAGGTTCCGGTGGTCGCGCTCTATGGCCCCACCGATCCCGCGCGCACCGGCCCGTACGGCACGCGCTCCATTGCGTTGCGCCATCCTGAAAGCGAGACCACATTCTCGCATCACCGTGAAGTGGAGACAGGATTATTGAAAATTACATCTGAAGAAGTGATTGCTGCCGCGCGCAGCCTGTTAGGAAGCGCCAATGCCTAGCTGGTCGCGGGTCGCCACCCGCTCACGCGTGCCGCTGGGTTTTGTTTTTGCCGCCGCCTATCTCTGGTTTGCCCGGCCCAACTGGCTGTATCTTTTTATCGGCTTTGTGATTGCTATAGCTGGTGTGCTCATCCGCGCACTGGCCTCCGGACACATCCAGAAAAACGCCGCGCTCGCCACCACCGGCCCTTATGCCTACACGCGCAATCCGCTTTATCTGGGCTCCATTGTGATTGCCATAGGTTTTATCGTAGCCGCGCGCAATATCTGGATCGGCATCGCCACACTGGCCATGTTTGCGTTTATCTATCTTCCGGTGATCAAGGCGGAAGAAAAATATCTGCGCTCAACCTTTCCCGGTTACGATTGCTATGCCAGCGCGGTGCCGCGCCTGCTGCCCCGGCTCACGCGTTACCAGCCAGAAGACAGTGCAGATGAAGGTTCAGGATTTTCTGCCGCGCTTTATATGCGCCATCGCGAGTACAATGCCGCTATAGGCTCGGTGCTGATGCTCGGCGCGCTTGTAATTAAAATACTGGTAATACATTGATCCCATTTCGCAGCAGACAGTCTTCATACACCGTTCTCTTGCTCATCGCTTTTGTCTGCGCGACTGCCGCCTTCGCGCCCTCGTTGCAGTCCGGGAAAAAAGGCATCCGCGCCCGGTCCTGCAATCACTGCCGAACAATCGGTCATGGTCGCGCCGTCCATTGCCCACCCTCGCCCGGAATATCAATTCCCTGTAGGCCAGACCTACATTTACAGCGCGGAGTGGCGCGTCTTTAACGCAGGCATCGCCACGTTGCGTCTGGAGCAGGCCGGGCCGGAGCATCGCGCCGTGGCCACCGCTGACGCCGCTGGCACCATCTCTTTGCTCTTCCACGTGCAGGACAAGCTGGAAGCCTTCTTCGATCCCGCAAGTTTTTGCTCGCATAACGCTTCGCGGCATTTAGAGGAAGGCTTTCGCCGCGTGGAAACCAATATTTCTTTCGACTATCAGCACGGCAAAGCCGTATTCGACCAGAAGAATATCAAGAAAAAAGAGAGCAAGCATGAGGAGCATGACATCCCCGGCTGCGTTACTGACATGCTCTCAGCCATCTATTACGTGGCGTCTCTGCCCTTGCTGCCAGATAAGACCTACAGCTTCCCCATCAATGACGGCGGCCCCACGCTGACCGTAGCCGTGCATGTGGAAGCCCGCGAGTCCATCAAAACGCCGGCTGGAGTTTTCAATACCATCCGCGTCCAGCCAGAGACATCCGCGCCAGCTCTGCGCGATAAAGGCAAAATCTGGATCTGGTACTCTGACGATGCTGCGCGCATCCCCGTACAAATGCGCGCCCGCTTGTCTTGGGGAACTCTTACCTTTTCTCTGTTGCGGATAGAAAAGAAATAGCGCGCTTTGCCATGATCCGACCCTGGGATCAGCAACTTCTGCAAAAGTAAAACCTTAATTGCCTTTTCTGCCAGCACCATTTTCGGCATCATACCTTTTGCAGGCAAATCACGGAGGATACCAATGAGCGCACAGCCAAGCCCAGGTCCAGAACTGGTTGAAGTATTTGACACCATGCAGGAATCAGAAGCCATGGTGGTGCATGGGCTCTTGATCTCTGCCGGAATTGATGCCGTGGTAACCAACCTTCAAGCGCCGCAGGACGTCTTCCCTGGCGTCGGCGGACTCTCTATCCGCGTGAATCCCGCCCAGAAATCTGAGGCGCTGCGTCTGATTGAAGACTTCCGCGCCAACCCCGCGTCAGAAGAGGACTCTGCGGTTTCCAATGACAATGCTGCTGAAACAAAATAACGGCCTGTCCGTCTAAAGTAAGCGTTGTCTTTAAGCTGAAACACAATCGGCGCTGCAAGATGTTATAAACTGATTCATGCCGCTTCAAATTTCGGTTGACCAATAGCGGTCGGCCAAATAATAAAAAAATCAGCTGGCTCGGCCGGAGCCTGTTTACAGCGCCGCTCAATCAATTGCCATGGCGGCGCGTTGGATGGAATTTGCGCATTCTGATCATTGAGGACGAACCTAAAGTAGCGCGCAGCCTGGTCCAGGGGTTTGAAGCGGAGCATTTTGCAGTTGATCTGGCGGAAGACGGCGAAAAAGGCCTTCATCTGGCCACGGACATCAACTATGACGGCATTGTTCTGGATTGGAACCTGCCCCGGCTTGACGGTCTATCCCTCCTCAGAAAATTACGGCAAACCGGCTCCAGCACACGCGTGCTGATCCTGAGTGGTCGCCGTGAGGTAAGTGACCGCGTTGCTGGCCTGCAGGCCGGCGCCGATGACTATCTGATCAAGCCGTTCTCTTTTCAGGAACTTCTGGTCCGGATGCACACACTCCTGCGCCGCGCCCAGGAAAAATCAGAAGTCCTCACCGTGGCCGATCTTTCTCTTGATCCGCAACGCCACACCGTGGAGCGCGCCGGCAAGCCCATTAAGCTCAGCCAGCGCGAATATGCGCTGCTGGAATATCTCATGCGCAACGCCGGACGCACCGTCACCCGCACCATGGTGGTGGAGCAGGTCTGGAACCTGTGGTTTGAAGGGCTCACCAGCGTGGTGGATGTTTACATCAGCTACGTGCGCGCCAAAGTGGACCACGGATTTTCCAAGCCGCTGATTCATACCATTCGCGGCGTAGGCTTTATGCTCTCTGCCGATCCCAAGGCGGACAAGACAGAGAAAGCTGAGAAAGCTGAGAAAGCAGACAAAACTGAAAAACCTGATAGACCTGATAAGACTGAGAAGACTGAGAATTAAACAAGCCAGAAAAAATCGACAAACCAGAAACTAGAAACTTGAATTGCCTGCGTCCAATTGCGCTGGCAGGCGCGCCTGCACCTGCTTCCCATCCAGCAGAAATATAACAGCGCCAAATAGATCTGTGCGGTAAGTGAGAACCTTGCCCGCCTGCAATCGGTCCAGCACCTCTTGCCGCGGATGCTTAAACGAATTGCGATAGCCAACGGAGATCACGGCAAACTGCGGATGCACAGCCGCCAGCAGTTCTGGCGTGGTTGAAGTGGCGCTGCCATGGTGCGCGATCTTCAAGAGATTGGCCGCCGGCGCTTCCGTAGCCACAAACCGTTCCATCTTTTTTTCCAGATCGCCCGCCAGCAGTGCGCTGGTGTCTCCATAGCGAATCAACAGGGCCAGCGAGTCGTCATTTTTCGGCTGCGCCTTGGGCCGCCAATCCGCGGGCGGTGAGAGTACGCGGATTTTTGTTCCACCCCAATCCAACTCGTCGCCTGCTGTATGCTGGCGCACGGCAACATGGTTCTCCGCTGCGATTGCATAAAGCTGCTGCAACGGCGGACTGTCTGGATTAATGCCAACCCACAATTCAGACGGATGAAAATCTTCAATGATGCCCGGCAGGCCGCCAATGTGGTCGCCGTGAGCATGTGTGAGCACCACAACATCCAGATGCTCAATCCCGCGCGACCACAGATACGGCGCGACCACATCTTCACCAAAATCAAATTCACTATGCACCGGACCAATACTGCCGCCACCATCGATCAGCATTGTGCGTCCCTCAGGCGAAATCACCAGCAGCGAATCGCCCTGGCCTACATCAATGGCTGTAATTTCCAGCTTGCCTCGCTCTGCTTTGGGCGAGGAATGATAAGCCGCTACGATTCCCGTTGAAAGAAACAGCAGCGTCATTCCTGCAAATGCAACCACGCGGTGCCGTCGAACAGCCAGAAATGCCAGCAGGATTCCGGTTGCCGCCACCAGAAACAAGAGCGGCGTGGGATCAGCCATCCTCCATTGCGATAGATGAAGCTGTGCCAGTGAGTGCAGGCAGGCGAGCGTCCAGTGCAGTGCAGCAGCGGCGATCCAGCCAACGAGCCGCGCCAGCGGCAAAGAAATATAACTCAAGGCAATCGCTGCCACGCCGGCGTTGAGCATGATTCCGGCGCAAGGTAAGACCAGCAAATTCGCAGGCAAACCCATGAGAGACGCGCGATGAAAATAGGCTCGCATGGGCAGCATCAACACCGCCTGGGTGATTGCCGAGATCAAGAGCAATTCATAAAGTGCAAGCGTGACAGACGCGCTGCCTGTCACGCTCCTCCGCGCCAGCCACTTTGCAAAACGACTTGCACCAAACAACCGCGCAAGCCTTCCCACGATCAAGCGCAAGTCCAGCCGAAACTGAGCAAGCTTTGGTTCTAAGCCAAGATCGTAACCAGTGGATTCAAAATGCAGCAGCGCCTGCCGATAGCGCGTGGATGTCCTGTCGAGGATCGGCAAGCTGATACCTGTAATAGCCAGCAGCGCAAGAAAGGTCAGCTGAAAACCGGCGTCAAACAAGGCCATCGGCGAAATTACCAGTACCACCAGCGCCGCGAAGCCAGTAGCGTTCAGCCCGCTGCGGTCGCGATAGAGCAGCCGCGCAATCAGAAACAGGGAGAGCATGAGCACCGCGCGCATAATCGGAACACCCATGCCGGCAATGTAAGCGTAAAAAACCGAGAGCGTAATCGTCACCAGCGACGCTGCCCATTGTGGAAGCCGCAACCTGCGCGCCAGCCAGAACACGGCGAATGCCAGTATGCCCACGTTCATCCCGGAAACAACCAGCAGGTGGTACACGCCGGTCTGCTGAAATTCTTCGCGGACATTGCGGAGCAGCAAAGAATCATCGCCTACAATCATGGCGGAAAAAATGGCTGCGTCTTCACGGCTCCACAAGCCGCGTTCACGAATGTGCGCCAGAATGCTCTGCCGCATGCGGCTGCGCCAGAAACCCAAGCGGCTACCCGATGTGCCGGGCAATACTTCTATTTCTTCCACCTTGACTGACGCCAGCGTGCTGATGCCCAGGCCGCGCAGATAGCCTTCATAATCAAACGCACCGGGATTGCGAAAATTGCGCGGCAAACGCAGCTTGGCCGTAAGCCTGATCCGGTCGCCGTACGCGAAACGTGGAAGACGCGGCGCATCGGCTCCGTCGGCATCCTCCGCGGTTTCGTAAGAACTCTCATGCGAGAAAACAGTAGCGCGGATTCCCACCGGCTGTGTGAACCTGAGGTCACCCAATGCGATGCTCTCAGTCTGAAAGTCAAAGCGCTCGCGCGGACCGCCTCCGGCAAGAAGTGCGCCGTCGTTGGTTACATGCGCGACGATTTCTACCTGCTCGGTGCTAAGCAATTCCTGCGGCGGGATCACAACACGGGGAACTGGCGACGCAACACGCGCAAATGCTCCCACACAAATCAACGCCAGAACCACTGAAGCCTGCGCCGGCCGCAAGCTCTTAATCGCTAACGCGACAAAAGCGCATAGAGTTAGCCCAGCGGCTGACCATCCCCAAAGCGCTGGAGAGCGTTGCAGATGACCCGCAAGCCATATCCCGCAGGCAAATGCAGTGGCCGCCAGAGCGAGAGGAGCGCGTGATTGGGCTTTTGTCTGCAAGCGGCGTTCAGGGATATGCGGAAAGAATCATACCTATCCGTGCAGCTTTATAAAAAATAAAAATCAAGTAGGAAGCCGCAAAAAGAGTTGTAAAGGAAATAATTGCAGACAGCGTCACAGAGAAGAAGTTAGCGCGCCAGCCGCACAACGCTCTCAATATGGAACGTCTGCGGAAAGAGATCGACCATGTGAACTTCTTCCACGTGATAGCCAGTCTCAAGAAAAAGCCGCGTATCGCGCGCGAGCGTTGCCGGATCGCAGGAGACATACACGATTCTCTTTACCCGCAATGCTGCCAGCAGTTGCGTAACTTTGGCTCCCAGACCCGCGCGCGGAGGATCCACCACCACTAACTCAGGCTGCATGTTAATGCAGCGCGGCAGAAAGCCTTCCGCTGTGCTGAGCACCGGCACAACATTTTTCACGGCGTTGGCCTGCAGATCGGCAGATGAAGCCGGAGCTGACTCCACGGCAAATACCTGGTCAAAGCGCTTGGAGAGATGCGTGGCAAAAAGGCCCACGCCTGCATATAAATCCATGGCAATTCTGCCGTGGAAATCACCCACCACCGTCTGCACCAGTTCGCGGGTAAGGAATCGATTGACCTGAAAGAACGATCCAGCGCTTACGCGGAAAGATTTTTCTCCCACCTGATACGGCAGAGCGGTCTCGCCCACGGAATATTTAGGCTTCTCGCTGCCGGGCTCGGCTTCGCTCTCGGCAAAAAATGCTATGCCCTTGATCTCCGGCGCTTTGGCTTGCAGCACGGCAGCAAACTCATTCATCTCCGGCGCATCTGCGGCTAGGTAAACTTCCAGCACCATCTTGGTATCGGCGTGGTCGGCAAAAAATTCTATCTCAGTAATTCCGGCGGGAACCTTGCCGCGATCGCCCAGCTCCCACAGGTGCGTCAACATGCGATTGATAGCCGGCGAGCTAATGGGACATTGCTTGACCGGCAGCAGATCATGCGAAGCTGCGCGATGGTATCCAATAGCAAAGTCCGGACCACCACGCACCTTGAGCCGCGAGCGATTGCGATATCCCCAGGGCTCGCCAGCATGCGTGATGATGTCAGCCTTCCATTCCAGTTTGCCGTTGCGCAGCAATGTTTCTTTCAGAATGGCGCGCTTGTTCTCCAGCTGGGCAGTGTAGCCTGCATGCTGGTAGTGGCAGCCTCCGCAAGCGCCAAAATACTGGCATTGCGGCTCGGTTCGATACGGAGAAGGTTTCAGAATCTGGTCGGCGGTGGCGCGGGCAAAGCTGCTTTTTTCCTGGACAATAGTGGCGCTCACTTCTTCCGTGGGCAACACATAGGGCATGAACACCGTCTTCCCTTCAGGAAGGCGGGCAAGACCATCGCCGCCATAGACGAGCTTTTCTATTGTCAGGTTCACAGGTAAAAGAGGCTGAGACGTGGAATTTTAGCCTTTTCGAACAGACGTTTGTGAATAAATTGTTTTTGCAACTGCTCTATCTGTACGCCGGGCATTTTGCTGCGATATGGGGCAATTTCGCGGTCAGCCTCAGTACGCAGCGTAAACAACTCATTTTCCGGGGTGGTCATGGTCAGGGCAGCCAGCAGTTTTTCTTCCAGCACGGTAAGCCGCCGTTCCAGGTCCTCCAGGCCAATCTTGGTTGCCATGCTCATGGCAGACGCTAAGTCCGTAAGTGTAACAGCACATTCTTCCGCCACCAATATTACTGCGGCAGCCGATTGTACCTGACGCAGCCTCTGTGCATTACCAGTAAAAAATCGCGCGATTTCTTCCTGCTCCATGCCCAGCCCGATGCTGGGTTTTTCCTGCGCCGTGCCGACGGCCGCTTCCTTCATCTCTTCCGCAGCCGCAAGCACGGCCTGGGAGCACCAGGCTAAACCATTGATTTTCTGCGTCTTGGATGGCTTGCGGGCGTATTTGTCAAAGGCCTCATCAATTCCGCGCAGCACGGCTTCCAGCGGGATACCGGCATCTTTCCAGGTGGTCATCAGCGCCCAATCAAGCGTGGAGACGGTGATAAGAGTCCCTCGCCGGCGGCAAAAGTGCTCTTCAATTTCCGTGTAGTAATTAAAATAATTTTCCACGGCAGGTTGTTAGGAAGCGGGCTTCTGTTTCTGGACCGCCGCGTTTCGCTCCCAGATAATGCGGAGTCCATCCAGCGTCAGCAGATCGTCCACGTTTTTGATGTATTTTGAGTGGTCGCCAATCAGGCTGGCCAGGCCGCCGGTAGCCACCACTTTGGTGTCGGCTCCAAGCTCGCCGATAAGGCGTTCCAGAATTCCATCCACCAAGCCAAGGTAGCCAAAAAATAATCCGGCCTGGATACTGCCAACGGTGTTGGTGCCAATCACCTTGGCCGGTTTTTTGATATCGACCAGCGGGAGTCGCGCTGTGTGTTCGTATAAGGCTCGTGCAGAAATGCCGATGCCCGGCGAGATCACTCCGCCCAGATATTCGCCTTTGCGGGAGACTGCGTCAAAGGTGGTGGCCGTGCCCAGGTCCACTACTACGCAAGGGCCGCCATATTTCTCAAACGCAGCCACGCCGTTCACAATGCGGTCTGCGCCCACTTCCTGCGGATTGTCATAGAGCACGGGCATGCCCGTCTTGATTCCCGGCTCAACAAAAAGCGGCTTGATCTGCAAATAGCGCTCGCAGACTTCACGCAGTGTGGAATCAAGCGGCGGAACAACGGAAGCGATGATGATGCCGCGCACTTCGTTTACATCGACTTTGCCAATAGCAAATAGGTTCCGGAAGAGGACGCCGTATTCGTCCACGGTGTGCGTCATCACGGTGGCTACGCGCCAGTGGGCCATCAGCCGTGGCGCAGAATTCTTACTCGCGGCGCTTTTGCCGGTGGAATTTTTATCCGCCGCGCCTTTGCCTGCAGAAGCTGGCTGAGCAGCTTCATAGACGCCCAGCACCGTATTTGTATTGCCCACGTCAAGAACCAGAAGCATTCTTACTCCTCTGCAGTGGCCGAACGCTTCCTGAAATTACCATACGCACGCCCTGTTCGGTGCGCACACGCAGAAACCCGCGTGGATCAAGGCCATCGGTGATGCCTTCATAGCCGCCATCTTCATCCACAAATACCATTTTGCCCAGCGCATACGATGAGCGTGATTCCACGCGGCGCATAATGGGCTCAAAACGCAGCGTGAGCGTGCGGATGGGGCTGCTCATGGCGCGGAGCAGTGCGCGATATTCGCGGTCCACTGTGCGAATCAACGCTGCGGCAATTTCCAGACGATCAACTTTCTTACCGGCTTCAATGGCCAGCGAGGTCGCGGTGCCGCTTAATTCCTGCGGAAAATTCTGGTGGTTTACGTTGATGCCAATGCCGATCACGGCATGGTTTACTTTGTTCCCCTCGGAACTCATCTCCGTAAGGATGCCGGCAAATTTCTTTTCATTGAGCAGCAGATCGTTCGGCCAGCGGATGTCGGCGGGCAATCCAGTTATTTCTCTGACTGCATCTTGCACGGCGACGCCGGCAATCAATGAGAGCCAGAGCGACTCTGCGGGAGTCATGGGAGGACGCAACAGAAAGGAACAGTAGATGCCGTTGCCGCGTTCAGAGTGCCAGGTGTGTGTGCTGCGTCCGCGGCCTGCGATCTGTTCTTCAGCAAGAAAAACAGCGCCTTCCGGAGTATCGTCAGGATGCTGGCTGGCCAGCGCCGCTCCACGCAACGCTATAGAGTTGGTGGAGTCGGCCTGTACACAGTGATGGATATTGCCGGAAAAGATGGTGTTGCGCACCAGCGGTGCGAGCAACTCCGGCAATAATAACTCCGGATTCGCCACTATTATTTTCCCGCCGCCGGAGGAGCCGAGTGGGCTTCAACGTTCAGATCAATCTTTACATCATTGCCAATCATGGCTGCCGGTGCATTGGTAATACCATAATCCTGGCGGTTCACGGTGACCCAGGCATGCGCGCCCATTACTTTTCCTTTGCCGCCGTCGAGCGGGCCTTTCAGGTCAAAGGGCAGATCAATGTCTTTTGACACGCCATGGATCGTGAGCGTTCCGTGAGCAATAAAGCCATCGCCTTTTTTCTCAACAGACTTGCTCTGGAAGGTGAGTTCGGGGAACTTTTCCACGTCAAAATATTTCGGAGACTTCAGGTCGCCATCGCGGCTGCTGTTGTCAGTGTTGATGCTGCCGGCTTTGATCTTTACGGTCACAGAAGACTTGCTCGGGTCTTTGTCGTCAAAAATGATCTTGCCTTCAAAATCGGTAAAGCGGCCATTTACGGTGCTGACCGACATGTGAGTCACGGAAAAATTGACGGAAGAGTGGACCGGATCAATCTTAAATTCATCCGCGGCCAGAGCTGAACCACCAATGGCAACTACGGCTAGCAGCAATCCCAGAAATTTACGCATAGTGTTGAATGTTTCTCCTTTTTCAAACGTACTTGATCTTAGAGTGATAGAACCCATCTATGATTCAAAATCTGTTGGATGCAAATGGTCATGGCTGAGCCTATCTCATTGATAATAATGAAAATAGATATTTTTACATCAAAATATATAATTTCCGGATCCTGCGCGGAAAACGCGCTCCATAGCGTTCCAATACCAATAGCCATTGCCAGGAGACACGCTTTTGCGGCAGATGCTGGGCACACCGCCGGCCCGGAAAGAGTCTCTTCTGGTCTTTGTCTTTTTTCTTTAAAGAAAACTTTATGCAGGAACGATTCGCATGCTCAGGTCCACTGCCTGTGGTGAATGCGTGAGCGCCCCTACCGAAATATAATCTACACCGGTTTCCGCGTATTCGCGAATATTCTCCAGCCGCATGCCGCCGGAAGCCTCAATGGGCACAGGCCGCGAATGGCTGGCCACTCTCTGGACGGCTTGCCGCACCTCCTCTGGCTTCATGTTGTCCAGCAGGATGCTTTCTGCGCCATTGGCCAGGGCTTCATCCAGTTCTGCCATGGTCCGGACTTCAATTTCAATCGGCTGTTCCTCGCGACGGTTCCGCAGCGCCTTTTGCAGCGCCACGGCCACGCCCCCGACCAGCGCAATGTGATTGTTCTTAATCAGCACGCCATCAGAAAGATCCAGCCGGTGGTTCTGCCCGCCGCCGCAGCGGACGGCGTATTTATCCAGCACACGCAGGCCGGGCGCAGTTTTGCGAGTATCCAGAATGCGGGCCTTGGTACCGTGAATGGCGTCAACATATTTGCGCGTGGTGGTGGCAATGCCGCTCAGCCGCTGCAGGACATTGAGAATCACGCGCTCACAAGAGAGTAGCGCCCGCGCATTGTGCCGGACCACGGCAATGGCCTGCCCTTTGCGCAGACGGACGCCATCAAAAATCTCTCCGTGGCTGATGACCTCAGGATGGCCGATAACGTTGTGGTCCAGGTGCTCGTAAATTTCCAGAATGCGCGCGGTAGCGCCCACGCCGGCCAGAGTGCAGTCTTGTTTGGCAAGGATGGTGGCGGTGGCGCGCTGCTGCGGCTCAATGCAGGCGCGTGAGGTCGCGTCACTGGTTGCCCGGTCTTCGAGCAAGGCGTGTTCTAAAATCGCGCTGATTCTGCGGCTGTGCCAGTCCATAGAAAATCTTTTGGTTTTAAATTAGCGTCTTTAGATTGTCGTTCATAAGCTTACCCTAGCTGAGCCAATCCAGTCTTCAACTTTTCAATGAGCCCGTGCAGTTCACCCTGCCGCCTGCGGATACCTTCCACCACGGCTGGCGGCGCTTTCGCCAGAAACTGCTCATTGCCCAGCTGCCGGTCGGCGTTGGCCAGTTCGGTTTCCAGCTTGCTGAGCTCTTTGGTCATGCGCTCACGCTCTGCGGCGATATCTACTTTTTGCTCATAGACCAGAGCCACTTCAAACTTAGGCGTGGTGCGCGCGCCCGGCTTCTGCGCCAGAGATGCATTCACAAACTCGATTCCATCCACGCTGGCCAGCCGCTCCACCATGTCGCGATTTTCATTCACCAGCTTTTGAATATCGGCGGCGGCGTGAACCTGCAGCGGCGTTTTTACCTTGGGCTCCACTTTCATTTCCGCGCGCATGTTGCGGACCTTCTCAATCAAGTCCTGCAGCACGGCCACCTGTTCTTCGGCTTGATCGTTGATCCAGCGTTCTTCGCGCTGCGGATAGCCCGCCAGGGCAATCGACTTGGCGGGCGGCTTGCCGTCATACATGGCATGCCAGACTTCTTCTGTGATGAAGGGCATCAAGGGCGAGAGCAGCCGCAACGAGCCTTCAAACACTTCGCCGAGAATAGTAAGTGCGCCGCGCGCCTCTTCCGGCGAGCCCAGCAGACTGGGCTTGATGATCTCCAGATACCAGTCGCAGAATTCGCCCCAGAAAAACTTGTAGATGGTGTTGGCCGCTTCGTCAAAGCGATAATCCGTGAGGCTCTGATTCACTTCGCCAGCCACGCGATTGAAGCGCGAATAAATCCAGCGGTTTTCCAGCTTGCTGAGCTGTGCCTCGTCAGCGCCAGCGGTGAGACTGGCAGGGCTGGAACCAGCAGTGTTCACGCGATCCAGATTCATGAACATGAAGCGCGCTGCGTTCCATATCTTGTTGGCAAAGGCGCGATAGCCGTCCGTACGGCTCTCAGAAAAAGCAATGTCCGTGCCGGGGGATGCCATGGATGCCAGCGTAAAGCGCACAGCATCCGTGCCGTATTTTTCCGTGACCCCAATCGGGTCAATCACGTTGCCCTTGGTCTTGGACATCTTTTGGCGTTCGGCGTCGCGCACCAGAGCGTGTATGTAAACATTTTGAAAAGGCACGCTGCCTTGCGGATGGTCGGCCATAAAGTGGCAGCCCAGCATAATCATGCGGGCCACCCAGAAAAACAGAATGTCAAAGCCGGTAAGCAGCAGCGTGGTGGGATAGAAGACATCAAGGTCGCGCGTCTTTTCCGGCCAGCCAAAGGCTGTGAACGGCAGCAGTCCGGAGGAAAACCATGTATCGAGCACGTCGTGGTCTTGCTCAAGTTTGCTGTTGCCGCACTTCGCGCATTTTTCCGGGGCGGTACGCGCAACGGTAATCTCACTGCATTTCGAGCAGTGCCACGCTGGAATGCGATGCCCCCACCAGAGCTGGCGAGAGATACACCAGTCGTGTATATTGCGCATCCATTCGAAATACGTTTTGGCGTAATTCTCTGGCGTGAATTTGATCTCGGCTTTTTCGACGGCTTCAATCGCGCGATCAGCCAGTGGCTGAATCTTGATGAACCATTGCGTGGAAAGCCGGGGCTCAACAATCGTCTTGCAGCGGTCGCACTTGCCAATGGCGTATGCGTGGTCTTTTATGCCGACCAGCAAGCCTTGCTCTTCCAGATCACGCAGAATCTTCTCGCGCGCTTCATAGCGATCCAGGCCAGCGTAAGAGCCGCCGTTCTCGTTAATGCGCGCCTGGTCGTCCATAATATTGATCTGCGCCAGGTTGTGACGCAGGCCAATCTGAAAGTCATTTGGATCATGCGTGGGCGTAACTTTTACCGCGCCGCTGCCGAATTGCGGATCGGCGTAATCGTCAGCGATGATCGGTATTTCGCGGTCTGTCAGCGGCAGGCGCAGCTTCTTGCCGACCAGCTTTGTATAACGCTCGTCTTTCGGATTCACTGCAACCGCGGAATCACCCAGCATGGTTTCCGGGCGCGTGGTGGCGATGGTCAAAAACTTTGTTGGATCATCCGCCAGCGGATATTTGATCTGATACAGCTTGCCCGCATAATCTTCATGCACCACTTCCAGATCAGAGATGGCGGTCATGCAGCGCGGACACCAATTGACAATATATTTGCCGCGATAAATCAGTCCCTGCTCATGCAGGCGGACAAAAACTTCTGTCACGGCGCGAGAAAGGTTCTCGTCCATGGTGAAGTATTCGCGGTCCCAATCCACTGAGGCGCCCAGCCGCTTCATCTGCGCTTGAATGGCACCACCGTAAAGCTTTTTCCACTCCCACACGCGCTCCAGAAAAGCTTCGCGGCCCAGCTTTTGTCGGCTCTTGCCTTCCGTGGCCAGCTGGCGTTCCACCATCATCTGCGTGGCAATGCCTGCGTGGTCAGTTCCGGGCAGCCAGAGCGTGAGAAAGCCGCTCATGCGCTTCCAGCGGATGATGATGTCCATCTCCGTCTGGTTGAGCATGTGGCCCATATGCAGACGGCCCGTGACGTTGGGCGGCGGCAGCAGCAGCGTGAAGATTGGCTTTTTGGCTTCCGCTGAGCCGGGCTCCGGCGTCTTCACGGAAAACAGCTTTTCCGCGACCCAGTATTCTGCCCAGCGGACCTCAATGGCACTAGGGTCGTAGGTTTTTGGAAGTTCGTGTGACATTTGAGTTCAGAGGCTAATAGTCGATATTACAAGCGCACTGCCGATGTGAGCAAACCGCAAGCGCAAACAACCGGCATAACGAAAAATACATTTCATTGAAAATATTTTTAGCCCTGCCCTCTCTAAAGCGGGCTAAAACTAAACTCGCGCAACCAGAAGCCTGAATAAAGTGGCTCCTGATTGCGCGGATTGTTAACGCTAGAGAACGCGCGGTTATTCCTTGCCGCTACTTTTCACAGCGCAGATGGCCATCGTCATTGATGATTTCGCTCTTGCAGTTCTGGAAGCTATCGAGCTTGGCGTCGCGTGAACCGCCATCGCGAGTCTGGCAATGAGCTATAAGATCGTCACCGTGCGTGTGGATCCCATCGCATGATCCAGTATAAGAGCCCGGCGGCAGGCCGGCGCTGGTAGCTACAGGATAGCGGCCATCACCCACCACGCAGTGAAGTTCGCCATCATCGTTAATGATCTGACCGTGGCATCCGGCAAAATCATTCATGCTGGTGCGGTGCCAATCGCCGCCGCGGGTCTGGCAGCGAGCTTCCAGCACGCCATCGTGATTCTTAATATCTTTGCAGGTCTGCGTGTATGGCCCATTGATGCCTACAGCAACTTCCACCGTTGGCGCAGCCTGATATCCGGGGGTCACAATGCAGCGGAGCTTGCCATTGTCATTCACAATGTCGCCATGGCAGCTGTTGTAATCGTCCAGCTTGGCGTTTTTCCAGTCGCCGCTGGCGGTGGGACAGCGCGCTTCAAGGTCGTCGCCATGTTGGTGAATTTCCTGGCAGGATTGCGTATAGGTTCCGCCGGGCAATCCGGCCTGATTCTGGCTCTGATAGCCAACGCCGCGGCTGCAGCGCAAAGAACCATCGTCATTGATAATGTCGCTGCGGCAGCCTTGCACGTCATGCAGCAGAGCGCTCTGCCAGTGTCCGCTTGAATCCTGGCAGTTGGCGGCCAGCGCGTCATTGTGAAAATCAATATTCTTGCAAGTCTGTTGATAAGAACCTGGTGGAATAGACTGCGCATTGGCCTGAGTCCCCAAACCCAGCACAAACGCGGCAGCGATTGCGGAAAGCACTAAAACACGGCGCATAACTTTTCTCCCTGTCAGAATCTTGGCAGTGCTCCGTGCTCTTTGAGCATGTAAAGAGCACCTGATAGAAAGTTAGATTCACGCTGTTAACGCGCAGTTGTGGCCAACATTTGCACCCGAGCTGCTGCTTAAAGGCAACCTTTGAATTGCCGCCCGAGTGTGTTGCTGGCAAAAAGCGGTGCAATGAAGCACCGCCTTAGCAAAGTTAGAAAATTACCAGATCTATTTCCTGGGCTTTAGTTCACGCATGATTTCTTCCACTAGCTCCGGCTTCAACCGTTCCATTACGCGATGGATAGCCTGTGCAATGTTGTGGTGGTCAGATGCTGTGTCGGTCACGGCGGCAACTGCGGCCGCTTCTACCGATGCAATTGCGTTATGGATCAGCGAAGGCGCGGCTTCCACCGGTGCCGGTGTTGACGCAGCCGATGGAACATACGCTGGTGGCGCAGGAACTGGTTCAGGTGCAAGCTCTGCAGGCGTGTGTGTTACTGGCGCCGGCTCAGAAATTTTGGCCGCTGGATGATATTCAAATGACGGCGCTGGCTCCGCCGGTTTCGCAATCTCAAAGGCCTGGACTTTGTGGGCATTGTTTGCGGGAGGCGCTTCCGTAGCGGTCGCTACTGGACTTTCCGCAACTGCCGCTGGCGTGACTGGAGACGGTGCAGCAGATGACGGCGCAGCGGATGTAGGCGCAGCCTCAGCATGGTTATAAGCAGCCATGGCAGCAGCTACACGCGCTTCAAAATCTGAATCACTCACTGTTTCAGCAGCGGCGGCTGGCGCTTTTGCCGGCGGCGCGGCTTCGGCTACCGGTGCTGCTTCGGTTATCGGGGTTTCAATGGTGGGTAGCTCAATGGGCGGCGCAGGCGCAAAGTCACTCTCCACGGGGACAACTTCCATGGGCCTGACTTCCAAAGGTTCAGCTTCAACGGGTGTAACTTCCATCACTGCTGGAGCTACTTCAATTGGGGCAACTTCAAGCGGAGCTGGTTCAATCTGAGCTGCATCAACCTGAGCCACAGGGGCAGACACATTCGCGGACTCCGCCACAATAGGTGTTTCCAGCTGCTCTCGCGGAGACAACAATCCTGGCTCTACATGGTCAGCGACGGTGTTGCGCGTGGTTTCTTCTGCTGACTCCTGTAATTCTGGATCTCTGGGAATTTCAATTTCGCCGGTTGGAGCTGCAGCCGTCGGCATCATTTCATAGGCGGCTGGCTCCGGCTCGGGCTCTTTATATACAGGAATAAATTGCGGATGCCGAGGCGGTTCGCTGGCTTCCACGGGAATGACCTGTGTATCCGGCTCAGCGGCTTCAGGTTGTGCTTCCATGGCCTGCGTTTCAGGTTCAGGCAGCTCTATGCCACCAAACCCTTTGGATGCGACCGGCGCTTCTTGCACTACTTCCTGATCGTCACTCACGCGCGTGGCAACAATATCTGACTCTGCTTCAACCGCAAGGGTAGGAATGTGCTCGGCCTGATCGTCTTTCCACGACGTTGGAATCTCATCTTCAGACGAGATCACTGGTGGGACTGGCACAATCAATGACGTCTCAAAAGCAGTGGACGGAGTATTCACGGCAAAGTGCTGCGTGGTATTCGGCGCGTCCGATCCCAGCAGATCACTGAAAGCTGAAGAACTGGCCATATGGTCCGGCACTTCCACCATGGGCTGCGTGTGGCTCTTGCCAGAAGAAGTGTGATGGTCCACATGTTCCGGGCCTTCTGGCTCTTCTACATACCTGGGTTCAATGCGTACAGTTTGCGCCACAATGGGCGGAGGCGGCATTGCTGCGATACGCTCTTCAAATTTTTTTACAATTGCCAGCAGGTCAGTGGCTTCAAATGGCTTAATGATCACGCCATCGGCCTTCACGCGGTTCGCGTCTTCAGGCTTGTAGGGCTCCATTTTGCCGACGGTGAGCAGCACCGGAGTCTTCACGGTGTCGAGCGAGGCGCGGACTTTTTCACAAACTTCCAGGCCGGAGTATCCCGGCATATAAACATCAAGAATGATGATGTCCGGTTTTTGCTCCGCGATTTTCTTTACCGCGGCCGCGCCATTGCTGACCGCAACAACGTCATATCCGGCTTCGGAAAGTATTTTCTTGCCCATGTTCTGGGCAGTCATGCTGTCATCGGCAAATAGAATTCTTAGCGCCACGTCAAAACACCTTTATTCGAGCTGCATGCCTGTAAAAATCGGCGCGCATCCATTCATTATCGCGAGTAGGTGGCGCGTGCCAGATCCTGAAAACCAGATCGCACACCAGCGCGCCCTCTCTTAGAGGTAGGAAACAGGGCTAACTTACTGATAATTAGCGTTGAAGTCAATGGAAACACCGCCTCAGTACCTACTGAGGCATATTTCCGCGTATTCCAAAGTGCTAGGACTAAGGTTCCCCAATGCACGGTCCCTGCAAGCTTGCGGTTGATGAAAGACCGCTGCCTAAAATGGAATCAGCTTCTTTAGCCCTTTCTTACCTTTCTTCTTGCTGCTGGACTCCTGCTTTGGATCTACCGGAGCAGCCGTAGTAGTCGCTGCGGGAGCTGCTTGTCCGCCTGCTGCTGGTGCCGTTCCATCCGTTGCTGCTGGCGCGGCGGTTTTCTGGATTTCATTCACCTGCGCCGGCGCCGGCGTGGGTGCAGTTCCATCTGCTGCTGGCTCTGTGGTTGGGCTGCCGGGTGCCTTCTCATTAGCGCCTGGAGTTCCCGTACCTGAGCTCACAGCCTGGATTCCAATATTCGGGCCGCTGCCAGCCGGCAAAGCGTTGAGCTGGTTCGTCAACGACTTCACCATCTCGGGCGCGCTCTCAACTTTTTCATCCTGCAGGTTAGGCTCGCCCACTTTATAAGCGCCCAGCACGTTCGGATGCTTCTTAAAGTTTTGGGTCACGCTGTCAATCATGCCCAGTCTCTGCTGGCTGGCCACTTCAGCCTTGCTCTGCGCCAGGGCTTCCGGTGTAGGCACGGGAATGGGAGCATTCAGTGCTGCCAGCCTTCTCTTGGCGTCACCCACACGGTTCGTCGCCGCATAGCGCGTAACAATCCGCGAATAAGCGTCAATGGCTTTCTGCTGATACTGTGCTACCAGCTTTTCTTTCTGTGCATCTGGAATTTTCTGCTTGTCAATTCCCAGCGCTTCTTTTTCGTATCCGCCACCCAGCATGAATAGGGCTTCATCGCTTTCGGAATAGAGTGGGTAATTTTCCGTCAATGAGACCAGCCGCGCCTGTGAGGCTGCCAGGTTTTGCCGCATGTAGTAAAAGCCGGCAATACGGAACTGGCGCTCCGCCAGCATCTCCTGTACCTCGCGCAGCTTTTGCTTCGCCTGCGGCACCAGGGGACTGTCAGGATACTGCTGGATCATCGCCTTGTATTCATCAGCCGCGCGCTGTGTTTCCACATAGTCGCGGTCCGGCTTTTCCATTTCCCGGTAGTGCATGCTGGCGATCTTCAACTGCGCCTCTGAAGCCTCAGGCAAATTGGGAAAGAAGGTCTGGAAATCTTTGTATTCCACTTCGGCCTGGGCCCATGCCGCTTTGCCGCCTTCGTTGTACCAGGCATCGCCGAGCGAGAGTTTGGCCCGCGCAATGTACTCTGAATCCGGATAAGTATTGATCAGCGTTTCCAGCAGCGTTCTTGCTTCCTGGTAGTGCGCCTTCTTCATGGCATCCATGGAGCGGTCAAACAGCGCCTTGTCCGGCTGCTTGGAATCAATATTGGAAAGTGGGTTCTGAACTTTATGATTGCATCCGCTTGCGGCCAGAACTGCCAGGGCCAGCACGCCGGAAATAATAATTTTTCGCACCATTTACCTACCTCAGTTTGCAAACTCTTTGTCCCGGTGAATCGTGCTTCCGGTTTAGTTCTGTGTTTCCGGTAAAGGAGGGAAAAACTTCACGGTCTCTCCGTTTACCGGTTCCGGTCGCGGACCAACGCAACCTTCCGCGTACCAAATATCATTCAGCGCCGCATTCGCTGGCACGCTGTATGGCGATTCAGGATAACTGGCCACCAGCGTTTCCAGTAATGTTGTTGCTACCTGAAAATTCTCGTCTTGCATGAACGCCATCGCTCGTTCGTACAAAACTCGATCTGCATTGTTCTCGCCTGCACTTGTGCCCGACTGCCAAAGTACTTTCCCCTCTCAAAATCTCACCCCACCTCGACACGCCATCCCGAATCGCTGGCGCTGAGGCTTGCCGAAGCAAAAGCGGCGAGGGATCTGCTCCGCTACCGGCTGAGGAACAGAAAATCACACGAATCAAATGCACGTTTTCGAATGAACCAATCGTACCGCCGCAGCCTGCTAAAAGAGAAAGAAAGCAAACCAGTAACGCTCCGCTCATAAATCTTCGCGCCACAGCTCCCCGCTATCCCAATCTTTTTAGACCTTTTGCAGTGTGGCTTCAGTAGCCAGCTTAAGCAAACGCTGCGTGTTCTCTCGGGGATTTCCCTTGCTGAAGACGGCATTTCCCGCCACTAAAACTTCCACGCCGGCCCTCACTGCTTTGCCGATCGTGTCCGCGGCCATGCCGCCGTCAATCTCAATCCTGAAATTTGCATTTCGCACCGTGCGCATCAGTGCCAGCTTGCGGACCTTCTCCAGTGACGACGGAATAAACTTCTGCCCGCCAAACCCCGGATTCACTGACATCACGAGCACATGGTGCACCATGTCCAGCACTTCTTCCAGCGTCCCCACCGGAGTCGCCGGATTAATCACCACGCCCGCATTCGCGCCATGGCTGCGGATCAACTCAATCGTCCGGTGCAAGTGGACACAAGCTTCCTGATGCACAGAAATCCAGTCCGCGCCGGCATCAACGAATGCCGGAATGTACTGGTCAGGATTCTCAATCATCAAATGGCAATCCAACGGCAGGTTTGTTACCTTGCGCAAACTGGCTACCACCGGAGGGCCAATCGTAATATTTGGCACAAAGTGTCCATCCATAACGTCAACATGCAGCAGGGTCGCGCCGCCTTCAGCCACTGCCTGAATCTGATCAGCCAGGTGGGCAAAATCCGCCGACAATATGGAAGGTGCTATCTCAATCAAAAGAAATCGTCTCTGGTGTTCAAAAAATGTGTTCAAAAAATCTGGTGTTTCAAAAAGGATGTGCCAAAAAGGTACCCAAATTCTAGCATGCAGGGCCGGATGGCTTTACGCCTAAAAGCTGATTCAAAATGCCTTAATCCCCTTGTGCTGATGTTTCGGTTTGGCGCTTGATTCATTGATAAGAACGGATATTGTCCAACCTCTTGCAAGACCAATTTCAGAAATGGTACTTGGTTTTCCGGATCAGTGTTTATCCGTGTTCATCAGTGGTAAAGGGGTTCGCCTTCGGGGTAGTTCTTAAATTTCCAATTTTGGCAATTCCGGCGATTTTTCCAATCCCCGAAGTTTACTCTTAAGTTAGCTCTCCAGCCTCCCCCTACCCCTACCCATATATCCCAATCATCCCAGATTGGCGTAGGTTTAACCCGAATGCCTGTAGGTATATATCCCAGCCGGTTCCAAGCCTGTTCGCAATTCGGATTATTACTACTTGATATACATGCGGATGCCCGAATACTAGCGCACTTTCTTCGCCATTCCAAGCAGGAAAAAGGACAGGCCTCGGGCAGCATTCTGCCGCGCTCATTCTTGCCGGAAGCGTCAGTGCGTCGTATCAGGGCACGGGCTTCAGCCGTGCCATAAATGAAATGAAAGAAAGCAATTCCTTACTGCCGTAGGCCGTCGCGCAGCAAAGCGGAGCGCCATAAGCTTACAAACACGCCAAACTAAACTATGATTCATCCCATGCCCTTGCTCTCCATCTGCGATCTCGTCAAGGTCTACCAGACTGACGACGGCCTCTTCGGCAAAACCAAGCGTGAAGTCCGTGCCGTAAACGGCGTATCGCTGGACATCGCTCAGGGTGAAACGCTAGGCCTGGTCGGCGAATCGGGCTGCGGCAAGACCACTCTGGGTCGCATGATCCTGCGGCTCATCGAGCCCACGTCCGGAGTAATTACCTTCGACGGCAAAAATGTTTCCGCCGCTTCCTCCACCGAACTGCGTCGTCTCCGCCGCGATATGCAGATCATCTTTCAGGATCCCTTTGCTTCACTCAACCCGCGCATGCGCGTGGAGGAGATCGTTACCGAGCCGCTGGTGATTCACGTCGAAGGAAGTCGCCCCTCGGCTGAAAAGCTTCATCAGTCCGCGCTGGAAATCATTCACGCCGTCGGTCTCGACGAATCCGCCTTACGCCGCTATCCCCATGAATTCTCCGGCGGACAGCGCCAGCGCATCGGCATTGCCCGCGCCCTCATCCTGCGCCCCAAATTCATTGTCTGTGACGAACCTGTTTCGGCCCTTGATGTCAGTGTGGGAGCGCAGATCGTGAACCTGCTCAAAAAATTGCAACGCGACTTCGGCCTCACCTATCTCTTTATCTCGCACTCCATGCCCGTAGTACGCTACCTGTGCGACCGCATCGCCGTAATGCGTCGCGGAGAGATCGTAGAGATCGGCCCGTCAGAAAAGATCACATCCCGCCCCGAACACGAATACACCCGGACGCTGTTGGAAGCCACGCCGGAACCAGAGTTTAAGTTGGGGTGAAGAAGGCAATTAGCAGATGGCAATTGGCAAATAGCCTTTGGTTTTAGCCAAATACTAAGTACTAATTACTAACTACTGCTTCCCTAAAAACCGTATCCTTCCATTCAGCGTGCGATGTCCCGATCCGAACAAAGCCAGAAATGTTGGCGAGTTCACGTTATTGTCCACAAAGAACGGATTCAATCTGCCCGTCACGTTATCAATGCCAACCCGGGCCGCCCAGCGATAGCCGCGATACGTAAACTTGCGCTCAATCGCCGGATCAGCCGTGAAAAAATCTGGCAGGCGAAATTGCCCCGGCCCTGAGAGGATCGTCCCAAACTGATCGATGGTTACAAACGGGAATCCCGTGTGCCATATCATGGACCAGGCAAAATCAAACTTCTTCAACTTCCAGAACAGCGGATAAGAACCCCACGCCGTCATCTGGTTGGGAGCGTCCCATGGCAGCGCGCCGCTGGCCTGATTGCCTTCAAGAAACGCATCAATGGAAAAATCTACCGTGTGGTTGGAAGTTGCCTTGGATCGCGTATAGGCAATCAACATCGGATAGCCACGCTTCAATTCTTTGCGCACGGTGAACTGCACGGCATCGTAGCGGTCCTGCCGGTCACTCTGCAGTGTAAAGCCGCTGCCCGGCTGGCCTTCATAGGCCCAGCCATGCTGTCCGTGACGGCTCAGATATTCCACGCGTGCGTAAACTTTTCCCGGCAGCCGGCGGTCAATGCCTGCGCTCCAGTTTGTGTATCGCGGCATAGCCAGTTGCAGCGGATTAACCGTAAATGTGTCAGTAAAAGTTTGCGCCGTAGGAGAAAAGAATGTATTCGTCCGCACGCCCTGAGCGGCATTACTCACCAGCGCGAGATTTGTGCGATCGTAATAAATTCCGATGCCCGCGCTGATCTTCGTCTCACTCTTTGGATCGGCCAGCACCGTTCCCGCAATGCGTGGAGAAAAGAAATCTCTTTCAATAAAGCTGTCACGGTCCCAGCGCACGCCGGGCTCAATCAACAGGCGCGGCAGCGGGACCCATCGGTCTTGCACAAATGCGCTCGACTCCATGGTATGCAGTCCAAACTGCGATGCCGGTGAAAAAGTAATTTCCCGCAGAAGCACATTGTTGGCATCAGTAAACTCCAGCGGCCCGCGATCAATATTGGCGTGGTAGATAATCCGGTCCGCGCGCGCGCCCACCGTGAACTGGTGTGTGCCAGCCAGCTTCCATGGCCGCAAAAATAAATTCGCAAAAGCCTGCGTGCGAGTGGAGTAATTCCTGTTCGTCATGTAGAAGTTGCCAGTCCTGCCGTCTGTTCCCAGCACATAAGGCTGATCGCCCTCAGGAATAGAAGAGTTCTGGCTATGGTGCAGTGCTACGCCGAATTCCATCAGCGTGTCTCTGGCCAGCGTGATCTGGTCTTTCAGCCCAAACAGATAAAGATAAGAATGATTGTTGGTGGAAACCGATACCGGATCAAACGGTGAGATCCCTGAGTCTTGCGAATTAATTACGTTCACCAGCGCATTTACCGTGAGCACATTGCCCTGGGTCAGGTTCATGCGAACGCGTGCCAGATCAGCAATTCTCCACACGCGATTCGTGTCCGCGCCGTCTGGCAATTCTTTTACTATGTTGTAATCGGTCTCGCCTTCGTGGGAAAGATCAAACCAGACTTTGTCCCGCACTATCGGCCCGGAGATATACGCGCGGGGCGTCCAGTTATTGATCTGAATGCCTTTCACATTTTGCAGCGTAGGCACAAAATCCGTAGCATTCATCCGAAATTTGTTGTCGCCATCCTGGACCTGCAGGTCCAGCAGTCCGCCGGAGCCCTTGCCGAACTGTGCTGAATAGCGGCTGCTGCGCACGTCAACTTTTCTCAGAGAGTCTGGGTTCAGCCTGATCGCCAGTGCGCCGCCGGCGGGCTGGCTCACTTCAAAGCCATCCAGATAATCCTGCACTTCCTGCGTCGCTGCGCCGGCAACGTGTATCTGTCCGCCGCTGTCGGCAATCACGCCGGGAATATAAGGCAGCACATTGCGGTAATCCCGCGTGCTGGAGTAAGGGATGTTGGAAATATCCTGCGCGGTTACCGCTTGCGAGCTGGCGCTTTCATCCGGATCAATCGGCGAAGGCTGCGATGTAACTTCTATTTCTTCCCGATATTCCCGCTCCGGTTGCAGCCGCACCTCCAGCGGCACTTCCTGGCCGGAGGGAATTTCCAGCCTGGCCACAGCCGTTGTGTAGAAGCCCTGTTTCTCAATCAATACTTTGTAGGTTCCCGGAGCCAGCTGGCGCATAGCGGCATTGCCGGATGGTGTGGTGCGTTCCTGCGCAACCGTCTTTTCATTCTGCTGCACAATCACAATCACCAGCGGCAGTGGCTGGCCATTCTGGTCCATCACGGTCACTTGCAGTTGTCCGGTGGGAAGCGGCGCAGTCTGCCACATGTTTGTGGCCAGCAATCTTTGGCTGCCGCAGATCAGGGCAGAGCAAAGCAGCAAGGCCAGAACACGCCATTTTGGTTTTGCAGACATCATTTCAGCACCGCGGCAGGCCCACCAGAGATGAACCCTATATTCCTCTCAGGCAGGTTACAAAGCTGGCTATATTCTATGCGAGCTGCTGGTCGATCACCAGATTAGAGTTGTGAAATGAAGGTCACAAAGGTCACGCGGAAAGCGCGCATGAGCATGCGCGGCGGATTGTAAAGACTGGGCTCAGCCTGATCAGCGCCGAGCCCTATGTTTAGCACCTTTAGTTACTTACTCTTGCGTATGCGGCGCAGACTCCACAATGATTGGTTGCGCCTTTCTCAGTTCAGGCTTGCCCGTTTCAGCTTTGGGTTCAATCCGTTGTTCCACGCGTGTGCGCTCATCGAATTTGCCAAAGATCATCTTGCCGGCTGTGGTCTGTAGCACTGAGGTAACGGCAATATCCACGTTTTTGCCAATCAGCTTGCGTGCATTGTCCACTACCACCATAGTGCCGTCATCCAGATAGGCCACGCCCTGGTTGTATTCCTTGCCTTCTTTCAAAATGAACACACGCATGGTCTCGCCCGGCAGCACAATAGGCTTCAAGGCATTGGCCAGCTCGTTGATGTTCAAAACTTCCACGCCTTGCAACTGCGCAACTTTGTTGAGGTTGAAATCATTTGTGATGATTTTTCCCTCATACACTTTTGCCAGCTCTATCAATTTCAGGTCAACTTCGCGGACCGTGGGAAAGTCGTCTTCTACAATCTGCACGCTCACGTTCGCCATTTTCTGCACGCGCTGCAAAATATCCAGCCCGCGGCGTCCACGGTTCCGCTTGAGCGAATCGGCGGAGTCGGCCACCAGCTGCAGCTCACGCAGAACAAATTGTGGGATCACCACCACGCCGTCAAGAAAGCCGGTATCGGCAATGTCTGCAATGCGGCCGTCAATAATGACGCTGGTATCCAGGATCTTAAAGCTCTTGCGCCCCTGTTTTTCTGAGCCAAAAATGCCGCCCAGCGCGGCCAGGTTCAGCATGTCGCCTTTGTTGGCCCCCACAATCAGTCCCACGTAAGACATAAGGAGCATGACCATGAGCATGAGGAAGCGCTGTGTTTCAGAGTGGGTAATGCTGTTTTTAATGACAACGCTGAAAAGGTAGGCCCCAAGAATTCCCAGGATACTGCCAATCACGGCGCCAATCAGCCGCTTTAGCGTCACCACGCGCAGGCGCACTTCAAACCACACCACGAGCAGGCCGATGATGACCCCAACCAGCCCCGAGATCCATGAAGGAAAGTTGGCGAGCCCAAATGGGCGCAGATGATAACAGGCTACCGCTACAACAGAAATGAAAACCAAACGAATAATAAACAGGTCCATAAGGACCCTCCCGACCGGGGCTGCTGCTGGCTAAGGTAAGAAATTATAAAGTTCTGCTAACCCCCAAATAAGTAGCGCCCCCACTGCTTTTCAATATTCAAGTCTAAAAAATAACTTAAAAAAATCCCGCAAATAATTAACTTCGGCACAGTATACAACAGCCGTGCTGAATCATGCGCCACCTTGTTTGTTATCAACTAAGTAAATACGTGTCTTGCTTTCGTATTGACCCGCGTCGCAGCGGCAATGCATCTTGGTTCATCAGGGTTTTTACGGGACCCCATCCTTTGCTTTCTGAACAAGTTGGCCGGAAGTAGATGAGCGGCCTGGTTCTCTCGTTTAGAGAGGCCTTTAAAGCCGGCGCTGAAAATCTCGGGGGAGAATAGGCGCCGGTTTATTTTGAAGCGATGAGGAGGCGTAGGCGAAGGTTATCGAGCAGGAGCCTCGTGCCGAAATTTCTACTCTGGGCTTTTACAGCCACTAACGGTTTGCTTCGCACTCCTTATTTATTCTCGACATTTTTCCCAGCACATCATCCTTCACCCGCAAGGCGGGGGTAATTCTTTGCCCAACCGTAATGTTGCCGGAAACGTCCCCAATGTGCGAGAGTATCCGTTCGCCCAGATTTCCGGGCAACAGTATATTTATGTCCGGAATCGAACTGGCGTTAGGTGGTTTATGGCAACAACAACTGAAAAACGTACATATGAAGAAGCTGTGACCTGGCTTCGTGAACACGGATTTGACATCCTGGAAGCTCCAGGCACCAAGAACCGCATCTTCCTGAAAAAGATGAACGTTTCCGCGGCCATTGAACGCGCTGACGATGGCGGAGCGCGCCTCTTTGCCAAGCCCGGCATCCAGATTGGCAGCGAGATTTCGCGCCTCGTGGATAAGGGCTACCAGAAGTTTTTAAAGACCACCAAGACAGAAGTGCCGGCGACTGCGGACCATCTGCAGGCCATCCACCAGTTTTCAGAAGAGCTGCGCGAAGCCACCGGCGCCACCAGCCTCTATAACGAATCGCTCGGCACTGTCAGCGACCGCTATACCTATGACCGGGTTGAAAATCGTGACCTGCCGGAAGCGCAGCGTCCGCAGCGCGCCTGGGAAGAGAAGAAAAGCACGGGCCGCAAGCCTGCGTAGTTATTGGTTTATTTAGGCCGACTCGTTTGTGCAGGCGCTTTGTCTTTCTCATTCGTCTCTTTGACTATTTCGTTAACAACAACAGTCAATGCCTGCGAGCATCCCTGCGCTGCTGTCTCTGGCGCAACATTCTCATCAAACACCTGGCCCAGAGGGTATGGCAGGCCTTCACATAGCTTTCTGCGGCAGCCGTGCCGCTGTTGGTCTTGTAAGCTTGAAGATATTGATTCCCGGTTTTCGCTCTATCGAGGGCTGCATGACAGCTATGGTCTTCCGCCACACTCATAAATAGTGCCGTCTTCCTTATCGCTGAAGGCACGGAGCCCAGACCATTGTCGATGTACCCACATGTCATAGTGATCCGGCGATTTCGGAACGAACCACTCCGGTGGCGAGCCTCCGCACCCGTAACGGCTCCTGTTATCCGGCTGCAACTTTGTCTCTTTTTCCCAAGAGGATCTGAATATTTGAGGCCTGTCGTGCCGCTCTGCAAAGAAGAATCGAAAATTGTGTCTGCCCCAGCCGGCGCGCCAATATGAGCTATGAAGAATGTGTATGTCAGAAGGACGCTCATAGTGAAAAACCCGCGTGAAGTTACCTTCATCATCTGTCCACGTCTTGCTGCAACCAATAGTGGAACAGAGGCCGATTGCCATCGCAGTTAAAATCCAATGTTGGCGCAGGTTGCCTCCGTGTCAAAGACCAAAACTTTCATAACGTGTATGAAATGATAAAAATGGATGAGCAGCTGCAAATGAGATAAGAAGAACAATGGCACCGCTGTTAACCGTCCCACTCGTTCCGCGAATGACAAGCCCTACAATCTCACGGGAATGATCGATGAAGTCTATTCTTCAGCTTATGCGTTAAGAGCCCTCTTTCCTGGCCGTCGCCAAACACCCGGCGAAAAAAAGCGAACCAAACTGACAGAACGGAACTTGATGCCCAGGATTCTGCTCTCACACTATCTCGGGAAAGGCTTTCTCCACACTCCCTTCGCGCCCCGCCCTAATCATTGACTAGGGCAAAGATAACTCGTACTGGCTAATACAATCGATATAATGCAAAATATTTCTGAAGAACGCCCCCAGTCTCTCCTCCCCAGTGACAAAGAGACGCCAGTAGCTACGAGAATGTATATAGCCGCCAGCTTGATAACAGCCGCTGAACAGAACGGCTGGTTCCTGTTATAGCGAAAATAAGCACCGATCCAATCGACCACTGAACTAGCAAAGACAAGCACCCAAGGGTCGCGTAGTGTGGCTTTCATCCTCGGTTGCCAGCCATCCTCTTCGAGAGTCTCTCTAGTCAAGCTCACGTACTGCTCATCCTTACTGCTTTTCATTTAATTGCCTGCTTTGCACGTTTTTATCTCGAGGTTGAAGTTGCTCTAGTATCGCATTGTGCTCGCCGTATCCTTTTTGGGAAATGATGTATAGTTCTGCAACATCGGCCAAACCATCTGCACTGGCAGTCTTTTCTTTTTGACAAAGCTCCCTTCCAGCCCCTAGACTCGGTGCTCGGAATCGAGCAGTAATCACTCTTGCAGGACGAAAGAAGGAGAATTTCCATTATGTACCGGAAAAATACCGCGATGTTTGCCGCACTTCTCGCGTTTGCCATGTTCGCCATGCCCGCCCACTTGGTTTATGCGCAAGCCGCAGCCACCACTCCAGCCAAGAAAGGTGCAGTTGCTTCTGCCAGTGCCACGAAAACCAAGAAGGCCGATCTAATCGACATCAATTCCGCCACCAAAGACCAGCTCACCGCGCTGCCCGGAATCGGCGACGCCTACAGCCAGAAGATTATCGACGGCCGCCCTTACACTACTAAGAAAGATCTGGTAACCAAGAAGATCGTTCCCCAGGCTACCTATGACCAGGTGAAAGACAAGATCATCGCTCATCGCGTTGCGCCGGCCGCCAAGAAGGCCCCAGCAACTAAGTAGAAGTTTTTTGTGAATCTAAAATCGTGGACCGCAGGCGCCCTCGCCTGCGCACGATGATCTTCCCGGGGCGAAGCAAAACAACCACTTAAGTAGTAGCTTTTCTAGATTTCGAGGCGCTCTTCGCAGAGCGCCTTTTCTTTGCCAGCACAACTGTTGCCGGGGACTTTTCTTCCCAGCTCACTCGGAATACCGGTACAGCTTCGTCGCGGCCTTTTACTTTCAGCTCCGGTAGCCGCTCCAGATCAAAACTTTTTCCCAGCTTGTTGGCTGTAGATTCAGAGATCATCACCTGTCCGCCGGCGGCGTTGGTCATCAGGCGTTGCGCGGTGTTTACTGCGTCGCCCACCACTGTGTAATCAAGTCGCCTTGGCGACCCAATATTACCCGCGATGGCATTCCCAGTATTAATGCCAATGCCCACACGCAGTTCCGGCCAGTTGCGCGCCGCAGCGTCACGATTTAACTCAATCAACAGCCGCTGGATCTGGATTGCCGAATTCACTGCGCTGGCCGCATCGTTTCCTTTGGAGATCGGAGCGCCAAAGACCGCCATCACGGCGTCGCCAATATATTTGTCGAGCGTGCCGCCGTTATCAAAAATTACATCAGTGACGCGCGTGAAATATTCGTTCAGGATCTCCACCACATGGCCCGGTTCCATCTTTTCGCTCATCGCGGTAAAGCCACGTATGTCCGCGAACATCACAGTAACTTCCTGATTCACGCCGCCCAGCCTTATGTCCGGGTTGGCTACAACCATCTCGACTACTTCAGGCGAGAGAAAACGCTCCAGCGCGGAGCGCTGCAATGCCTGCTGCGCAATCTTCTCGTGGGCGGCCGCATTGTCGATGGCTGCCCCGGCCTGCGCCGCCACCAGCGCGAATACATTTAGCTCTTCCTGCGTAAATGCAGAAGCCCTCTCCAGATTATCCACATACAAAATTCCGAACAGCCGCTCTTTGCCCACCAGCGGCGCGCACATGGCAGAGCGCAGTCCGGAAATTCTCAGGCTCTCACTGCCGGCGAAGCGCTCGTCTTCGGTTACATTCTCAATCAGGATTGGCTGCTTCTCTTTGCGGATCATCTCCAGCACACTCTGGCTCAGAATAATCTGCGGCCTGCTGCCTGAACTTGCTGGATCACGATAGCGCACGTCGCTCTGCCGCATTACCTCGCCGCGCTCGTCAAACAGCATCACAAAGCCGCGCTCCACGCCTTCAATCAGGCAGGCCAGCGAGACCACCTGCTCGCAGATATGCTCCAGCGCCAGCTTGGAATTCAACGCCTTGCCGGCCTCATACAAAACCGTAAGCAGATAGTTTTCCCGTTCCAATTTTTTCACCCGGCTGGCGAGATCCGTGAGATCGTTCTGCGGAATAGCGCGGCTTCTGGGCAGCACGGCCTGCTCGTCGCGGCCATGCATGATGTGGTTCAGCGTAGATGGCCACTCGCCTCGGCGAACCTGTATGCCTTCTTCGCCTACATTCTCGAGCAGCAATTTATACAGGCCGACAAGCGCCACATCGCCATTCTTGAGCTCAGTTTCTTTGGTGATCTTCTTGTCGTTCAGCACCAGGCCATTGGTGCTGCCACGGTCGGCTATGAAGATGGAATTATTTCTGAGTTTTATGACCGCATGAAAGCGGCTGACGCTGGGGTCATTCAGGACGAGGTCGTTGGCATTCCCCCGGCCCATGGTAATGACTGGTTTATTGAGTTCGAGTATTCCGTTTTTCCCGTCAGGAGCGGAGATGATCAGGCGGGCCATAAGACATGGTTACTGTTTCTCAAGTATCTCGTCAATATTTACGGTCTTGCCTTTTTGCACCTTTACGTTTCTGTGCACGGTTTTATAGCCGCTCATCTGCAGCACAATGCTGTAAACGCCCGGATCAGCGGGCCAGCGCGCATTGGTTTTCTTGGGAGCCGCCTTGCCATCTACAACAATGCTTGCGCCTTCAGGGTCAGTGCGGATATGCACCAACCCTTTGCCTTCAGGAATCGTTTCGGTACCAAAAATTTTGCGCAGGAAGTTCGGGCTCTTGCCAGCTTCAGACTGTGGATCAAGGCTCAGCAGCACCGGAGAGAAGCTCATGGTCTGGCCTTCAGAAACTGTTTCTTCCACAGAGGCGTCTTTGAATCCAGACTTGCGTACCGTGACTTTATGGAATCCTTTGTCCACCGTCAGCTGTGCTGGCGTGGTCAGGCCACTGTCTTTGGCGTCCACCCAGACGTTTGCCCCTTGCGGATTGCTGGTAACTACCAGTGTGGAAACCGCCGGTGTTAACTCCGCGGACACATCAACGCTCTTGGCGGCTACTGATTCAACCGCGCGCGTCTGTTGCAGATAACCTGATTTACTAAAAACGAGCGTGTGATGGCCGGCGGCCAGGTGCGATGCCACAAACGGCGTAATCCAGTTTGGCTCGCTCCAGCCGTCAATCTCCACTTTGGCGCCATCGGGTTTTGAAATCAGTTTCAATTCGCTCTGCTGCACGAAAACCTGGTTCGGCGAACTGGTGGCTTTCTGCGGTGCAGGCACCGGCGCGGTCTGTTTGCTTGAGCCTGCGTTCTTGCCTGCATTCGTTGGGAAAAATTTAACCGTGGTGTCCCGCGCAATCACTTCCTGCGTGGGAGTTGGCGCCGGAATCGCAATCGCAATTGGTTCGCGCTCGGCTTGCAGTTTGGCTTCTCTGGCTTTGGTATCAGCGGCCAGTTGGCGCAGCTTTACCTGTGTGCGGTGATAAGCGTATCCACCCATCGCGCAACCCAGAAACAGGATTGTTGCAATCGTTACCAGCAGCAGGTTGCGTTTGCTGGTAAGTATGGCCGTCGCAGGACGGAGCATTGGAATCGGAGCTTTGGCCTGGGCTGCAGCGGCTGCGGCAACCCGGACTGTGCTGCCGGAAATAACACGTACCGGAAGCACAACAGTTTTTTCTGGCGGGCTTGGAACAACGCCTATCGAAGTGGTGGCACCGGAGCGAACAGGCCCCGCCAGTTTGTAATTCTCAAGATCACGGACAAGGTCCGCACCGGTCTGGTAACGATCGTCAGGCGCTTTGGCCAGGGCCTTTACGACGATTGCACTTAAACCGGGGTGGACCGTTACATCTAAATCGCGTGGCGCGATCGGGGTTTCATTGACGATTTTGTAAATAATGGTTGTTACGTTCTGGCCGACGAACGGCTTTTCGCCCGTCAGCATTTCATACAGGATGACTCCCATGCTGAAAAGATCAGAGCGGCCATCCAGCACGCGCCCTTTCACCTGCTCAGGAGACATGTAGTTGGGCGTTCCCAGGACCTGCCCGGTGTTGGTGACCTGCCCGCCAGATTTCGCAATGCCGAAATCCATGATCTTTACCGTGCCGTTCGCGGTAATCATGATGTTGGCTGGCTTTATATCGCGATGAACAATGCCGTTGGAGTGCGCGTAATCCATGCCGCGCGTAATCTGGCGCGTGTATTGCAGAATTTCGTCTGTCGCCAGAACGCGTTTTTCCGCCAGCAATTCATGGAGCGTGGTGCCCTCAATGAATTCCATGGCAATGTAGAAGATTCCGTCCTGCTCGCCTGCGTCGTAAATCGTAACAATATTAGGATGGTTGAGTACGCCGGCGGCGCGTGCTTCATTCTGGAAACGGCGCACCATTTCCTGCGCGTCCAGTCCGTGGACGTCGAGCCGCATCGTTTTGAGTGCCACGGTCCGGCCAATCGTCGGATCCAGCGCCTTGTACACAACGCCCATGGCGCCGCGCCCAAGCTCACCAGTAATCTCGTATCTGCCAACCGTCTGTATAGACATCATGAGGGCTTAATTTTCTTCTCTTTTTTAACGCAGTGGCGCCCTTGCTTGTCTTGGGGGAGAGACGTAAAAAGCTTATCGACAATTCTTATGGAGGATAAACACTCCGAGTGACCTGAAAATATCCCAGTCTGTTACCGCAGGTCAATGCTCGTGTACGCCTGGCACGTGACTTTAGTTTGCAGCCGTGAGTCCACTGGAGAAAAACCTGGGTGCGCTCCCGTACCCGGCTTAAAATAGCCCCTATGCGCCTCCATTTATTAGCTTTATTGCTGCTGCCGTTTTTGCTTACAGCCCAGGTTAGAAATAACCCATCCGCTGACCAAAACTCTTCCGCGCAGCTCGCCGCCGGCCCTCAGCATGAGGAAATGTCCGCCGAGATGCGCGCCGAACTGGATGAAGGAATCAAGCACGTGCTGGTCTCACAGGTTGAGGCCTGGAACCATGGCAACCTGGAAGGCTTTATGCAGGGATATTGGCACTCGCCCGATCTCCTTTTCTATTCCGGCGGCAGCATCACCCGCGGATGGGAACCAACGTTAGAGCGTTATCGCCAGCGCTACCAGGCAGAAGGCAAAGAGATGGGCAAACTGGAATTTCAGGATCTCAACATTGATGTGCTTAGCTGGAGATCCGCCGTGGTAACAGGAAAATTTCAGCTGACCTTATCCAAAACACCTGACGGCAAGCAGCCCCACGGCTTATTCACGCTGATCTTTAAACGCATGCCACCCATGGGATGGAAGATTGTGCACGATCATACGTCAGCAGATTAGCGATTAGTTTCTAGCTCTGCCGGCTGCGAATACGCTGCAATTCACGGTACGCTTCACTCTTGGAAAGTCCGTGCTCTTTAGCGATGATTTTGAGCGCGGCCTTCTCATCAATCTTCTGTTCGCGCATGATCTCTTCCAGCCGCTGCGCAATGTTCTTCGTAGGCACTTGAGCTACCTGCGCTTCGCCCTTGCCGATTAGCAAAGTAATCTCGCCTCTCAGCTCATGTTCCTGGGTGCGCGCCAGGATTTGCGCTGCGCTGCCCCGAATAAATTCTTCATGCACCTTGGTAAGCTCGCGCGCCAGCACAATCGGGCGCTCAGCTCCTAGTATCTCCACAATATCTTTCATTGTTTCGGCAATCCGGTGCGGAGCCTCATACACCGCAGTCGTCTGCTCTGAACCGCGAAGGGTTTCCAGCAAAGTGCGTCGCTGGCCAGACTTCGCCGGCAGAAAGCCAAGAAACTGAAAGTTGTCGGTCGGCAGGCCACCAGCAGCCAGTGCAGAAATCAATGCTGATGCTCCGGGGATCGGTACTACCTGCACGTCGCGTTCAATCGCCAGCTTAATCACGCGATATCCGGGATCAGAAATGCCGGGCATGCCAGCGTCAGAGACCTGGGCAATGTTCAATCCCTGCTCCAGCTTGGCGACCAACTCTTCTGCGCGTGTGGCTTCATTGTGGTCGTGGTAGCTGATGGTTGGCTTATCAATGCCGTAGTGATGCAGCAGTTTGGCCGTGTGCCGTGTGTCTTCGCAGGCAATCAGGTCGGCTTCTTTCAAAACCCGCACGGCACGATAAGTAATGTCCTCCAGATTGCCAATGGGAGTGGCCACCACGTACAGCGTGCCGGTTTTTTTCTGCTCTGCCATTTCGTGTTTGGTTCCGGCGCTAAGGATAGCATCCGCACCGCGCCGCATCGCACAGCTTTCCTGCTCCAAAATGCTCTCTGCTAAAATCAGGACATATCACTTCATAAGTTTGAGGGGTTTGTCCGAGTGCCGCTCTACGAATATCAGTGTAAGAAGTGCAAACATAAATTCGAAAAGATCCAAAAGTTCTCTGATCGTCCGGTAAAGAAATGCCCTGAATGCGGCAGCCCGGTGGAGAAGATCATGCACGCGCCTGCCGTGCAGTTTAAAGGCTCCGGCTGGTACGTTACCGACTACGGCGGCAAGCAAACCACTGATACGCCCAAGTCTGACGGGGACTCAGAAAAGTCTGATAAATCTGAGAAAAAAGATACGGCCTCCTCTAAAGAAGACGGCGCAAAAGGCAAAGAGAAAGACAAAGACTCCAAGCCCAAAAAGACAGAGTCCAAGTCCGAGTCGAAGAAGTCCAAAAACTGATCGGCTTTTACTAAAATCAGAGCTTGAAAAGTTGGAGCAAGCTTTGTCTGGATCGGTCTGCTAGCATGTTTAAAAAGTGAGATAGACAATGAGCGACGAACAGCAGTTTAATGCGCTTGACCTCTTTGGCGTTACCAAGAGCTCTTCCCTTGCCACGTATAACCCTTACCAAGTGGACGACAGAGTTTACAAAGAACAAAATTTACATATTGACGGATACCACTTTAAGAATTGCGCCTTTATTCGCTGCAATCTTCAAGTAAGCCGTGGTAATTTTTCTATAGACAAATGCTACTTTCAAAATTGCACGCTCTAT
>DASXZE010000122.1:0-4759 GCA_036502105.1 Candidatus Angelobacter sp. | reverse complement strand
GAGAAGGGACGTTTAAAGGTCCCCGCGGAATTCAAGCGCCTGATCGACGAGAAGTACGGCACGCAATTTTACATCACATCGCTCGATGGGAAGGTTGCTCAAGTGTATCCCTTCGAGGAATGGCAGCGGATCGAGGAGAAGTTGGCAAAGCTCTCCAATTTCAATCCGACCAAGAAAAAGTTTTTGAACCGTACGAACTATTACGGCCAGCTGGTGGAGATCGATGGGCAGGGGCGGGTGCTGATACCGGCGTTGCTGCGCGAGACGGCCAAAATTCAAGGCGAGGTAGCCGTTGTCGGCAACCTCACATACCTCGAGGTACAGAGTATCGAGGTCTACAAGAAAGATATAGAAGAGAACCCGTTCACGTCTGACGATGAGAAAACTCTCGACGAACTGGGCATTTAGTGGCGGACGAGTTTGGCAGCGAAAAAGCTCCTCAGGGAGCGCATGGCAGTGTGGACGTTGGCCATGTTTCAGTTCTTTTAAAAGAAGCGATCGACTTTTTAGCAATCCGGCGCGGCGGGACTTATATCGACGCGACTCTGGGGTTGGGCGGGCACAGCTTAGAAATCGCAAATCGCCTCGGCCCACAGGGTCATTTGATTGGCTTCGATAAAGATACCAACGCACTTGAACTGGCGCGGCAGAGGCTTTCTGGGGTCGGAAGTGATAACCGTCCCGAAGGTAATCCTGGGGTCACTCCGAAGATCACTCTGTTGCACAGCTCTTACGCTGAAGTTTCCGAGCATGTTCCGTTGGCCAGCGCTGACGGACTGCTGGCGGACCTGGGCGTAAGTTCACTGCAGTTCGGGAACGCAGCGCGCGGATTTAGTTTTCAGGCGGACGGCCCTCTTGATATGAGGATGGACCCAGAAGGGGACCGCACCGCCGATCAAGTGGTAAACCACATGCGCGAAGAAGATCTCGCAAATGTGATTTACGAATTCGGTGAGGAAAGGAGGTCGCGGAGAATCGCCAGAGCCATTGTCCGGGCGCGGCCGATAAGAAGTACCGCTCATCTGGCACAAGTAATATCGGCTGCGCTCCGGTCAGTGAATACCGGAGCTCATCAAAGGATTCATCCAGCGACGCTTACTTTTCAGGCAATCCGAATCTTCGTAAACCGTGAGTTAGACGACCTGAAGGCGCTTATGCAAGCCGCGCCCAAGGTGCTTAAAACGGGAGGCAGGCTGGTAGTCATCAGCTTTCACTCCCTGGAAGACCGCATCGTAAAAGACGCTCTGCGGGATGGCGCGAAAGCCGGCCTCTATGACGTACTTACAAAGAAGCCGCTGACCGCCACCGAAGAAGAAACTGATCGCAACCCAAGATCGCGCAGCGCAAAAATGCGGGTTGCGGCAAGAATGGGCCCGGAAGGAATAAAGAACGCGGGCAAGAAGTTCAACAAGTTTGCAGTACCAGGCCGTGGTAGGCCGGAATAGAAAAGTTCCCTCGAGAAAAGAAGGTACAGGAAAATGTTTCAAGGAAAAACAATTGAAGAATTGATCAACAGCGTACAGCGCGCGGAAGAACATGCCCGCCAGCAGGCTCCCACCACGCAGGCTTCTGCGTTGGACCGCCAGTATCAATTTCGTCCTTTCATTGTTCGCCAGGAAATGGTTGAGGTAGCGTAAATGGCCGCCACGGCAATGCACATTACAGGAATGATCACGCCGGTAGATGCACGCGCCGCGGGGCGCCGTAGTGTTGCCGGGCTCACGCCGGAATTTTATTTCCAGAAGACCATTGATAATTCCCGGCTGGTAAAGATCGTTGATCCGCAGCGCCGGCGCGAGATACGCATGTTCTCCACCAGTGTGGCCGCGCTCTTCCTGGTAATGATGTTTTATGCCTGGCAGCACTTCAGCTCCATTGAATATGGCTACAAGATTGAAGCGCAAAAGACCGAGTGCGAGCGCCTGGTGGAAATAAACCGCACGCTCAAGCTTGAGTCGGCTTCACTGCGCGATCCCGGCAGGATCGATTCGCTGGCCCGGCAGATGGGGCTTGAATCCACGCAGCCTGGGCAGGTAATCCGCTTGAATCCGGATGACGTGGGTGGCCCGATCATGGCGCAAGCGTCGCCCGTGGCCGTGATCATCGCGCGATAAGTTTTGGTTGGTTGACCTTGGCCCCGGAGGTTTCCGGAGCTTTGATGGCGACTCCGGAAAACCAACTGGAGCCGCCACGTATTTTTTAGCTTCGATCTTTATAAACTCGTCATCCCGAACTCCGTAGCGAGGCCGCGTTTTCTTCAGCGGCCGAATAGGAGTGAGGGATCTTGTGCTTGGGTTTGCAGACAATCATGGCCGCATGGCCTGCTCATGTAGTGTCGTCAAAATGAAAACAGGCTTTTCTTCTGAAAACGGCAACACGCGCATCTATATTCTTGCCGGCTTCCTTCTATTTTGGGTCATCGTTATTTGTGGCCGCTTGGTCTGGCTACAGGTAATCAATTACGGCGACTTCACCCAGCGCGCCGCCAAACAACAGCAGCGCAGCATTGACGTTTCTCCAGTGCGTGGCAATATCTATGATCGCCACGGCAATGATCTGGCCATGACGGTCAGTGTGGACTCAATCTTTGCTGTGCCTTCAGAAGTGCCGGACGCCCACTCTACCGCGCAAGTGCTGGCGCGAATCCTAAAAGTTGATACCACAGAGATTGAAAGCCATATGCGGGCATCGCGCGCGTTTGCCTGGGTAGCGCGCAAGGTTGATAACGCCACCAGTGCCCGCGTCCGCGCACTGAACTTGAAGGGCATTTACTTCCAGAAAGAATCAAAGCGTTTTTATCCCAAAGGCGAGCTCGCGGCGCAGGTGCTGGGCTATGTCGGCTTGGATGATGCGGGCCTTGGCGGCGTGGAGCGCGAGTTTGAGCCGCAGCTCACAGGCAAGTCCGGCAAAATGCTGATCACCATGGACAACAAGCGGCGCTGGCTTGGCCGCGTGGAAAAAGAACCTGATCCGGGCGAGAACGTGGTGCTCACCATCGATGAAAAGATCCAGTACATCGCGGAGCGCGAACTAGCCAGAAGCATTGAAGAGACGCATGCTGAAGCTGGCACGGTGATTGTGCAGAACCCGCATACCGGAGAAGTTCTTGCGCTGGCCAACTGGCCCACGTTCAATCCAAATATTTTCAACAAGGTAAATCCGCAGGCGCTCAAGAACCGCGCAGTGAGTGATATCTACGAGCCCGGATCAACTTTTAAGATCGTAACGCTGGCCGCTGCGCTGGAAGAGAAGATTACCAACCCGGATGAAGTCATCGACTGCCAGATGGGTTCGATCGTGGTAAACGGCCTGCGCATTCACGACCACCATCCGTACGCTGGTCTTACAGTGTCGCAAATTCTGGAACACTCCAGCGACGTAGGCGCAATCAAGATCGCGCTGCGTCTGGGAGAAGATAGATTTGACCGCTATATCCGCGCTTTTGGTTTTGGCACGCAGACGCGCATCGAGTTGCCGGGCGAGACTCGCGGCATGACCAAGCCTGCAAGCCGGTGGTCGAAGGTAAGTATTGGCGCAATTTCCATGGGACAGGAGATTGGCGTGTCGCCGGTGCAGTTGGCGGCCATGGCATCCATTATTGCCAATGACGGTCTTTATGTTCCCCCTCGCATTGTTGCTGGAACCACAGCGCCACGGAGCACGCCGCAGTTGATTGCGTTTCACCCCGCCATGGGACGGCGCGTGCTGTCGTCGCTTACGGCTGCCGAGATGCGCCATATGATGGAGGGCGTAGTGCTTCGCGGAACTGGGAGGAAGGCCATCCTTGACGGCTACACCTCTGCGGGCAAGACTGGCACGGCGCAAAAGATTGACGCGAGCGGACGCTACTCTCATCTTAAGCACATCGCTTCATTCGTGGGCTTTGCGCCGGTGAATAGTCCGGCGGTAACAGTGCTGGTAGTGCTGGATACACCCGCGACCTATCCACGCGATGGCGGCGGAGATGTTGCAGCGCCGGTATTTTCACGCGTCACGCAGCAGGTTCTGGCTTACATGAATGTGCCGCACGATGTAGATGTGCAGGATCCAAGGCGCATGTTTATTCGCGCCCATGCCAAAGAAGATGAAGTGTTTGAAGGCGCGCCAGATCACATCGCCAGCGAACAGGCAAGTGAACAGCCGCCTGCGGATGCGCCAGCGCCTCAGCCTGCTGCAGCGACTGCACCCGTTACGCCAGCCCCTGCTACGCAAGATGCAAGGCTGCGAACCGTCTCTGTTACGAGCAAGCCCGCATTGTCCATGGCTGATCAAACGGTAACAAATACGCCACCGCCGCCCGCAGCAGTGCAGAAGACACTGCTAAAAACCACTGAGCAGGGCCGCGGTACGATTGTTCTGGATGTTGCCGGGGGAGCGCTCGTTCCCGATTTCCGGGGCAAGTCCTTGCGTGCCGCATTGGAAGAGGCGGAGGCAGCTGGACTGGAGCTAGAAATCAGCGGTAGCGGGGTTGGGCAAGGCCAGTCGCCGGTAGCAGGGTCAAGAATTCCGCCTGGCGGACATGTGTCAGTTCACTTCGGAAGATAAAAGAGATTTGGTAAGTGGGTAATTTGGTAAGTTGGTAAATTGTGAGCCAGCCTGAAGAGCTTCGCCAAAGAACGAAGAAGTTTGCTTTAAGAGTCATCCGCCTTTTTCAAGCTCTACCCAAAACCACTGAAGCACAAATTCCGGGGAAACAGCTTTTACGTTGTGGTATATCCGTTGCAGCGAATTATCGTGCCGCGTGCCGTGGGCGATCAAA
>DASXZE010000121.1:0-2426 GCA_036502105.1 Candidatus Angelobacter sp. | reverse complement strand
GCGGGAACAATGGCAGAAAAAGTAAGAGCTGGGTCTGTGCCGATGGCGACGGCTACTTCCATGGTTCCGCTAGGACGATCTCCGGGTGCAAGCATGGAGCCTCCGCCAGAGCGGGCCATGATGTCGACCCCAGATCTTCTTTCTGCAGGCGTGAGTACGCCATGAGCCTTGCTCGCAGGCGAGGGCGCCTGCGCTCCACGTACCTTTTGATTTTCGCTGGAGATGCCGCGCAGCAGATCACGGTAATGCTCGGCTGCTACTTTCTGCCGCTGCCAGTGCATGCCGGCGGTGGTGGCGTCATAAATCTGAACGCGGTACATGCCCATGTTGCGCTTCCCTGTTTTAGGATCGCGGGTTATCACACATGGCAGAGTGACGAAGCGTCCACCATCCTGTGGCCAGCATTGGAGAATAGGAAAATCCAGCAGCGAGAAATTTTCTTTCTTGATAACTTCTTTGCACGGGCCGGTGGCGACGGTCTTGGGGAAGAACTTGCCCATATCGGCGAGCATGGGCAACATTTTGAGTTTTTCTATGAAGCCTTCTGGCGACTTCATATTCATGAGCTGGCGGATGCGCTCAGAAATTTCGTCCAACCGGTCAACTTCCAGAGCCATCTGCATGCGTCGCTCGGAACCGAACTGGTTGATGAGCACGGGCACGCCGTTTGCGCCTTTTACATTTTCAAAGAGCAGAGCCGGGCCGCCGGGGCAGCCATATTTTTTGGCAGCGCCTTTGGAGACGCGGTCGGCTATTTCAGTGATCTCCAGAATGGGATCCACTTCAGTGCGAATTCTTTTCAGCTCGCCAGCACGGTCAAGCGCGGCAATCCATTCACGTATGTCGTTATACGCCAAGCGCAACTCCTGGTGAGGAATCTGTGTGACTGGCGATTATATAAGGAGTCTGTACTCAGCATTCAGCGGTCAGCCGGGTTTTTACCGCTAAGGACGCTAAGGGCGCAGAGGAAATCCAAAGGAGTTTATTGGAAGAGAACTTACTGCGGATTTTGCGCGTATTAGGCGCGGATCAGACAAAAAGCAAAACCAGGAACCAACCGCAGAAGACAGTAATGACGCAGAGGAACGCAGGGCTGCTGAAATGCTCTTCAGAACGGAGCTGACTTTCTGGGAAGACTAACGGAACGGGAGCAGACTGATAGACCACTTTTCCGATCTTCCCCTATCTTCGCGGCCTTAGCGTCCTTTGCGGTAAATTCCCCGCTTCAATCCGCCCTACAACCTGTGTACCGGAAGTATCATCCTATCCAGCGAGAAGAGACCCAGGAGCACCCTGTCCAAATGGCTATCGCGATCCAAAACGAGAAACAATATATTGACGCATTTCTGAAGCTGACGCTGCGGCCCACGTCCGCCGCCGACGTACTGCCTTTGCTGACTTCACTCACGCCGCAGCAGCGGCAGGATTTTGTTGAACTGGCGGATTCGAACCATGTGGTGATTCGCGCCTTTGAGGTGATTAACCGGGTGGCAGGTAATCGCGGCGATAATGATCTGCAAGCCTGGGCGGTTGATATCCTAAGCAAAGAGCGCGCCCGTATCACCAATGCATTTAATCATTTAGAGCCAGTAGTGAATGCACTGGAAGAAGCTGGCTGTCCTACTGTAGTTATGAAGACGCTGGATCATTGGCCTGATCTGGGCAATGATCTGGACCTGGTTTCTACCGGAAACAAGTCAAAGATTATTGAGGTCTTTACCAAGCAGTTTAACGCTCATATTGAAGCCAGAAGCTGGGGCGACCGGCTGGCCTGCAAGTGGAACTTTGCGCTGCCCGGATTGCCTGAAGCAATTGAATGCCACGTCGGGCGGTTGGGACAGACGGGCGAGCATATTGGGCTGGCGCAGCGGTTTATTAATCGCCGGGTGAAGGCGAATGTAAGCGGCCATACATTTCTGGTTCCTGCGCCGGAAGAACGGATTTTTGCCGCAACGCTGCAACGCATGTATCGCCACTTCTATTTCAGAGTGTGTGACATATTGAATGCCGCTTCGCTGGTGGAGTCGGGCAAGATTGATTATTCAGAGCTACGCACCGCGGCGGTTACTGCCGGTATCTGGCCTGGTGTAGCGAGCTTCCTGAAGATTGTTTCTGACTATGTGAAGCAGTATCGTGGGACTGGTTTGAGCCTGCCAGTGACTGTGCTGGCGGATGCGACGGTGAGCGGCGACAAGATTTATACGCGCGCACGCTTTTTGCGGCTGCCGATCATGCCTTACGGCGCACGACTCTATGGGCAACAAATTACGCAGGCTGCTTTCCGGGGCAATGTGCCGGCGACTTTCCGACTGAGCCTGCTGCCGCCACTGGCTTCCGCCGCTGCCGTGGCTTTTAAGATTACTGGCAGTGATAAGGGAGTCTGGTAGCTTCGATTTTAGTTTCATCCTGAAAGACAGAAAGAGCGA
>DASXZE010000120.1:0-4950 GCA_036502105.1 Candidatus Angelobacter sp. | reverse complement strand
AAAGAAGGCAAAGGCGGCATTTACAACTTTGTGACCAAGCGCGGCAAGGCACTCGGCAAGAACTCAAAAATTTCCTGGACGCAGGTTGAGACGGGCTCGGCCATTACCTGGAAGTATCCGAGCTGCATTCTGCAGGGTGACAATTCCGTCGGTGAGTTCTACTCCGTGGCGCTGACCAACAATTATCAGCAGGCCGATACCGGCACCAAGATGATCCACATTGGTAAGAACACCAAGAGCACGGTGATCTCAAAAGGCATCTCTGCCGGCCACGGACAGAATACGTACCGCGGCATGGTGAAGATACTGAAGGGCGCCAAAGGCGCGCGCAATTACACGCAGTGCGACTCGCTGTTGATCGGCGACAAATGCGGCGCGCATACCTTCCCGTATATCGAAGTGAAGAATGCCAGTGCCCGCATGGAGCATGAGGCGTCCACTTCAAAGATCGGCGAAGACCAGATTTTTTACCTGCAGCAGCGCGGAATTTCCAAGGAAGAGGCCGTCAGCATGATTATCAACGGCTTCTGTAAAGCAGTGTTCAAAGAACTGCCCATGGAGTTTGCCGTGGAAGCGCAGAAGCTGCTCGGCATCAGTCTTGAGGGGAGTGTTGGATAAAACGATGAGTTTGCTTGAAATCAAAAACCTGCACGCAAAAGTGAATGGCAATGAGATTCTGAAGGGAATCAACCTCACCGTGAACCCGGGCGAGGTGCATTCCATCATGGGGCCAAACGGCTCCGGCAAAAGCACGCTGGCCCAGGTGCTGGCGCGTCGTGAGAGCTATGAAGTGACCGATGGCTCCATCACGTTTGACGGCAAAGACCTGCTGGAAATGAAAGCGGAAGACGCAGCCTGCGAAGGCTTGTTCATGGCGTTTCAGTATCCGGTGGAGATTCCCGGCATCAGTAATGCGTACTTTCTGCGCGCGGCGTTGAACGCCACCCGCAAATTCCGCGGGCAGGACGAAATGGACGCCATGGATTTTCTTCCCTTGCTCAAAGAGAAGATGCGCCTGCTGGAAATGGACGAACGCTTCTTGAATCGTCCCGTGAATGAAGGTTTTTCTGGCGGCGAAAAGAAGCGCAACGAGATTGTGCAGATGGCAGTGCTCGAACCGAAGCTGGCGGTGCTGGACGAAACCGATTCAGGTCTCGATATTGACGCGCTGAAGATTGTCTCCAAGGGCGTGAATGCCATGCGCAATAAAAATCGGAGCATGATCCTGGTGACACACTATCAGCGGCTGCTCGACTACATTGTGCCGGATTTTGTTCACGTACTGGTCAACGGACGCATTGTGAAATCCGGCGGTCCTGAACTGGCGCTTGAACTGGAACAAAAAGGCTATAGCTGGACGGAAGGCGAACTGGCCGGCGCGAAGCGGTAGCTCTGCCAAGCCCCGCATGGGGCGACACAAGATTTTTTGAGGAAGCTAAAACGTGATTACAGCAACCCAGGCTCCGGAAAAATATTCGGAGATTTTTGATCAATTCAATCACCGTGCCACAGCCCAGCCTAGCTGGCTGCAAACCTTGCGGCAGGAAGCGTTTGCCCGTTTCTCTGAAACCGGCTTTCCCACCACGCACGACGAAGACTGGCGCTTCACCAATGTGTCGGAGGTCGCGAACACTCCGTTCGAACTGGCCGGCGCTGAAACTGTTAGCAAAGAACAGCTGGAACCATTTGGTGCATCACAGTTTGCTTCTCAGCTGGTCTTTATCAATGGCTTGTATTCAGAGAAGCTTTCAACTCTCGCTCCCATGCCCAAAGGCGTGCGAGTAGCGAGCCTGGCGGCCCAGCTGCGAATTGACCCGGCCGCTCTTGAGCCCCATTTCGGACGCTATTTGAATTACCAGCGCGACGCATTTTGCGCGCTCAATACGGCCTTCGCGGAAGATGGCGTTTATGTTCATGTTCCACAAGGCGTGGTGGTGGAAGATCCGATCTACGTGCTTTACGTTACGGCGCCGGGCGCTGCGCCACAAATGAATCATCCGCGGAACCTGATTGTGGCGGAACAGAACAGCCAGGTCACCGTGGTGGAAGATTACGTTTCGTTGGGTGAAGGAACCACGTTCTCTAACGCCGCAACAGAATTAGTAGCCGCCGACAACGCAAACGTTTCGCATTACATGATTGTTCGCGAAGGCGCGGGAGCAAACAATTTCTCGACGCTCCGCATTCAACAGGGCCGCAGCGCCAATGTGTCTACACACTCTCTGCTTTTGAGCGGAGCGCTGATCCGGAACAACGTGCATCCGGTGTTGGCAGGCGAGGGAAGCGAATGCCTGATCAATGGCCTGTTCATGGCCAACGGCCGGCAGACCATGGACAACTACATGCTCGTGGAGCATGCCAGCGCGCACTGCGATAGCCGCCAGTTTTACAACGGCATTCTCAATGGCCAGTCACACGGCGTATTTCATGGGCGCATCATCGTTCATAAAGACGCGCAGAAAACTGACGCGAAGCAGACGAACCGCAACCTGCTGCTTTCAGACGACGCGCAGATTGACACCAAGCCGCAGCTTGAAATCTACGCCGACGATGTGAAATGCACGCACGGCGCCACCATCGGCCAGTTTGATGACAATGCGTTGTTTTACCTGCGCTCACGCGGATTGTCTGAGGCTTCAGCGCGGCACCTGCTCTTGCTGGCCTTTGCCAATGAATGCCTGGACCGTATGAGTTCGCAGCCGATGCGCGACCATCTGGAAAAAATGGTAGTTGCCGCTTTGCCTGGGGCCGCCGCGTTCTCTGGCGAACGGTCAACTGAAGATGTGGAACGGAATGTGGAGGAAGTGGGATGAGTACAGCTGCCAAAACACCTCATGAGATTCACCCTGCGCGCGCATTCGACGTGCAGAAGGTGCGCAGAGACTTTCCGGTTCTGCATCAGAAGGTGCACGGCAAGCCGCTGGTTTATCTGGACAACGCTGCCACCACGCAAAAGCCACTAGCGGTGATTGAGGCGATCCAGCATTACTATCTGCACGACAACTCCAATATTCATCGCGGCGTGCATACGCTTTCAGAGCGCGCGACGGAGCACTATGAAAACGTCCGTGAACAGGCGCGCAAATTCCTGAATGCCGCCAGCACAAAAGAAATCATTTTTGTTCGCGGCACCACGGAAGCCATTAATCTTGTTGCCCAGACTTACGGCCGCAAGAACGTTGGCAGCGGCGACGAAATTGTCATCACGGCGCTGGAGCACCATTCCAACATTGTCCCCTGGCAGATGTTGTGTGAAGAGAAGGGCGCGAAGCTCCGGGTTGCGCCAATGAACGATCAGGGCGAACTGCTGGTGGAAGATTTTGAAAAACTGCTCAATGCCAAAACCAAGATCGTAGCCATAGCTCATCTCTCGAACGCGCTGGGAACGATTAATCCTGTGCGTGAGATGATCCGCATGGCGCATGCGCGCAATATCCCCGTATTGGTGGATGGAGCGCAGGCTGTTGCTCGGATGAAAGTTGACGTGCAAGCGCTGGATTGCGACTTCTACGCGCTTTCCAGCCATAAGTTATATGGTCCTACGGGAGTTGGCATTCTTTACGGCAAGACCAAGCTGCTGGAAGCCATGCCGCCATGGCAGGGCGGCGGAGATATGATTGCCTCCGTCACTTTTGACAAGACTGTTTACAACCGGCTGCCTTACAAATTTGAAGCCGGCACACCGAACATTGCCGACACCATCGGACTGGGCGCAGCAATCGATTATTTGAATCATTTAGGGCTGGAAGAGATCGAACGGCATGAGGCTGATTTGTTGGCTTACGCCACCAAATCCGTAAGCGCAATTCCCGGCGTGCAGATTATTGGCACAGCGCATGAAAAAGCTGGCGTGCTTTCTTTTACGATGGGCGAAATTCATCCGCATGATATCGGCACTATTCTGGACACAGAAGGCATTGCCATCCGCACCGGACACCACTGCGCGCAGCCCGTGATGCAGCGCTTTGGTATTCCTGCCACGGCCCGCGCGTCCTTTGGGCTGTACAACACGCGTGAAGAAATTGACGCGCTGGTGGCGGGCATTCGCAAGGTGCAAGAGGTGATGGGCTAATGTCTGAGCAGCTGCGCGAACTTTATCAGGAAGTGATTCTGGAGCACAGCAAGAAGCCGAGGAACTTTCATGTGCTTGAAGCGGCAAACCACAAAGCGGAAGGCTATAACCCGTTGTGCGGCGATCATTTTACGGTTTACGTGGACGTAAAAGACGGGGCCATCAGCGACATAGGTTTTCAGGGAAGTGGCTGCGCTATTTCCAAAGCGTCAGCTTCCATGATGACGCAGATGCTCAAAGGCAAGACCACTGACGAGGCAGAAGAAACCTTCACCAAGTTTCATGATCTGGTTACCGGACACACAGGTGGCAGCGGAGAAGATCTGGGCAAACTCGCGGTATTTGCCGGCGTATCGGAATTTCCATTGCGGGTAAAATGTGCCACGCTGGCCTGGCACGCTCTGCGCGCGGCCTTGCATGGCGATCAGGAAGCAATCTCCACTGAATAAGCTTTCGACTGAATAAAACAAATGGCATCCAGCGAACAAATCGTTTTAACGCGCGATATTGACACCACGCAGATCCCCAGCGGCATCCCTCATCGGCTGGAAGCAGGAACCAAGGTGCGAATCATGCAGGCCCTGGGCGGCAGCTATACCGTGATGAGCGACATGGGGTACATGGTCCGGGTGGACGCCAAAGACGCTGACGTTCTTGGGATTGAACCGTCTGCTGTCGCCGTGGCGGAAGCGCCGCAGGAATTCAGCGAAAAGCTGGTCTGGGACCAGCTGCGGACGGTCTATGACCCGGAAATTCCCGTCAATGTGGTGGATTTAGGGCTGATTTATGAGTGCCAGATAGCCCCGGTGGCTGAGGGCAACAAACTTGAGATCAAGATGACAATGACGGCCCCAGGCTGCGGCATGGCGGACGTTTTG
>DASXZE010000119.1:0-10640 GCA_036502105.1 Candidatus Angelobacter sp. | reverse complement strand
TAAAAAATCACGGCGCTGGCGGACAAGGTAGTACCCGTCCATGAGTTCTCCCGCAGTTCTTCTTCCGCTTGAATCATCCGAGCAAGCTCACCTGGTCGAGCTCACCATGAGCGCGTTTTCCGTGGCGAAAGACGAAGTCGCCCACGCGATCGATGGCCTGATCAATGGCTCCAGGCTGGCGCTTCTGGCTGTCCGCAAATGTGAAGAGCGGCTCGATAGCATGGACCGCGAAATGGACGAAGCGCTGGCCACCGTCATCACGCAGGTAAAGCCAACGCAGGCGCGCGAGCTCCTGGCCTGCATGAAGCTGATGCTCGACCTTGAACGCATTGGCGACCTGGTTGCCAGCTTTGCCGAGCGCTCCGCCATTGTGCGCAATCGCATTGACATGGACGATATCGAGCAGCTCACCAAGATGGGCTGCCTGCTGGAAAATATGCTCGGCACCATGGTCCGCGCCTTTGCCCAGCGCAACATTGAGCAGGCCATCCACGTGCTCCGCACCGACTCAGAAATTGACCGCATGCGCAACCTGATCCTGGTGCGCCACACAGAAAACGCCGAAGGACTGAAAGGCCCGGAAAGCCTGCACGTGCTTTCCATGGCCAACGCCCTGGAGCGCGCCGGCGATCACATCAAGAACATGGCAGAAGAACTCTGCCATCTGGCCACAGGCCACACCATGCGCCACGTAATCCGCGCCAAAGATAAACCAATCGAACAGCTCTTTCTCGACTGGCTGGCCAGACAAAATTCCACAACCTAAATCGGATTAGGCTTACACGGTTCGAGCTTCTGAATTTCATTCCTCTTAAAAAAACGTCATCTCGACGACCGTTAAGCGAGCGCGCGCATTCTTCAGCGCGCGAACGGGGCCCCCGACACGCGCGGTTTTCGCGTGGTGGGGTGGGAAGTAGGGAGGAGAGACCTTGAGCTTGCTTTCTCTTTCGGGCGAGAAAAATCCCCAACCGTCCACACTAAGCCTGCTTAAGCATCCAGAATTTCCGCAGCTCACACCAGCAGTTTCCAACTCCATGACATAAGCATCTTATTTCTCAGGGGAGAGCGCGGCAGAATTGCCGTGCTCAGAGGAGAGCACCACCATGCATCTGGCAGAAAATCTACGCAAGGCAGAAGAGAAAAGTGTAAGCACCATCCGGCGGGGCATGGAGCGCGCCCGCGAAGAGTGGCAGGATGTTGAACGCCGTATCCGTAAGCGCATGCGCATCTATCCGCAGAAACAACGCGCCATGGCAGCCGCAGCTGCGCCAAGACTGGAACAAGACATGCCGGATGTAAGCTAGCTTATTTTCGCCGGTCGCGCTGAACTACGTTGATCGTGGGCTTGCGCAAGGGAACAATGGCGCCCTTGCTGGGATCGGCCTGCGCATGGCTGGCACGGAAAGCCACTTCATCCTGGACAAAGTGTACGAAGTCCTGCATTTTGCGATTCATCTCTTCCATGCGCTCGCGCATCTGCAAAATAATCGCGATGCCCGCAATGTTCACGCCCAGGTCGCGCGCCAGGTTCAGGATAAACTCCAGCCGCTGCAAATCTTCTTCAGTATAAAGGCGCGTGTTGCCGTCCGTGCGTGAGGGCTTGAGCAAACCTTCCCGCTCATACAGCCGGAGCGTCTGCGGATGGATGCCATACATCTCCGCCACGGAAGAAATCATGTAAGCGCCCTTGGATTTTCTTTTAGCAGTCATGGTTCAGCCACATACTTTATCGTGACGTCTTTGTACTTAGTTTCCTGTTTGAACACGCTGGCCTTGGACGGATACTGAATCGTCAATTCGTGCGGGCCTGTCCAATCCACCTGTACAACTGGGGGCGTTGCCTTTCTGTTTCCCACACCAAAAACGTTCCCCCGATTTGGATCAGAAAGTGTCTCATCTGCGCGAATTATTGAAACCCGAGGCACCAACTCCTTGCTTGTGGTGGTGGCGCCGCAGTCCACGGCAAAGACTACGGCTTTCCATTGTCTATCAGGAGATGTCGTTTCAGACGAGACGTTATTGCCGCACATGCCTCCGCCTTTGCCCAGAAACATCATCAGAGTGCCAACTGCCATCACAATCACAACAAAAAAGCCTATGGACCACTGCGCTACCTGCGAAAGACGCCTCACACCTTGCTCCACAACTCTGCCCGCGGATCATCTGCGTGGAGCTTTTGCAATTCCTGCCACAGCTCGCGCGCCTTCATGTCATGCGCCTCCGGGACAGTGATCTTGATCTCCACAATTTCGTCGCCGCGCTTATCTTCTCGCGTCGCCGACGGCACGCCTTTTTCCCGCAGACGCAGCTTCTGTCCGCTCTGCGTTCCCGGCGGAATCTTTAATTGCGACCGGCCATCAATCGTAGGCACTTCAATCTTCGCGCCCAGCGCGGCTTCCCAAGCGGCTACCGGAACCGTTGCGTAAATGTCGTCGCCATCGCGGCGAAACACGGGATGCTCACCGACCCGAATAATAATGAAGAGATCGCCTGCCTGTCCGCCGTGGGTTCCGGCGTTGCCTTTGCCAGCCAGACGTATGCGCTGGCCATCGCGCGTGCCCGCTTTTACACGGACTTCCAGCGAGTCAGTGCGCTCCACCACAGTTTCACCGTGGCACACCGGGCACGCCGACTGTATTTTCCCTGTGCCGCCGCACCGCGGACAGCTCACATTAAACTTCATGCCGCCTCCAGATTGCGTAATCTGCCCCGTGCCATGGCATTGCGGACACGTATTCGGAGTGCCCACCACGCCGCTGCCGTGGCAGTTGCCGCATGTGTCCAGGCGCGTGACGCTCAGGCGCATCACCGTGCCGCGAATCGCGTCCCAGAAACCTACGTTCACTTGATACTCAAGGTCAGAGCCGTGCTCTGGCTGGGTTTCCATGGCAGCGCTTGAGCCGCCGCGTCCGCCAAACATGCTGGAGAAAATATCGCGGAAGCCGCCGCTGCTCTGCCGGTTACCGCCCACATCAGTAAAATCAAATCCGCTGAAATCGAAGCCCTGCGCTGCGCCGCTGCGCGTACCGCTACCAAAGCCAGATCCGCTGCTGCCACCGCGCGCGTACGCCTCAGCCGCTGCAGGATCAATATTGTCAGAGTAGTAGCCCAACTGATCGTAGATCTTGCGCTTCTTGGGCTCGCTCAGAACGTCATTGGCCTCAGAAATCTCTTTGAACTTCTCTTCAGCCTTCTTGTCATTCGGATTTACGTCAGGATGGTACTTTCTGGCGAGCTTCCGGAAGGCCTTGCGGATCTCCTCCGCCGTGGCCGTCTTCTTTACACCCAGAAGGCCGTAATAGTCTTTTTGTTGTGTCGCCATTCGTACCTGGATACTATTTGCTTATTTTTCTTCCGGCACCTTGGTCGCCTGCCAGGCCACCGCCTGCCATTTGCCGTTGCGCTTTAAAAACGTTCCGGTATTGCGATAGTAAACCGTCACCGGCTTGCCGCCTTCAATGTTATGCATGACCAAACGGAAATTTACCACTGCCATTTCGCCATAAAGATGGACGGTAAAATCTTCGGCTTGATAAGAAGCCTGCGGATCGGCGGCGGCACGCACGTCAATATTCTTGATGATGTCAGACTTCGTGACGGTCAAGCCCGTGGCGCGCGTGTAAATTACGTCGTCAGCAAAAAATTCCTGGAACACTTTTGGATCATTCTTCGGCACGTTCGACAGGAAATCGCGGACGAGTTGCGTGACCTGTTGCGTGGTGTCAGCGGTTTGCGGAGCGGCAGATGCCTGTGCCTGCGCGGTGTTTTGCGCCAGTGCCATCATGGGTAAAAGGGCCGCGACAGCAAACATCCGCAGGCCACGGCGTTTCATGTATTTCATTTTGCTCTCCAAATGTGCCGCCCCTGAAGGGGCTTATCTCAGCTTGATTTGTTAACCCAGCGCTCCCGCGCTGGGCTAACTCATGCCGCGCCCAACGGCGCTGGGACATCAATATCACAAGCCATTTCCTTGTCACCGCAAATGCTTGCTTTGAATATTCACCCTTGCTATCCATTTATTTAATGCCTGATTCGTGTTCTTCGCGTTGATTCGCGGCCAATTCCTAATCAGCGTTCATCAGCGCAAATCTGCGGCAAAAATTCCCCAGCTGTTTCGTGGCCATAGAGATCCCTCGTTACGCTTCGGGATAAAGAAAAAGGCTTACGCCGCGCCCACTTCCTGAATCAGAAACTTTGAATCAGGTTCGTTGGCTGTGGCGTTGTCCACAAACTGCTGCGCCGCTTCCAGCGAGTAAAGACCAGGCATTGCGATCCAGTTGATGACCTGGCTCCAGCCTTCTGCCACCTTCACTACCAGATATCTTTTCACGGTGTCTCCCTTCATCGCATAGGTTTGAAGGCGGCTCTGCGCCGCCTTCCACCATGCCAGCTAAAGTGCGGAGAACAAATCCTTCGGCGCTTTGCGCCTCAAGATAGGTGATAAGCGCAGCGGGCTCGGATGCCCGCTAATCGCGCTTATTTCTTGTCCTCCACGTCCACGTACTCTGCGTCTATCACGCCTTCATCTTTCTTTTCCTGCTTCTCGCTTGAACCATTCTGTGAAGCGCCGTTATGCGCGCCATCCGCCTGCGGACCAGCGCCGTCCGGCGTTGCCTGTGCTTTATACATGACCTCAGCCAGTTTGTGAGAAGCAGCGGTCAGCTTCTCCTGGGCCGCTTTCATGGCTGCTGCATCGGTGCCTTCCAGCGCTTTCTTGGCGTCAGCCAGGGCCGTTTCCACCTGGGTCTTTTCGTCGCCAGAGATTTTGTCGCCATGCTCTTTCACGGTTTTTTCCACCTGATAGACCATGCTGTCCAGCTGGTTGCGCGCTTCAATCTCTTCACGCTTGGTCTTGTCCTCTGAAGCATGCGCTTCAGCTTCCTTGGCCATGCGCTCCACTTCTTCCTTGCTCAAGCCAGAGGAAGAGGTGATCTGGATCTTCTGCTCCTTGTTCGTGGCCTTGTCTTTCGCGGTCACGTTCAGGATTCCGTTGGCGTCAATGTCAAACGTTACTTCAATCTGGGGCACGCCACGCGGAGCCGGCGGTAAACCGGTAAGGTGGAACTTGCCCAGAGTGCGATTGTCATTGGCCAGCGGACGCTCACCCTGCAACACGTGAACTTCTACTGAAGGCTGGCTATCAGCTGCCGTGGAGAAGGTTTCCGTCTTCTTGGTTGGGATCGTCGTGTTGCGCGGAATCATCTGCGTCGCCACGCCACCCAAAGTTTCAATCGACAAAGTCAGCGGAGTCACATCGAGCAAGAGCAGATCTTTTACGTCTCCCGCCAGCACGCCCGCCTGAACCGCTGCGCCAATCGCCACAACTTCATCAGGGTTTACGCCCTTGTGCGGCTCTTTGCCAAACAGCTCTTTTACCACTGCCTGAATGCGCGGCATGCGCGTCTGTCCGCCGACCAGTACCACTTCATCAATCTTGCTGGCATCAATGCCGGCATCTTTCATGGCCTGTTTGCACGGACCAAGTGAGCGCTGAATAATGTCGTCCACCATCTGTTCCAGCTTGGTGCGCGTCAGCTTTTTCACCAGGTGCTTTGGACCGCTGGCATCTGCGGTGATAAACGGCAGGTTGATCTCGCTCTCCATGGTTGTAGAGAGTTCAATCTTGGCTTTTTCCGCCGCGTCACGCAGCCGCTGCAGGGCCATTTCATTGCCCTTGGCGCGCAGGTCGAGTCCTTCATCTTTCTTGAACTCTTCCACCAGCCACTCCACAATGCGCTGATCAATGTTGTCGCCGCCCAGGTGCGTGTCACCGTTGGTCGACTTCACTTCAATCACGCCTTCGCCTACTTCAAGAATTGAAATATCAAAAGTGCCGCCGCCAAAGTCGTAAACCGCAATCGTCTCTTCTTTCTTCTTGTCCAAACCGTACGCCAGTGCGGCGGCGGTCGGCTCGTTTACGATGCGTTTTACATCCAGGCCTGCCACTTTGCCGGCGTCTTTTGTCGCCTGGCGCTGTGCGTCATTAAAATACGCGGGAACCGTAATCACGGCCTCCGTCACAGACTGGCCAAGATAGTCTTCTGCCGCTTTCTTCAGCTTCTGCAGAATCATGGCTGAAACCTGCTGCGGCGTATATTCCTGCCCTTGCGCAACCACGGCCACGTGGTCACCCTGGCGTACCACTTTGTACGGGACCATCTTCATTTCTTCGTTCACTTCGTCGTAGCGGCGTCCCATAAACCGCTTGATTGAATAAACCGTGTTTTCCGGGTTCGTGATGGCCTGCCGTTTGGCGACCTGGCCAACCAACCGCTCACCGGATTTGGTGAAGCCCACCACGGATGGCGTGGTGCGTCCGCCTTCTTCATTGGCGATAACCTTTGGTTCGCCACCTTCCATTACGGCAACCACTGAATTGGTGGTTCCCAGATCAATTCCAATAATCTTGCCCATAATTTCCCGCCTCCATGCTTATAAGTGCTTCAAAATCAGTGCGTATGCGGTTACATCAAACTCATTATGATATGTGAGTCACTTACTGTCAAGGTGTTAGATGTAGATAGGGCAGGCAAGGTTGCGGAAAAAATGAGAGCTGAAAGGCCTTGTGAATGAGCGGTTTAAAGGGGGGAATAATGCGCTGGTGGGCCGCCAGCCGTTTTGCGGAATTTTATGGCTGAGATCTATCCCCGTGGCTGGAAGGAGCCGTCTGGGCTGGGCTGCGGGCTTAGATCGACTCGAGTAAGCATGCGCGGATCAGGATGCGTTGCATTGCGCGCGATCACTTCGGCCAGTTCCTTGCGGCCAATCGGTTTGGAAATATAGTCGTGCATCCCGGCCGCCAGGCATCTTTCACGGTCGCCCTGCATGGCGTGCGCGGTCATGGCTATGATTGGGATCCAGACACCGGATTTTTCCTGGGCTTGCCGAATTATTTCCGTGGCGCGGAACCCGTCCATTTCCGGCATCTGCACGTCCATGAAAACCAGGTCAAAACTATTTTTGGAGTAAAGCTCAACCGCTTCCAGTCCGTTACTCGCAATAGTTACGTTGTGGCCCATTCTGCCCAGGAGTCCAAGGGCCACTTTTTGATTAAACACATTGTCTTCTGCCAGCAAAATGCGCAAGGGAACCGCTGCCGTCAAGGGCAGGGCCGGCGGAAGCATGCGTGGCGTTGCGGATTGTTCTTCTTTCGCCACCTTGCCCAGCGCGCGAAGAATCAGCTTGAGCAGTTCCTGCTGGGAAACCGGCTTAATGGCATATTCCGCGACACCCAGTTCCTGGCATCGGCGGGAGTCTTCCGGCTGATCGCCCGAGGTCAACATCATGATCGCGGTAGATTCAAGGTCGGGATTGGCGTGGACTGTTTCCAGCAGCATGAATCCATCCATCTCCGGCATATGGCGGTCAACAATCACCAGGGGATAGGACCGCTTCTCCCTGGCTGCGAAATGCAGCATGGTGATTGCCTCCGCGCCGCTCTCTGCCAGCTCCGGACACATTTTCCAGCGGAGCAGCATTTCGTGCAGGATGCGGCGGTTCGTATAGTTGTCGTCCACCACCAGAGCACGCAAGCCGCGCAATGCCTCAAGTCGTAGGTCAACAATCTGTTCCACCGGAGTGGAAGAGATTTCAAAGCGGGCGGTGAAATGGAAAGAGGATCCTTTGGCCTGGGCACTCTCCACCCATATGCGTCCACGCATCATCTCCACCAGGCGGGAAGAGATGGTCAAGCCTAAACCGGTGCCGCCAAACTGGCGCGTGGTGGAAGTATCTTCCTGCTCAAAGGCCGCGAAGATTTTTGAAAGCTTCGCCGGAGCGATGCCAATTCCCGTATCGCGCACGGAGAATTGCAGCAGGGCCCCCTCGCCATCGTCAGAGATCTTTCGGACAGCCAGGACGACTTCGCCTTCCTTGGTAAATTTAATGGCGTTGCCCAGCAGATTGAACAGGACCTGGCGCAATCTGCCGTCATCGCCCACAATATTTTCAGGGACGTCCGGCTCCTCCTCAAACGCCAGTTCCAGCCCCTTCTGGTGGGCGCGAAGCGAGATCGCCTTCATGGTTTCAGCGATTAAATCCTGCAGGCCAAACGGACGCGGATCAAGAGACATTTTACCGGCTTCAATTTTGGAAAAATCCAGAATGTCATTGATGATGCAGAGCAGGCCTTCAGCGGAAGATCTGACCACCTTCAGGTATTCACGCTGCGTGGGAGCCAGTTCTGAATCCAGCGTTAATTCCGTCATGCCCAGGATTCCGTTCATGGGCGTGCGTATCTCATGGCTCATATTGGCCAGAAATTCGCTCTTGGCGCGGTTGGCGACCTCGGCTGCCACCTTGGACCGCTCCAGTTGTTCCATGGTTGCGTGCAACTCCCTGGTCCGGGCGGAGACTTCATCTTCCATGTGCTCAAAGTGGTTCTTCAATTCATTGTCTCGTTGCGCGATGGCAGCCAGCATTGAATCAAAGCTCTCAATGAGCAGCTCAATCTCCTGATATCCCCGGGGCAGTTCGCCCAAAAAGTATTCTGAGCTCTGCTGAATGGCCCGTGCGCGTTGTGCCAAAACCAGAATGGGCCCGGAAATGCCTCTTTGCAGCCGGGACGCCAGAAGGAAAGCGAGAGCCAGCGAAACCAGCAACACCATGAGAGCGATGATGGCATAGCGCAAAAGGCTATTTTGCAGTTCGCCCAGATCGTGAATCAGGAGGACAAAGCCGATTGTCTCGTTGCCGAAGCGGACTGGACGCATAACGTATAAAACGCCGTCATGGAACCCACTTTTTGCCATGGACACGACGCCCGGAATGATGTGCGCATCAACTCCGGCGCGCGTATAAGTTGCAAAGCGCGCGCCTTTCTGGTCGTAAATGCCGGCCGCCACCATGTCCGGTTCGGCGCGAAGGTTTTCTAAAGAGTCAGCTGCGTCCCGTGCACTGCTGAAGGAGAGGGCCGCTGTGTTATCAGCGGCGATGATGTCTGCCAGTATGGTGTTCTCTTTCACCATGTCTGCCCGAACTGCGTAAATCTCATGGGCCGTGAAAGCAAGACAGGTGAGCAATAGCACGGCGCTCGAAATCATCATGATGATGAAAATCAACTTGCGTTGGATGGGGGGTGCTGCGTGTAGCTTTGTCATTGGCCCTGCTTTGCCTCGCTTGCGGTAACGATGCGCGCCAGGGACAGCAGCTTGGAACTGACTTTGAGGTGCGCGTTTTCTGCTGCGCTGATGTTGACCTCAAAGAGGAGCCGTCCTGCTTCGCTATAGAAATTGATGGTCCCGCCGGCCTGCGCGAACCCTGGGGTCTCCGCTACCAGGAGCATCGGCGAGCCTTTGGCTGCCAGGACCAGTTTTTGCTGTTGCTTGACTGCGCTCGCGGCAAGAAAGACCAGATGGCAACCCTTTATGTCTTCTGGGCCGCGGAGATGCCTGACTGCAATGGCATGGCGATTGATGCTTTTGCCCAGCATTGAAGAATCAAGCTCATCCACCACTGGGCTCCGGCCCAGCGTGCAGAAGTTCAGAGCGGAATCCGCCGTCTCGAAAGCTTCTGGCGGCCATTCAATGAACTTGGCAAAGTTGAACAGGTAGGCAGCTTTCACCTGGTCCTCGGTGGCGGACTGCGCGACCGCAGGCCGCGCTAAAGCGCCGCCCAATAACAACAGTGCAATCGCTTTGCCCGATGTTTGCCATAACTTGCTCAAGAAATTTCTCTGCTTCCTGACTAAAAGTGCCACGTAAATCTGCCGTTGATGGTGCGTCCAAGCGTTGTTGGCAATCCGCCAAGCTGGCTAATAAACTCGATGTGCTCTTTGTTGAAAAGGTTCTGCACGCCAAGGCTGAAGTCAGCGGATTCGGCTGGACGCCAGGAGAGTTTGCTGTCCACTTCTGTCCACCCGGGTATGTTCTGCACGGTCCTGCGGTCGACAAACGAGAGAGCGTTGCTGAACTCCAGATGGCGCGGCAAATTCAATGCAGAACTCAATTGCAATTGGTGGCGCGGAGGGTCTCCCCAAAGCTGCTGCTTAGAGGTAACACCCGCGGCGGTCGTCTGCGTAAATTCAAACTCAATCAAGGAGTAGGCAGCCATCATCCGCAATCCGTGGACGGGCATCCATTGTGTAGCCAACTCGCCGCCAATCGAGCGTCCGCTGGTGTCATTCTGCGGGACCAGCGGAATGACCAGGCGTGGTGGAGGGCCGGCTTCAGCGAATGGCTGGCCTGGTTCCTGGCCCAATAAATCAGAATATTGGTTGTCAAAAATGGTTGAGTCCAGAGAAAGCGTTTTCAATACCTGAACGCGATGTCCCAGTTCAAAAGCGTTCAGTCTCTCCGGCTTGATGGCAGGATTACCCATCAGCCGCAAAACCTGTAGTCCTCCCGGCGTGGGAAAGATTGAGATATTGTCACGGATACTCGTATCGTCAGGGTCAGCGCTGCGGTTCGCCAGTGAGTAAGCCGTCCACAACGATTGCCGTGGTGAAACCTTCCACAAAAGCCGCGCAGTCGGTTGTGCGTCCCATCCACTCAGGCTGTTGTGTTCCACTCGGATACCCGCTGTAAAATGCAGCACCCCGTTCAGGAACACGATTTCATCCTGCATGAAGCCGCCGGCGATATTGAAACTGAGATTTGCCGGGCTCCAGGAAACATTGGTGTCAGGCGAGGATGTGTGGGCAT